>NZ_JBIWNY010000011.1:0-261344 GCF_044767465.1 Streptomyces sp. NPDC101237 | reverse complement strand
CCGACAAAACCCGGGGGGGGCGGTCCACCCCGACCACCACGGGGGCCACCCTGATGGGGACCCGGTCACCTCCCGGCCGGGGGGCGGGTGCGGCGGACCTCCGCCGCACCGGCCCACGTTCCGTCACGGCTTCCGCGACCTCGCGGCGGACGTCCGGGCGGCCGGCCGGTCGGTGGGCTCGGCCCGTTCCGGGACGGGACGGTGGCTGCCGCGCAGCGCCGAGGCCACCGCGGAGACCAGGGCCATGCCCGCGGCCACGCCGAACACCACGGTCAGGCCGTGGTGGAACGGACCGGAGACCAGTTGCGGGAAGAAGGTGTGGCCGGTCAGGACGGACCGCTGGGCGGCGGTCACATGGTCGAGGACGCCCTCCGAGGAGAGCAGGTGCTCGATCGGGTTGTCGCCGAGGAACGTCGCGAACAGCGTGCTCACCGGCGGCAGTGAGGCGGCGTGCGCGGCGGAGGCGGCCGGCACCCCGTGCGCGGTGAGACCGCTCTTCAGGGTGTCCGGGAGCGTGGCGGCCAGGCCGGAGACCATCAGCGAGAAGAAGACACCGATGGACAGCGCCGTACCGGAGTTCTGGAAGGTGGAGCGCATGCCCGAGGCGACCCCCCGGTACTCGGCCGGGACGCTGCCCATGATCGAGGACGTGTTGGGCGCCGAGAACATGCCCTGGCCGAGCCCGTTGAGCAGCAGCAGTGTCGCGAACAGCCCGTAGTCGAAGTCGACGGGCAGCGCGAGCAGGCCGAGGAACGACAGCATGACCACGACCAGGCCCGCGGTGGAGAAGAACCGGGCGCCGAACCGGTCCGACAGGTAGCCGGAGACCGGGCCCGCGACCAGGAAGCCCAGCGTGAGCGGGAGCATGAAGATGCCGGCCCACAGCGGGGTGTCCTCGAAGTCGTAGCCGTGCAGCGGCAGCCAGATGCCCTGCAGCCAGATGATCAGCATGAACTGCAGGCCGCCGCGCGCGATCGAGGTCAGCAGGGCGGCCACATTGCCTGCGGCGAACGCCCGGTTCCTGAAGAGCGTCAGGTCGAACATGGGGTCGGCGACCCTGGTCTCGACGACGCAGAAGGCGAGCAGCAGGCCGACGCCGCCGATCAGGCCGGTCAGCACCCACGGGTTCGTCCAGCCGGTGGCGTTGCCGCCGTAGGGCTGGATGCCGTAGGTGATCCCGGCCAGCAGGATGCCGGCGCCCGCCGCGAAGGTGATGTTGCCCAGCCAGTCGATCCGGCCGGGCCGGCCCGTCGAGGTCTCGCGCAGGCTCAGGTACGACCAGATCGTGCCGGTGACGCTGACCGGGACGCTCACCCAGAACACGGCCCGCCAGTCGACGGCGGCCAGCAGACCGCCCGCGAGCAGCCCGAGGAACTGGCCCGCCAGCGCGGTGATCTGGTTGATGCCGAGGGCCATGCCGCGCTGCCGGGCCGGGAAGGCGTCGGTGAGGATGGCGGCCGAGTTGGCGGTGAGCATGGACCCGCCGAAGGCCTGCACGATCCGCCACAGGATCAGCCACATCGCGCCCGCTCCCGCGCGGAACGGGTCCAGTGACAGCGCGACCGAGGCACCGGCGAAGATCAGGAACCCGAGGTTGTAGATCTTGACCCGGCCGAACATGTCGCCGAGCCGTCCGAGCACGACCACCAGGACCGCGGAGACCAGCAGGTAGCCGAGGATCATCCAGAGCAGGTAGCCGATGTTGCCCGGCGCCAGCGGGTCGAGGCCGATGCCGCGGAAGATCGCCGGCAGCGAGATGATCACGATCGACGCGTCCATCGTGGCGATCAGCACGCCGAGCGTGGTGTTCGAGAGCGCGACCCACTTGTAGCCGCGGCCGGGCGGGGTCTCGGCGTGGCGGGCCGAGCGCAGGGCGCCGGTCCGGCGGGCCGCGCTCACAGCCGTTCCGCCAGCCGGGCGAGCAGCGGCACGGCCGCCCCGAGGGTCTCGCGCTCCTCGGCGGAGAACCCGTCGAGGACGGTCGCGAGCCGCCGCACGGACTCGGAGCGCCGTTCGGCGAGCATGGCGCGTCCCTTCTCGGTGACGGCGGCGATGCTGCGCCGGCCGTCCACGGCGTCGGGGGTGCGGCGGATCAGGCCGCGCTGTTCGAGCTGGGCGAGGGTGGTGGCCATGGCCTGCGGACGCACCCGTTCCCTCTCGGCCAGCGAGGTGGGGGAGTCGGGGCCGTCGGCGGCGAGCCGCGCCAGCACGGAGACGCCCGAGAGCGAGACGTCCCCGACCGCGTGGGCCTGGCGCAGCCGCCGTGTCATGCGGCCCACCGCGAGCCTCAGCTCGGCGGCCAGGAGCAGGGGGTCGCCCGGATCCCGGGCGCCGTCGGCATCGGAAGCCATGTCTGTCTTCACATGTACGCATACTAGATTTATCAGTCTGGACTGTTCAACCAGTCATAAGTAAAGACGACGGAGCCGGGCCGAGCCCGTATCGGCTCGGCCCGGCTCGGTCTCCGGCTCGCGGTGTCTCCGGCTCTCGGAGGGCTCAGCTGCAGGTGAGCCGGCCCGCCGTGGCCTTCGCGGTGAGGACGCGGTGCACGGAGGCGGTCACCTTGGCCCGGAAGGAGGCGTCCGACGCCATCTTGGCCTGCACGCCCTGGATCATCGCCGGAAGGGTCGACGCCTTGACCGTGAGGACCATGTCGCCGCCGGCGTTCAGGAAGTTCACCGCCCGCTGGGCCGGGGTGTAGGAGCGGACCGCCACGGCCTGGCCGAGGTCGTCGGAGATCACGACGCCCTTGAAGCCGAACGTGGTGCGCAGCAGCGAGTTGATGACGGTCGGCGAGAAGGCGGCCAGGTGCTTCGAGTCGATCTTGGTGTACTTCGCCGAGGAGATCATCACGAACGGCGACCCCGCGGCGACGGCGCTGCGGAACGGCTGCAGGCTCGCGCTGGTGGACGTGGTCACCGAGTCGACCACGTTCGCGGTGGTGTCGGTGTTCCCGATGACCTGGCCCAGACCGGGGAAGTGCTTCACGGTGGTCATGACCCCGGCGCTGCGGAAACCGGAGGCGAAGGCGCCGCTCTTGGAGGTGACGACGGCGGGGGTGTGGCCGTACTCGCGGTAGAAGTGCCCGATGGGGGCGTTGCGCGTGCCGAGGCTCGCGGGCACCACGTCGGCGACCGGGGCCAGGTTGAGGTCGAGGCCGGCCGCCTTGAGCTGCCGGGCCCACGTCTCGGCGCGGGAGCGCAGGGTGGCCGTGCTCCAGCTGCCCTGGGTGAGCGCGTTGGGCATGACGGAGAAGCCGGGGCCGCTCAGCACCTGGACCTGTCCGCCCTCCTGGTCCGTGGAGACGAGCAGCCCGACCCGGTGTCCCCCGACCGTGTCCGCCTGCGCCCGCGCCCCGTCGACGACCTTCTTCGTCGCCGCCGTGCCGGCCGAACTGCGCCCGGTCAGCATGACGGATCCGACGTGATAGGTGCGCAGGGTCTTCAGGTCCGCGGCGCTGGGACGGGACGCGGCGATCCCGCCCATGAACAGCTGGCCGACCCGCTGCGCCGTGGTCATCCCCGTGTAGACCTTGTCGGCGCAGGCCGTGGCGGACACGCGGTGGGCCTCGTCACCGGCCGCCGGCGCGCTGCACGCGCAGATGGCGATCAAGGTGGTGGCGAGCCCGACGGCGGTGCGCCGGGCAGCGGTACCGCGGCCCGCGGGCCGGCGGACAGGTGTCGCCATGGTGCGCTCCTGATTCGTGAGTGGTGCGGGCGAGGGGACCGGCCGGCCTCCGCACGGCATCCCTGCCTCGCGCGGTCCGACATCCGCCCCGGCGCCTCACGTTACGCCGAACGGGTGCGGTGCGCGCTGTGGCGGACCCCGCCTCCTCGGGCCGCACCGGCCAGGACGGCCGTACCTTCCCCTGGCACGGCGGCCGGGGCCGGCCGCGGTCAGCCGGACAGTGCCAGCCGGGCGGTGATCCGCTTGCCGACGGGCTCCCGCCGCGCCTCCACGTCCCGGGCCACCGCCAGGACGATCTCCAGGCCGTGCTGCCCGACGCGTCCGGCGTCCGCCGCCCGGGCCAGCGGAAGGCCCGGATCGCTGTCCCACACCTCGATCTCCAGCACACCGTCGGCGGCGCCCAGGCGCAGCAGCACCGGTCCCGGCGCGTACTTCAGCGCGTTGGTGACCAGTTCGCTCACCACCAGCTGGGCCAGTTCCAGCGTGCGGACCGGCACCGGCAGCCCCGGCGCCGACCGGGCCCGCGCCAGGAAGTCCGACGTGCGGTGCCGCGCGTCGGCGATGCAGCCGTCCGCCCCGTCCAGCGCGACCGTGACCTCGACAGGTGCAGCTTCCGCCATCCGGGAACACTCCTCGGGCGGGACGGACTCCCTGCCGACGATCCGCGAAACCCCGTTCATGGGCGCGCGCCTACCCGGCGATGCGCCGTCGTACTCCCTCAGCGCCCCGATCCGGATGCCCGCTGTCGTGCATCGCACTCCGCGCGGCTGGGCACGTTGGCTGCAGACCGGCGACACAGCCGGGACCGAGGGCGCGGAGGACGCACGTGGCAGACGAACACAGGGCAGGGGAGGACGGTGTGCTGTCCGTCACCCGGAGCGACGTCGAGGGCGTCACCGTGCTCGGCCTGCGCGGCGAGATCGACTGCGACACCGTGGGCGCCCTGGCCCGCGCCATGCCGCCGGCCGACCCCACCGCCGGCTCCCGGGTCGTCGTCGACCTGAGCGGGGTCACGTTCATGGACTCCAGCGGGATCAACGCCCTGATCGCCGCCCACCAGGTGACGCGGGCCGCACGGGGGTGGCTGCGGCTCGCGGGGCTGCGGGACTCCGTGCGGCGTACCGTGGAGCTGGTGGGCCTGGACACCCTGGCCACCTGCCATCCGACGGTGCAGGCGGCGATCACGGCGTGACGCCGGGCAGAGCGTCCCCGGCGGGGCCGGTTCCGGCCCCGTCCGGCATCGTCCCGCGAGCCGGGTGCCGCTCCGTCTTCCGGCCCGGGTCGGGCTTCGGCACACTTTGGTTGTCGGCCGACAACTGAGTTAATCTGCGACCGATTGTCTGCCGTGCGATGCCGCCGAACGCGGAATCGCCGCTGGTGGGCGGAGCTCTACGGCTCCGGCGAGGTTCCGGGTCCTCGGGGTGGGGACTCTGGGGAGCGGAACGAGGGTGTGCATGAGCGGCATGTCGGCGGACCCCCGGGTCCAGGGGCCCGGTGAGCAGGAGCTGCGGCAGCTGCTGGCCGGTCTGACGGCGGTGCGGGACGGTGACTTCGGCACCCGTCTGCCCTCCGACGGCGAGGGACTGCTCGGCGACATCGCCACGGTCTTCAACGGCATGGTCGACCAGCTGTCCCTGTTCACGTCGGAAGTGACGCGTGTGGCGCGCGAGGTCGGCACCGAGGGCACGCTGGGCGGCCAGGCGCAGGTTCCGGGGGTCTCCGGCACCTGGGCGGACCTGACCGACTCGGTGAACGCCATGGCCGGCAACCTGACCACGCAGGTCCGTGACATCGCCCAGGTGGCCACCGCGGTGGCGCGCGGCGACCTGTCGCAGAAGATCGACGTGCCCGCGCGCGGCGAGATCCTCCAGCTGAAGGAGACCGTCAACACGATGGTCGACCAGCTGTCCGCGTTCGCCGACGAGGTCACCCGTGTCGCCCGCGAGGTCGGCAGCGAGGGCCGCCTCGGCGGCCAGGCGCAGGTGCCCGGGGTCGGCGGTGTCTGGCGCGACCTCACCGATTCGGTCAACTTCATGGCCGGAAACCTGACCTCCCAGGTCCGCAACGTCGCCCAGGTGACGACCGCGGTGGCGCAGGGCGACCTGTCGCAGAAGATCACCGTGGACGCCCGGGGCGAGATCCTGGAGCTGAAGAACACCATCAACACGATGGTCGACCAGCTGTCCGCGTTCGCCGACGAGGTCACCCGCGTCGCCCGCGAGGTCGGCACCGACGGCCGACTGGGCGGCCAGGCGGACGTCAAGGGCGTCAAGGGCACCTGGCGGGACCTGACGGACTCCGTGAACTTCATGGGCGGCAACCTCACCGCGCAGGTCCGCAACGTCGCCCAGGTGGCCACCGCGGTGGCGCAGGGCGACCTGTCGCAGAAGATCACCGTGGACGCGCGCGGTGAGATCCTGGAGCTGAAGAACACCATCAACACGATGGTCGACCAGCTGTCCGCGTTCGCCGACGAGGTCACCCGCGTCGCCCGCGAGGTCGGCACCGAGGGCAACCTCGGCGGCCAGGCGATCGTGCCGGGCGTCTCCGGGACCTGGAAGGACCTCACCGACAACGTCAACGTGATGGCGTCCAACCTGACCGGTCAGGTCCGGTCGATCGCCCAGGTCGCCACCGCGGTCGCGCGCGGCGACCTGTCGCAGAAGATCACCGTCGAGGCCAAGGGCGAGGTCGCCGCGCTGGCCGACGTCATCAACACCATGGTCGACACGCTCTCCGCGTTCGCCGACGAGGTCACCCGGGTGGCGCGCGAGGTCGGCACCGAGGGACGGCTCGGCGGCCAGGCCCATGTGCCGAACGTGGCCGGGACCTGGAAGGACCTCACCGACAACGTCAACTCCATGGCCAACAACCTCACCGGGCAGGTGCGCAACATCGCCCTGGTGACGACCGCGGTGGCGGGCGGCGACCTGTCGAAGAAGATCGACGTCGACGCCCGGGGCGAGATCCTGGAGCTGAAGACCACCATCAACACGATGGTCGACCAGCTGTCGTCCTTCGCCGCCGAGGTCACCCGCGTCGCCCGCGAGGTCGGCAGCGAGGGCCGCCTCGGCGGCCAGGCCGAGGTGGAGGGCGTCGAGGGCACCTGGAAGCGGCTCACGGAGAACGTCAACGAACTGGCCGGGAACCTGACCCGGCAGGTCCGCGCGATCGCCGAGGTCACCAGCGCCGTCGCGGAGGGCGATCTGACCCGCTCTATCACCGTGGTGGCCTCCGGCGAGGTCGCCGACCTCAAGGACAACATCAACTCCATGGTGGAGTCCCTGCGCGAGACCACCCGGGCCAACCAGGAACAGGACTGGCTCAAGACCAACCTCGCCCGCATCTCCGGCCTGATGCAGGGCCACCGCGACCTGCCGGTGGTCGCCGAGCTCATCATGGACGAACTCACCCCGCTGGTCTCGGCCCAGTACGGCGCCTTCTACCTGGCGGAGGACACCGAGCGCGGCCACGAACTGCGCCTGGTGGGCTCCTACGGCTACCCGGACGACACCGAGCGGCCCACCCGCATCCCGGTCGGCCGCTCCCTGGTCGGGCAGGCGGCACGCAACCGGCGCATCATCCACGTCGAGGAACTGCCCGAGGGCTACGTCACCATCTCCTCCGGACTCGGACAGGCCGTGCCCAGCGCCCTGGTGGTGCTGCCCATCGTGGTCGAGGAACAGGTCCTCGGCGTCATCGAGCTGGCCTCGCTGACCCGCTTCACCCAGATCCACCAGGACTTCCTCACCCAGCTGGTGCCGACCGTCGGCGTCAACCTCAACACCATCGTGGCCAACGCCCGCACCGACGAGCTGCTCGGCGAGTCCCAGCGGCTCACCTCCGAACTGCAGGCCAGGTCCGAGGAGTTGCAGGTGCAGCAGGACGAACTGCAGCGCTCCAACGCCGAGCTGGAGGAGAAGGCGTCCCTGCTGGCCTCCCAGAACCGCGACATCGAGGCGAAGAACCTGCAGATCGAGCAGGCCAGGCAGGAACTGGAGACCCGCGCGCAGCAGCTCGCGCTGGCCTCCAAGTACAAGTCGGAGTTCCTGGCCAACATGAGCCACGAGCTGCGCACCCCGCTCAACAGCCTCCTCATCCTCGCCCAGTTGCTCGCCCAGAACCCCTCGCGCAACCTCACCCCGAAGCAGGTCGAGTACGCCGGCATCATCCACTCTGCGGGCTCGGACCTGCTGCAGCTGATCAACGACATCCTCGACCTGTCCAAGGTCGAGGCCGGCAAGATGGACGTGGCCCCCGAGCGGGTCCCGCTGCGCCAGCTCCTGGAGTACGTCGAGGCCACCTTCCGGCCGATGACCACCCAGAAGAGCCTGGAGTTCACGGTGGCCACCGCGCCGGGCACGCCCGCCGACCTGCTCACCGACGACTCCCGGCTCCGCCAGATCCTGCGCAACCTGCTGTCCAACGCGGTGAAGTTCACCGAACAGGGCTGCGTGGAGCTGCGCATCGAACCGGCCGCCGACCGCGAGGTGCCGGCGGGCGTGCTGCGCGGCGGCCCGGTGGTGGCCTTCCGGGTCGTCGACACCGGCATCGGCATTCCCCACCAGCAACTGGAGACCATCTTCGGCGCCTTCCAGCAGGCCGACGGGACCACCAGCCGCAAGTACGGCGGCACCGGCCTCGGCCTGTCCATCACCCGCGAGATCGCCCATCTGCTCGGCGGCGCGGTCACCGTGGACAGCACCCCAGGCCAGGGCAGTACGTTCACGCTGTACCTGCCGGTCGCCCGCGCCGACTTCGAGGACCTGCTGGACAACGGCACCCGGCCGGTGGAGCAGCCCCGCGCCCTCACCGCCGCGGAGCCCGAGCCCGTCTCCCGCGCGCTGCCCGCCGCCGGACCCGACCCCGCGCACCGCAGACGCCGTCTCCTGGTGATCGAGGAACGCCCGCGCGGACTGCTCACCCTGGTCGCCGAACGGGCCGTCGCCGACCTCGCGCACGACCCCGGCGATCCGCACGGGGTGATCGACCTCATCACCGCCGTGGGCGCCCAGGAGGCGGCGAGCACGCTGGCGGCCGAACCCTGCCACTGCGTGGTCCTGGAACTCGGAGTGCCCGGCAAGGAGGGCGCGGACTTCCTGGAGGCCATGCGCGGCGACTCCGCGCTGGCCAGCGTGCCCGTCCTGGTGCACACCGGGCACCGGGTCGACCTGGCGCAGGAACAGGCGCTGCGGGCCCTCGCGGGCGGCCGGCCGCTGGACTTCCTGTCCAGCCTGGACGAGCTGCGCGAGCGCATCACCCTGCACCTGTCCGCCGAACAGCCCGGTGACGTGCTGTCGCTGGTACGCGCCGACGAACCGCACCGTCCGGCCGCGCAGGTGGTGGACGACACCTTCCTCGGCCGCACGGTCCTGGTCGTCGACGACGACGCGCGCAACCTCTTCGCCCTCAGCGGCGTACTGGAACTGCACGGGTTCCAGGTCCTGCACGCCGACAACGGCCGCAAGGGCATCGAGATGCTCCTCGCCCACCCGGACGTCTGCCTGCTGCTGATGGACGTGATGATGCCGGAGATGGACGGCTACGCCGCCACCTCGGAGATCCGCGCGATGCCCCAGTACGCGGAGCTGCCCATCATCGCCGTCACCGCGAAGGCCATGCCGGGCGACCAGGAGAAGAGCCTCGCCTCGGGCGCCAACGACTACATCACCAAGCCCGTCGACACGAACGACCTCATCTCCCGCGTCCGCCGCTGGCTGGCCGAGTGACCCCATCCCGCCGCCTCGGCGTCCACCAGCAGGCCGCGTGACGCCCCGAGGCGTCCCAGCCGAGAAACAGGCCCACCGTGAGTGAACTCCCTCTCCCGTCCGAACCTCCGCGACCACTCGCCGGCGCCGACGGCGGACAGCCCGCCGGAGCACCGGCCGGCACCGCCTCCGGCGCGCCGGACGAGACCGGCCGGTCGTCCCCGATCGGCAGGCTGGCGGCGACCGTGGAGCGGCTGCGCGCCGAGGTGCGGGCGGCGCACGCCGAGGCGGACGGGCGCGCCCTGATCGAGCTGGCCAAGGGCATCCTCGTCGAACGGCTCGGCTGCGGCCCGGCCCAGGCGGCCCGGCAACTGGCCGAACTCGCCGAGCAGGCCGGGGTGACGCCGCTGGAGTTCGCGGTCGACGTCATCAACCAGGCCGCACGCGACCGGATGTCCGAGGTGACCGCCGCCTTCCTCGCGGCCACCGCGGCCGGTACCGAGGCCGTCGACCCCGCGGGCGGCCACGCCTCGGCCGTACGGCTGCGGGCCGCCGAGAGCGGCGCGCTCGCCGCCCACGACAGCCAGGCCGTGGCCGAGTCCCTGATGGAGCACGCGCTGGCCCCGCTCGGCGCGGAGGCGGTCGCCATCTGGGCGCTGGGCGCCGACGGCTCGCTCACCCTGGCCGGCCACGCCGGATTCTCCTCGGCCGAGGCCGGACGCTGGCGGCACGTGCCCCCGGGAGTGGCGACGGTGGCCCGCCGCGGCCTCACCGAACGCTCCGGGCACTGGATCGGCAGCCTGGCCGCGACCGGGCTGCCGTCCATCGGCCAGCACCAGCATCCCGAGGGCGGCCGGGTCGCCGTGGCCGCCGGCACCGGCGGGCGCATCCACGGCGTGCTGGAGATCGTCTGGCCCGGCCCCCAGGATTCGCCCTCCGCACCGGTCGTCCGGCAGATCGAGGCCCTGGCCGAGCTGTGCGCGCACACCCTGGACACCGGTTCCCCGGACCACGCCCACGGCGGCGCCCCGCCCGTGCTGCCCGGCCTCTCCGAGCTGATGGACCTGGCCGACGGTCTCCACGACCCCGCTCTGGTGCTCGTGCCACACCTGGACGCCGGCGGCGACCTCGCCGACTTCCGCATCCACCACGTCAACGGCCGCTTCCTGGATCCCGCCGGCAGGTCCCGGGCCGTCATCAGCGGCGCGCTGCTGCTGGAGGCCTACCCGATGGCCGCCGGACACAGCGAGCTGTTCGAGCGGATCGAGCGGGTCTACGCCACCGGCGAGCCCTACCGCGCCCACCGCATGCGGCTCACCGCCCTCGTCGACGACGTCCCCCTCGCGGCCGTCGCCGACATCAACATCAGCCGGCACGGCGGCTGCGTCCTGCTCATCTGGCGCATCGAGGACGAGACCGCCCGGCTGGCCAGCCTGCTCCAGCACGCGCAGCGCCTGGGCCGGATCGGCGGCTTCGAGGAGAACCTCCTCACCGGCGAGATCACCTGGAACGGCCAGCTCTACCACCTCTACGGCAAACCCGACTCCGGCGCGCCGGTGCCGCTGGAGGACCTGCCCGTCCACGCCCATCCCGACGACGCCGTCGCCATCGGCCGCTTCCTGCGCACCCTGCTGCACCACCGCAGGCCCGCGTCCGCCGCCTTCCGGCTGCAGCGCCCGGACGGCGTGACCCGCCACATCCGGGTGGTGGCAGAGCCGGTACTCGACTCCGGCGGCCAGCTGTACGTCGTCCGCGGCGCCTACCAGGACATCTCCGCGCACCACTGGACGGAGGTGGCGCTCGCCGCGACCCGCGACCAGCTCGCCCACACCGAGCAGCAGGCCAGCGAACGCAACCGGCTCACCCTCCAGCTCCAGCACGCCATCATGCCGCCCGCGGGAGCCCCGCTGGCGGTGCCCGGACTGAACCTCGCGGTGCGCTACCGGCCCGCGGAGACCCAGCACCTGGTCGGCGGCGACTGGTACGACGCGGTCCTGCTGCCGTCCGGGCTGGTGCTGGTGTGCGTGGGCGACGTCGCCGGGCACGGCATCGAGGCGGCCACCAGCATGGTGGTCCTGCGCAACGCGCTGCGCGGTCTCGCCGTGACCGGTGCCGGACCGGGGCAGCTGCTGTCCTGGCTGAACATGGTCACCCACCACCTGACCGGCGCCGTCACCGCGACCGCGGTGTGCGGCCTGTACGACCCCGACCGGCACACCCTGCGCTGGGCCCGGGCCGGCCATCTGCCGCCCGTGCTGGTCCGCGGCGGCGACGCGGAGCCGTTGCCGCTGGTCAAGGGGATGCTGTTGGGTGCCGTACCGGAGGCCGTGTACCAGGAGCACGAGGTGCAGCTCGCCGTGGACGACACGCTGCTGATGTACACGGACGGCCTGATCGAGCGCCGTGACCGGTCCGTGGAGGAGTCCCTGGCGCAGCTGCTGACGACCGCGCGCACCGTTCCCGCGACCCTGGACCAGGCGCTGGACCGCCTGCTGACCCACAGCAAGTCCGACACCGACGACGACACCTGCCTGGTGGGCATCCGCGTGGCGCCGTTCTGAGCGCCGCCGGGACGGTCGGCGGCGTCAACCGCGGGATCAGGGGTACCTGACCCTACGGAGGTGTCACATGTTCGAAGCAGGTGATATCCGAGAGTGGCGCGGCCACGACGTGGTCGACACCTTCGGGCACAAGGTCGGGATCCTGGAATCGGTCTACGTCGACACGGCGACCGACCAGCCGAGCTACGCCACCGTGACCGTCGGCCTGCCCACGCGCCGGCGCCTGGTGTTCGTCCCGCTCGACGGGGCGACCGTCGGACCTGGCTACCTGAAGGTCGCCCACGAGAAGGACACGGTCAAGAAGGCGCCGTCCATCGACACGGACGGTGAGCTGCCGGCCGACCAGGAGCCCGCCGTGTTCGCGCACTACTCCCTCGACTACACCCCGGGTGCCGGTGGTGAGCGCCGCCTGGCCCGCCGCTGACCCGGCGCACGCGACGGCCGATTAGGAGAGCCGATGAGCCTTTTTCTGCTGCTGATCCTCGTGGCCCTCGTCCTGGGCATCATCGGGTTCACCGTTCACGGACTGTTCTACCTGCTGGTCATCGGTGCCGCGGTGCTGCTGGCCGACCTCTTCTACGCGGGCTTCAGGCTCCGGCACGCGGGGCGCCGCCGGATCGTGCGCTGACCCAGGGCCGCCCTCGACGACGGTGAACAGCCTGAGGGCGCCGGTGATCGTCAGGAGCCGGCTCACGGCGGGCCGCAGCGGGCCGACCAGGACCAGGTCGCGCCCGGAGGACTGATGCCGCCGACGGGCCTCGATGAGGGCGTTGAGCAGCATGCTGTCCGCGAAGGTGACCCCCGTCAGGTCGATCGCGGTGCGGGGCATGGCCGCCTGGTCGGCGGCTTCCCAGGCACGGTCGAAGCCGTCGACGGCGGCATAGTCGACGTCCCCGCTCACGGTGATCACGAAGGACTGCTCGTCGCGGTCGACGTGCGCTCTCAGTTCGGGAGCCGCGGGCATCGAGCCATCCTCGTGTCGTGTCCCGGATTTTCGAGACATGGCGCACAGTTGACGCAAATCGCATCAGAAGCAGGGTATTCGGACAAGGTAAGAGCGTTTCTCAGAACAGTTGTCGTTTGACAATAATAGCCATGAGGCAACAGAGTAGCCGAGTCGGACGTACACGGGGAAGGACCTGGAATGCTCCGGTGGACAGGGACCGCCCCCGGCGCCGGCCGCCGTCGCCGTGGAGCGGCGGCGGCCGGCTGCCGAGCGGGCTGTTCAGGCGGTCCGGCTGTCGGACTCGGGGGTCTCGCCGGGTATCTGCGTCGCCGCGGTGGCGCAGAACGCCTCCAGCCCCTCCAGGAGGGCCACGCGCTTGGCGGCGGGCATGTCCGCCAGCACCTTCTGCAGCTCGCTCTCGCGGCGGACCCGCAGATCGGCCAGGAAGGAGCGGCCACGGGCGCTGAGATGCAGCCGTACCTCGCGCCGGTCCTCCGCGCCCACCACGCGCTCGATGAATCCCGCGGCCTGTAGCCGGTCGCACAGCCTGCTGGTGGACGGCGGGGTGGAGGCGAGGGATTCGGCGAGCGTGCGCAGGTTGATGCCGTCGTGGTGCTCGAGGATGTGCAGCACCCGCAACTGGGAGGCGGAGGTAGGCGCGGTCGACGCACGGCCCCACACAACTTCCAGCAGCTCAACGGCCTTGGTGGTCACACGTGCGACCTCATCGGGCTCTGGGCGGCGGCGGAAGGCAGTCACGATCACACTCTCGCAGGCTCTGGGGCGCCTTTCAGCCTACTAGGAGCCCCAGCCCTGTCCGACCCCTCGGAACGACCGACGCGGCTCTCGCGAGGCCCGCCACCCCGGCCGGCCCGCGCGTTGCCGGGAGAAAGAATGGTGCATTACTCATCGTGAACAGATTCCAGACCGCTGAGCGCGCGGTGCGCACGGCGCCTCCCCACGAGTTGCTCGACGCCGTGCGCGCCGTGCTGACCGAGCAGTACGGCGCGCAGTCCGTCGAGCTGTTCATGGCCGACTACGGCCTGACGGCGCTTCAGCCGGTGTCGGTGCGGCCGCACAACCTGGTGACGGTTCCGGTGCACGGCAGCCCCGCAGGGCGGGCCTTCGGCTCGCAGGAGCCCTACAGCGAGGAGGGCCGTGACCAGAGCGTGCGCGTGCACCTGCCGGTCAGCGTGCGCGGCGACCGGCTCGGCGTGCTGTCCGTGACGCTGCCCGGCGACGAGGCGGCCCGCGCGTCCGTGGCCGAACTGGCCGAGATCGCCGAGGTGCTCGGCCACGAGGTGCTGGTGGCCGAGCGTGACACGGACCTGTATCTCCAGGCCCGCCGCAAGGACCGGCTCACCCTGGCGGCCGAGATGCAGTGGCAGCTGCTCTCGGGCCGCTCCTGCACCCGCCCCGAGTACGACCTCGGCGGCCAGCTGGAGCCCGCCTACGCCGTCTTCGGCGACAATTTCGACTGGTCGGCCACCGCCGACCACCTGATGCTGTACGTGACGAACGGGATGGGCGAGGGCATAGAGGCGGCTCTGCTGACCAGCCTGGCCATCAACGCCCTGCGCAACGCCCGCCGTGCCGGGATCTCCCTGGCCGACCAGGCGGCCCTGGCCGACCAGGCCGTGTACGCCCACTACCGGGGCCGCTGCTACCTGTCCGTCCTCATGTTCGACTTCGACCTGGACAGCGGACGGGTGAGTGTCGTGGACGCGGGCTCCCCGCTGCTGCTGCGGCTGCGCGGCGGCACCGTCGAGCGGATCCCCTTCGAGGCCCAGCTGCCCCTCGGCATGTTCGAGGAGACGGACTACGTCGCGCAGGAGTTCGAGGTGGAGCCCGGCGACCGGCTCGTCTTCGTCAGCGACGGCGTGCACGAGGTGAACTCCCCGAAGGGCGAGGCGTACGGCGACCGGGCCCTGGCCCGCGCCATACACTCCACCCGGCTGCTGCCCGCCGCCGAGGTGCCCCGCGCCATACTGCGCGAACTGGCGGTCCACCGGGGCGAGGACGTCCTGGCCACGGACGACGCCCTGGTGGTCTGCCTGGACTGGCGAGGCCGCCCCTGACCCCCGCGACCGGTGACCACCCCTGGCGCCCGCGCGGCCGGCCCTTCCGGCCGCCACCGGCAGGCCGCCGCGACCGCCGCACGCCCGGAGGTGCCGGCGGCGCGCGGACGCACGGTCGGCGCTCCGGCCGTCTCCGACGCCGGGCCGCCGTGACCGCCGCACACCTGGGGGAGCCCAAGGCGTGCGGCGCCCCTGCGGCCGGTGCGTCCGGCCGCGCGTCGGCAGGCCCTCCCGGCTGCCGCGACCGCCGCACGCCTGGAGGTGCCGGCGGCGCGCGGACGCACGGTCGGCGCTCCGGCCGTCTCCGACGCCGGGCCGTCCGGGCCGGCATGACCGCCGCACACCTGGGGGAGCCCCCGGCGTGCGGCGCCCCGTGGCCTGCCCGCGTGCCGTGTGCCCGAGGGAGCCGGCGGCGTGAAGGGGCCGTGCTGCCTGCCGGGGTGCTCGGCCTCACGGCCGTGATCGCCGGTGTGCCGAGCCGGGCGGGCCGCCGGAAGCCCGGCTCCGTGAGCCGGGCTTCCGGCGGCCCAGGTGTGGGCCGCGCCGGAACGGGTCCGCACCGGTGCCGAGGCGGGCCGACGGCCGGTGGGGCGGTCAGGGACCGCCGTCCCGGTGCTGCCGTGCCGTCCGGTCATGGGCGGTGAGGAACCCCCGGAGCCCCTGCCCGAGAGCCTCCCGGTCGGCCGGATCCATCGCCGCTAGCACCGCCGTCAGGGCGTCCGCGCGGTGCGAGGCCACCTCGTCCAGGATCCGGTGGCCCTGCCGGGTCAGGAGCAGCCGCACCTCGCGCCGGTTGCGCGGATGCAGCTCCCGCTCCAGCAGCCCGGCCGCCTCCAGCCGGTCGCACAGCCTGCTCGCGGTCGGCAGCCCGATCCGCATGGCCACCGCCAGCGAGGTCAGGTTGAGGCCCGGTTCCTCCCGCAGGATCCGCAGCGCCCGCAGCTGGTGCGGCGACAGACGCAGGTTCGCGCCCTGCGCCGCGTCCGACCACAGATGGGCGAGCCGGTCCACGGCGTCCGCCAGTACGGGGGCGAGCGGCACGGGACCGTCGCGCGGTCGACCTGATCGGTCGTCCCTGGAACCACTCAGACCAGTCACGGAGGCATCGCTTTCCGACTCCCGCTGCCATTGCACGTATCACCTATGCAAACGCCGTACCCGAAGAGCCGCCGGGCAAGCACGTCAGGTCAGGTCCGTCACTCAGGACAGTCTGCGCCAGGTGAGCTCGGCGATGCGGTCAGCGCCCCACAGGCGGGTCGCAGTGGCGACGCGCAGCACGAGGTCCGGGCCGTCGAAGCCCACCTCACGGACCTGGGCCCGGCCGATCCAGTTCGGGAAGAGGCTGGTGGTGACGTGGTGCTCGACGGTGGTGGGACCGACGACCTCGAACGGGCCGCCGTAGGCGAGATAGCCGGCCGCGGCCCGGGCCAGCTCGTCGTCCGCCGCGTCCTCCAGGCGCGCCGACCGCAGGGGCGGACGGTCACCACGGCCCAGCTGGGCGGACATGTGTCCCTCGGCGGTGTAGACGATCAGGCCGTACGGCGCGGGGCCGAGCGGGCTGACGGTCTCGCCCGCGGTGCTCGTGGCGGTGTACGACACGAGCCGCCAGGCACCGATCAGCCGCTCGCGGACCGCGTCGCGTGCCGCGCGGCCGTCCGCGGCTGTCGTGGGGTCGGGTTCGGACACGGCGGAGCCGCCTTTCGTCGTGGGGGAGGGTCCGCCGGGCCCCGTCCGCGTACCTGAGCGAGCAGCACCGCGACACCCCGGCCACCGGCTGCGCGCTGGTCCCGCTCGGTGCCGCCGCGGGACGCGACGGCACCGACGGCGACGTCCACCTCAAGGACGCCTACGAGCGCCAGGTCCGCGCCTACCTCGACCTGATCGCGGGCCTCGACGAGAACGCCGAGGACGCCGAGGAGGCCAGGGCCGAGGCCGTGCTCACGCTCAGCGCCCTGGTCGGCGCGGTCCTCATGTCCCGGGCCGTGGCCGACGGCGACCTCTCCGACGAACTCCTGGAAACGGTCAACCGCCGGCTCAAGCACCGCGCCGGGTCCCGGCCCGCGCGGCCCTGACGCACCCTCGCCGCGCCGGGCACTCCGTAGGGGCCCGAAGCCCCGCTGACAAGAGCCGGGTTGCTCAGACCGGTCGCGCGCCGACGACCGGGGTCGCGCCCTCGTCGACGAGGAGTCCGGCCCCGGTCGCCGCCTGGACCTCCGCCACGGTGACACCGGGAGCGGTCTCCACCAGGCGCAGACCCTCGGCCGTGACATCGATGACGGCCAGGTCGGTGATCACCCGGTCCACCACCCGGCGCCCCGTGGCGGGAAGGGTCAACTCCTCGACCAGCTTGGGGCTGCCGTCCCTGGCGACGTGTTCCATGACGACCAGCAGCCGGCGCGCCCCGTGGACCAGGTCCATCGCCCCGCCCATGCCCTTGACCATCTTCCCGGGGATCATCCAGTTGGCCAGGTCGCCGCGGGCCGAGACCTGCATGGCGCCCAGCACGGAGACGTCGATCCGGCCGGCCCGGATCATGCCGAAGGACAGGGCCGAGTCGAAGTAGGCGGTGCCGGGGAGGGCGGTCACCGTCTCCTTGCCGGCGTTGACGAGATCGGGGTGTTCCTCGCCGTCGTACGGGTAGGGGCCCACGCCCAGGACGCCGTTCTCCGAGTGCAGCACCACGTGCACCCCGTCCGGCAGATGGCCGGGGATCAGGGTGGGCAGACCGATGCCCAGGTTCACGTACTGGCCGTCGCGCAGTTCCCGGGCGGCGCGGGCGGCGAGCTGGTCGCGGTCGAGCGGCATGTCAGTTCTCCTCCGAGTCGGTGCGCCCGGCGGCCGCTTCGGCGCGGGTGCGCGCCGGGCGCACGGTGCGGCGTTCGACGCGTTTGTCCAGCGACGCGTCGGCGGCCACCACCCGGTCCACGTACACGCCCGGCAGATGGACGGCGTCCGGCGGCAGTTCACCGGCCTCCACGATGCGTTCCGCCTCCACGACGGTCACCCGCCCCGCCATCGCGCACAGCGGGTTGAAGTTGCGGGCGGCCGCGTGGAAGGCGCAGTTGCCGTGCCGGTCGGCGACCGCCGCCCGCACCAGGGCGAAGTCGGCGGTGATGGCCTCCTCCAGCAGGTAGCGGCGGCCACCGAACTCGCGGGTCTCCTTGGGCAAGGACGCCACCGCGACACCGCCGTCGGGAGTGTGCCGCCAGGGCAGCCCGCCCTCCTCGACCTGGGTGCCCACGCCGGCCGGGGTGTAGAAGGCGGGGACACCGGTGCCGCCCGCCCGCAGACGCTCGGCGAGCGTGCCCTGCGGGGTCAGCTCCACCTCCAGTTCGCCGGACAGGTACTGGCGGGCGAACTCCTTGTTCTCGCCCACGTAGGAGGAGGTCATCCGGGCGATGCGCCCGGCGCGCAGCAGCAGCCCCAGCCCCCAGTCGTCCACACCGCAGTTGTTGGACACGATCCGCAGACCGGACACGCTCGCCTCCGACAGCGCGGCGATCAGCGTCGAGGGGATGCCGCACAGCCCGAAACCGCCGACCGCGACGGTCGCACCGTCGGGAATGTCCGCCACTGCCCGCGCGGCCGCGGCCACCACTTTGTCCATGCCGATTCCTTCTCCACAGAGGTAGCTACCGTGCGCCGGCCCGGATCCGCACACGACGTCACGACGGCGACCGGCCGCCCCTCACCCTTGCCCGCACCCGCCGTCACCGGCCATGTGTGCCGCAGCCACGACCTGGCCGCCAAGAGCGGTGACCGCCCACATGCCGCCCGCCGTACCGCGCTTCTAGGGTTCCGGCCATCACACAGCGCGCCACCCCGCCGGCGGACCGGTGCCGTCGTCCCGGACGAGGCCGACGGCACCCGGCGGGCGGAGCGCGCCACACGGTCAGGAGCCGATCACCATGCCGTCCAGCCTCACGTACGCCCTCCGAAGCAGATCCCTTCGTGCGCTCACCCTCCTCGCCACCGGCGCCCTCCTCGCCGGATGCTCCTCGGCCGGCACCGCGGGCACCTCCTCCGACAGCTCCGACGGCGGGGCCGCCACCGTCAAGGTCGGCCTGGTCTACTCCCGCAGCGGCCTGCTCGCCGCCTACGGCAAGCAGTACGAGGAAGGCTTCAGGGCGGGACTCGCCTACGCCACGCACGGCACGAACACGGTGGACGGCCACCGGATCGAGGTCACCGAACAGGACGACGCCGGCGACCCGGCGAAGGCCGTCGCCGCGGCGAAGTCCCTCGTCGGCAAGGGATACAAGATCCTCGCCGGCACCACCGACTCGGGCGTGGCGCTCCAGGTGGCGCCGCTGGCCGCCCAGAACAAGGTCCTCTACGTCAGCGGTCCGGCCGCCACCGACGCGGTCACCGGCGTCAACGCCTACACCTTCCGCTCGGGACGGCAGTCCTACCAGGACATCCTCACGGCCGGGACCCTGCTCGGCGACGCCAGGGGCAAGAAGGTCACCGTGCTCGCGCAGAACTCGGCCTTCGGCAAGGCCAACGTGGACGCGGTGAAGGCGGTCCTCGGCAAGGAGGGCGCGCACGTCGGCTCGGTGCTCGCCCCGCCGAGCGCCACCGACCTGACGCCGTTCGCCCGGCAGACCGGAGCAGGCGGCCCGGACCTGGTGTTCGTCGCCTGGGCGGGCTCCAACGCCCCCGCCCTGTGGACCGCGCTGAGCCAGCAGGGCGTGCTGAAGGCGAGCAAGGTCGTCACCGGACTGGCGGGCACCGCCTCCTACCCGGTCTTCGGCCCCGCCGGTTCCAAGGTCGCCTTCCTCGCCCACTACTTCCCGGGCGCCGGAGGGGACAACCCGGTCGAGAAGGCCATGCTGGACGGCATCACGAAGGCGGGCGGCACCCCCGACCTCTTCAGCCCCGACGGCTTCACGGCCGCCCAGATGATCGTGCACGCGATCGGCTCCGGCAGCGCCACGGACACCGCCGCCATGGCGAAGGCGCTGGAGGGCTGGACCTTCGACGGACCCAAGGGCAGGGAGCGGATCCGGGCCGCGGACCACGCGCTGCTCCAGCCGATGTTCACCGCCCGCCTCAAGGGAAGCGGCACCGCCGCCCGGCCGCAGCTGATCGACACCGTCCCGATGGCCCAGGTCGCGCCGCCGGCCGCCGGCACGGCGGGCTGACCCGATGTCCTCCTCGAACACGGCGTCCCCGAACGCCGCCGGCGCCTTCGACGACCGGGACCCCGCCGCCGTCACGGCGCCGGTGCTCCGGCTGCGCGACATCGGCTGGACGGTCGGCGGCGCGACGATCGTCGACTCCGTCTCCTTCGACGTCCGCCCGGGCGAGTTCCTCGCCTTCATCGGCCCGAACGGCGCGGGCAAGACCTCCCTGTTCAACCTGGTCAGCGGAGTCAGCCCGGTCTCGCGCGGCACCATCGAACTGGACGGCCACGACGTCACCGCCGAAGCCGCCTACGCCCGGGCCCGGCGCGGACTCGGACGCACCTTCCAGACCTCCAGCCTGTGGCCCGGGATGACGGTCGCCGACCACGTGCGGCTCGCGGCCCAGGCCGCCGAGGGCGGATCGTTCCGGGTGTGGCGCCGCGCCGGCACCTACCCGGATCTGGTCGACCGGGTGCTGACGCGCGCGCAGCTCGCCCACCGCGCCGACGTCGGCGCCGACGCCCTCTCGCACGGCGAGAAACGCAAACTCGAACTCGCGGTGCTGCTCGTCGGCGAACCCCGGCTGATGCTGCTGGACGAGCCGATGGCCGGGGTGAGCGCCGAGGAGGTGCCCGCGCTGACCGAACTCATCCACTCCCTGCACAAGGACGAGGGGCGCACCGTGCTGATGGTCGAACACCACATGGACGTGCTGCTCGAACTGGCCGACCGGGTGGCCGTCCTGCACCACGGCACGCTCCTCGCGCTGGACACCCCGCAGGCCGTGATGGCCGACCCCACGGTGCAGCAGGCCTACCTCGGGGAGGAACGGTGACCCCCGCACCCTTGCTGACCGTGCGTGACCTGCGGGTGGTGATCGGGAGCAGGCACATCCTGCACGGCGTCGACCTGGAGGTGGCGGCCTCGGGCACGACGGCACTCCTGGGCCGCAACGGAGCCGGCAAGACGACGACGGTACGCGGCATCCTCGGCCTGGTCCCCCGCACCGGAAGCGTCCTGCTGGCAGGCGAGGAGACGGTACGCCTGGCCACCCACGCCCTGGTGCGCCGCGGCGTCGGCTACGCGCCCGAGGACCGCGGCGTCTTCGCCGCCCTCAGCGTCGCCGAGAACCTGCGCCTCGCCGAGCGGCCCGGAGCCGGAGAACCGGCCTACGGCCTCGTGCACGACCTCTTCCCCGAGCTGCGGCGACGAGCCCGGCAGGCCGCCGGCACCCTGTCCGGCGGCCAGCAGCAGATGGTCGCCATCGCCCGGACCCTGCTCAACGGCAACCGGCTGATCATCGCGGACGAGCCCACCAAGGGGCTGGCCCCCAAGGTGGTCACGGAGGTCGCCCAGGTCCTTGAGCGCGCGGCCGAGGCCGTGCCGGTGCTGCTCGTCGAACAGAACCTCGCCGTGGTGCGGCGCCTCGCCCGCGACTGCGTCGTCCTCGCCGACGGCCGCACCGCGCACCGGGGCCCCGCCGGCGACCTGCTCGCCGACGCCGAGGCGGCCCGTCGGCTGCTCGGCGTCGCCGGCACCGGCCACGGCGGCGCCGCACAGGCGCCCGCCGGCCCGTCCCCTCACCTCGCGGCCCGCCCCGCCGCCCGGCTCCCGGAGGCCGACACCTGATGCCCACCGTCGTCCTGCTCGTCTTCACCGGCCTCGGCCTCGGGGCCCTGTACTTCCTGGTCGCCTCCGGACTCTCCCTGATCTTCGGGCTGATGGACGTGCTCAACTTCGCCCACGGCGCCCTGCTGACCGTCGGCGCCTACGGCACCTGGTGGGCCGCGTCCGGCCACCTGCCCGGTGCCGGACCCGGCGGCGCGGGGTTCGCGCTCGCCGTCGTCTTCGGCACCGCGGTGGGCACCGTCGCCGCCGTCCTGCTCGAACTCGCCGTGATCCGCCCGCTCTACACCCGCCCGCGCGAACAGATCCTCGCCACGGTGGGCGTCGGCCTGGCCGTCCCGGCCCTGCTGTCCGCGATCTGGGGCTCCGACGCCCGGCCCTTCCCCGGCCCGAAGGCCCTCGCCGGCACCTTCGGCCTGCTGGGCGCCGAAGTACCGCTCGATCGCCTGGTACTGATCGGCGCGGCCGTGCTCGTGCTGGCCGCGCTCCGGCTGTTCCTCGGCCGCACCCGGCACGGGCTGGTGGTCCGCGCGGGAGTGGAGGACCGGGCGATGGTCACCGCACTCGGCATCGACGTGCGGAAGGCCTTCACCCTGGTCTTCGCCCTCGGCGGCGCGGCGGCGGCCCTCGGCGGCGCCCTCGGCGGCCTCTACTTCGGCTCCGTGGACCCCGGACAGGGCACCTCCCTGCTCATCTTCGCCTTCGTGGTCGTCGTCACGGGCGGCATGGGCTCGCTCACCGGCGCCGCCCTGGCCTCGGTGGCCGTGGGCCTCGTCCAGCAGTTCGCCAACTACTACACCACCGCCGGACTCGGCGACCTCGCCGTCGTCGTCCTGCTCGCCGCCCTGCTGCTCGTCCGGCCGCGAGGGCTCACCAGGAGGCTCGCATGACCATCGTCACCCAGCCACGCGGCCCGGCGCGCGCCGGTGACCGCACCGCCGCCACCCGTCGGGAGCGGCTGCGGCACGCCTCCCGCCGGTGGCCCCTCGCACTGCTGGCGGCGCTCCTCGTCGTGCCCTTCAGCGCGCTGCCCCTGCCCGTCCTGCTCGACGGCCCGATCGGCAGCCCCGGCAATCTCCAACTGCTCGCCCTCTGCCTTGTGTTCGGCGCCCTGGCCACCGGCTACGACCTGCTGCTCGGCCGCACCGGACTGCTGTCCTTCGGGCACGCGCTCTACTTCGCCACGGGCACCTACGTCACCGACATCGTCCTGCTCGAATCGGGCCTGTCGTTCGCCGTGTCCGCGCTGCTGGGACTCCTGGCGGGCACGGCACTCTCCGCCCTCCTGGGCGCGGTCAGCCTGAGGGTCGACGGGATCGCGTTCTCCATGGTGACCCTGGCCTTCGCGCAGGCCGCGTCGATCCTCGTGCAGCGCGACCCCGGCGGCGTCACCGGCGGCGAGGAGGGCAGGGCGGCTCCGGCCGACGGGCTGCCGGCCCCGCTGGTGGGCATCGAGCACACCCCGGCCCTGTACTGGACCGCCCTGGCCTACCTCGTCCTCGTGCTGGCCGTCGTGCAGTGGACCGTCCGCTCTCCGCTCGGGCGGGTCTGGGAGGGCATCAAGGAGAACGAGCGCCGGGTGGAGGTGCTGGGCCTGCGCCCCTACGGCTTCAAACTGGCCGCCTTCGTCATCGCCGGCACCCTGGCCGCGCTCGGCGGCATCGTGTACCTGCTGCTGACGGGCGGTGCCACTCCGCGCACCACCACCTCCGACTTCACCCTGTCCCTGCTGGTGATGGTGGTGCTGGGCGGTTCCGGCACCCGGTGGGGTCCCATGATCGGCGGCGTTCTCTACACCTGGGCCGACCAACGGCTCGGCGACCTCGCCGGATCGGAGACGGTCACCTCGCTGCCCACCGTGCTGCGGGCACCGCTCTCGCAGCCGCTGTTCCTGCTCGGGGCCCTGTTCGTCGCGGTCATCTATCTTCTTCCCGGCGGCGTGGTCAAACTGCCGGACCGCATCCGCACGGCCCGCCGGCATCGCGCCGGCGCCGAGCGAGGAGAGGTCGTGCCGTCATGAACCGCACTCCGGGAACCGCCGCCACGACCCGGCCGGAAGCCGGCCCACCGGCGCGCGAGGAACTGCTGGTACCGGTGCGCGGCGGTGAGCTGGCCGTGTCGCGCTGGCCCGCGCGGGATCCGGCCGCGCCGGTGGCCCTCGCGCTGCACGGCATCACGGCCAACGGCCTCAGCTGGGCACGCGTCGCCCACCACCTGGGCGGCCGGATGACGCTGGTGGCGCCGGACCTGCGCGGCCGGGGCCGCAGCGGGCGGCTGCCCGGCCCGTACGGCATCGCGGGCCACGCCGACGACATGGCCGCGGTGGCGGACACGCTCGGCCTGGAGCGGGTGGTGCTGGCCGGCCACTCGATGGGCGCCTTCGCCGCCGCCCTGACCGCCGTACGCCATCCGCACCTGCCGACGGCCCTGCTGCTGGTGGACGGCGGGGTGGGCTTCCCCGTCCCGGCGGACCTGGACCCGGACGAACTGCTCGACGCGGTGATCGGCCCGGCCGTGCGGCGGCTGTCGATGACGTTCCAGGACCGGGACGCCTACCGCGCGTTCTGGCGGAAGCATCCTGCCTTCGGCGGCAGTTGGTCACCGTGGGTGGACGCCTACATCCAGCGCGATCTCGTGGGCGAGGTGCCCGGGATGCGCTCCTCCTGCGACCGGGAGGCGGTCCGCGTCGACGGCGTCGACCAGCTCAGGGAGGAGGTGTCGGGCGCGGTGCACCGGCTGCCCCGCCCGGCCGTGCTCCTGTGGGCCGAGCGCGGGCTGATGGACGAGCCCCAGGGACTGTACGACGAGCACCGGCTCGCCGCCGCGGCCCTCGATCCTCAACGGGTGCGCACGCAGCGCGTGTCCGGCACCAACCACTACACGGTCCTCGTCGGTGACGAGGGCGCCCGGATCGTGGCGCGGAACCTCCTGGACGCGGCTCGGGCGCGGGGTGAGAGCGGGCCGGGCACCGCCCGGTCAGGGTGACCGTGTCATCCCTTCGGGGACGGCCGAGCGTGCGGCGGCCGCCCCCGCGCCCCCGCCCGCGCGTCAGACGCCCGACAGCAGGTGCAGACGCAGGGCGAGTTGGAGTTCCAGGGCCTGCTCGGGGGCGTTCCAGCCGGGGCCGAGCAGCGCCTGGACGCGGTCGAGGCGCTGCACGACCGTGTTCACGTGCACGTGCAGTTCCTCCTTCGCCCGGGTCAGGCTTCCGCCGCAGTCGAAATAGGCGCGCAGCGTACGGACCAGCTGGGTGCCGCGCCGGCTGTCGTACTCCAGCAGCGGACCGAGGGCCGCCGTGACGAAGCCGTCCACGTCGTGGTTGTCGCCGAGCAGCACGCCGAGGAAGCCGAGTTCGGTGACGCCCGCGCCCTGCCCGGTGCGGTCCAGGACGTGCAGCGCCCGCAGACAGCGCACCGCTTCGGTGTGCGCGTCGGCGATGGCCCGCGGTCCCGCGGCCGGACCCGTGCCGGCCACCGTGACCGGTGTGCCGATCAGCCGGCCGAGCTGTCCGGCGGCGAGACGGGCCGCCTCACCCGGCGCCGCGCCCTCACCGGGAAGCAGCAGGACCACGGCGGCCTCGTGCTCCGCGCTGACACCGCCGCTCCCGAACAGGTACCGCACGGCCGCGTCGGCGAGCCGCCCCCGCGCCTCGTCGTCGGTCCGGGCGACGAGCAGGACGTGCGGCCGGTCCAGGTCGAAGCCCAGGCGGCGGCCGCGGGCCACCAGACCCGCCGGGTCGCGGTCGGGCGCGGTGAGCAGATCGGTGATCAGGTCGCCGCGCACCCGGTTCTCCGTCTCGGCGACCGACCGCCGCAGCAGCAGGAGCAGCGAGGTCACGACGCTGCTCCGCTCGAACAGGCGCTGGTCGGGGCCGTCGAGGTCCGGCCGCCCGTACAGCACCAGACAGCCCAGCAGTTCCTGGCCCGCCAGCATCGCGCAGACCCAGCGCCCGTCACGGAACACCGCACGGGCGGCGGCACGCGACTTCTTCGCCGCCGCGACCAACGCGTCCGCCTCCGCCCGGCCCCCGTCCTGCGCCCCCTCGGCGCACGCGCCGCCGTCCGCGCCCACCGCGGTGAGCGGCCGACCCGACCCGTCGTGGACCGCGACGTCGCCCTTCAGCAGACCCGCCACGGCGGTGGCGACATCGGACACGTCGCCACCGCGCAGCACCAGATCGGTGAGCCGGTCGTGGGACTCCTCGGCGCGCTGAACGGCCGCGGAATGCTCCCCGATCACGGCGTTGGCCTCGGCCAGTTCGGCCAGCGCGGACCGTGCGTCGGCCATGGCCTTCGCGGTGTCGATCGCGATGGCCGCGTGGTCGGCCAGCGAGCAGAGCAGGGCCACCTCGTCCGGGGCGAAGGTGCGGGGCGTGCGGTCGGCCGCGAAGAGGGCCCCGATGACCTGGCCGCCGCTTCCCGACCCCAGCAGCAGGGGTACGCCGAGGATCGCGACCAGTCCCTCGTCCAGGACTCCGGCGTCGATGCTGCCGGTGTGCAGGAAGCGGTCGTCCGTGCGGTAGTCGTGGGTGGCGTAGGGCCGCGCGGTCTGCGCGACCAGACCGCCGAGCCCCTCGCCCAGTTGCAGGCGCAGGTTCTGGAACAGCCCGGACACCGAGCCGTCGGTGACCCGCATGAAGGTGTCACCGGCCTCCTCGTCGGGCAGCGTGAGGTAGGCGGTGTCGGTGCCCAGGAGCAGGCGGGCCCGCCGGACGATGGACCGCAGTACGGCGTCGAGGTCGCGCAGCGCGGCCAGATCCCCCGCGGTGTCGAAGAGCGCCGTCAACTCGGCCTCTCGGCGCCGGTGCTGACGCAGCGTGCTCTGCACCCGCAGGGCCGCTTCGGTGGCCTTCTCCACCTCCCTCAGATCCTCGGCGCAGGCGCCGTCGCGGCGCGCGTCGGCGGCGACGGTGCCGAGTTCCTCGGCGGGAGCGCCCGCGGCGAGCAGCTCCAGCAGCCGGCGCAGGTGACGGGAGACGGGGACGGGGGAGTGCGGCATGGGTGGGCTACCGTTGCGGAGTCGGTGGACGGTGGTGTGGGGGCACGGCCTGGAGCGTACGGCCGATGCGGGCCGGTGTCCCCCGGCAGGGAGGACACCGGCCCCGATGACGTGCGGCCGGTACCGTCAGGCGGAGGCGGCCGGCTGCTGCTCCGGGGCCGCTCCGGCCACGGAGCCGCCCGGCCCGACGGCCGACAGGTCCCGGCCGCGGGTCTCGCGGGCGGCGACGACGGCGATGACGGTGACCAGCGCGGCCAGACCCACGTACACCGAGATCGGGGTGGCGTCGCCGTAGGAGCTCAGCAGCGCGGTCGCGATCAGCGGAGCCGGGGCGCCCGCCGCCACCGAGGAGAGCTGGGCCCCGATGGACGCGCCGGTGTAGCGCATCCGGGTCGCGAACAGCTCCGAGAAGAAAGCGGCCTGGGGCGCGTACATGGCGCTGTGGAAGACCAGCCCGACGGTGACGGCCAGGACCAGCGAGGGGAACGACCTGGTGTCCAGCAGGGCGAAGAAGGCCCACGACCACAGGCCCACGCCGACCGCGCCCACCAGGTACACCGGCTTCCGGCCGACCCGGTCCGAGAGCGCGCCGAACAGCGGGATCAGACAGAACTGCACGGCCGAGCCGATGAGCACGGCGTTCAGCGACGTCTGCTTGTCGATCTTGAGGTGTTCCACGCAGTACGTGAGGACGAACGCGGTGATCACGTAGTAGGAGATGTTCTCGGCCATCCGCGCGCCCATCGCGACCAGCACGTCCCGCCAGTGGTGACGCAGGACGGCGACGAACGGCGGCTGCTCGGCCCGCTGTCGCGCCTTGCGCCGTTCGGCCTTGGCCAGCGCCTCCTTGAACAGGGGCGACTCGTCGACGGACAGCCGTATCCACAGACCGATCATGACCAGGACGGCCGAGAGCAGGAACGGCACCCGCCAGCCCCAGGAGTCGAACGCGTCGTCGCTGAGCACGCTGGTCATCAAGGAGAGCACGCCGACGGCGATCAGGTTGCCGGCCGGAGCGCCGGCCTGCGGCCACGAGGCCCAGAACCCGCGCCGTTCGGCCTCACCGTGCTCGGAGACCAGCAGGACGGCCCCGCCCCACTCGCCGCCCAGGGCGAACCCCTGGATCAGACGCAGGGTGGTCAGCAGCAGGGGGGCGGCGACGCCGATCGTGTCGTAGCCGGGGACGCAGCCGATCAGGGCGGTCGAGAGCCCCATCATCAGCAGGCTGATCACCAGGAGCTTCTTGCGTCCGAGGCGGTCGCCGAAGTGACCGAAGACCACGGCGCCGACCGGCCGGGCGGCGAAGCCGATGGCGTAGGTGAGGAAGGACAGCAGCGTCCCGGTCAGCGGGTCCGAGTCGGGGAAGAACACACGGCCGAACACGAGGGCCGCGGCCGAGCCGTACAGGAAGTAGTCGTACCACTCGATGGTGGTGCCGATCAGACTGGCCGCGACGATCTTGCGCAGGCCTGCCGGCCGCGTCGGGGTGCCTGGGTCGTTCACGGCGTTGTGAGCGCTGGGCATGGTGGTCACCGTTTCGGAGGGAGAGGGGAGCGGAACCGCCGGGCCCGGTCGGCGTGGGGGACGGCGGGAACGGGCCGG
Source organism: Streptomyces sp. NPDC101237 (assembly GCF_044767465.1). NCBI lineage: Bacteria > Bacillati > Actinomycetota > Actinomycetes > Kitasatosporales > Streptomycetaceae > Streptomyces > Streptomyces sp. NPDC101237. The sequence continues at coordinate 233,012 of NZ_JBIWNY010000011.1, read as the reverse complement.
GGGAGGGGGGTGGTGCCGGGCGTTCAGCGGGCGGTCCAGCCGCCGTCGAGAGGGATCGAGGTGCCGGTGATGGAGGCGCTGCGTTCGGTGCACAGCCACAGGGCCGCCTCGGCGACCTCGGCCGGCTCGATCAGCCGTTTGATCGCGGTGCGGTCCAGGAACACCTGGTCCACCACGTCGGAGGCCGGGATGCCGTGGGCGCGTGCCTGGTCGGCGATCTGTCCCTCGACCAGCGGTGTGCGGACGTAGCCGGGGCTCAGGCAGTTGCTGGTCACGCCGTGCGGGGCGCCTTCCAGGGCGACCACCTTGCTCAGGCCCTCCAGCGCGTGCTTCGCCGTCACGTACGCGGACTTGTAGGCGCTGGCCCTGAGTCCGTGCACGGACGAGATGTTGACGACCCTGCCCCACCCGTGCGTGTACATGTGGGGCAGGGTGCGGCGCAGGATGCGGAACGGCGCTTCCACCATGACCCGCTGGATCAGCGTGAAGCGCTCCGGCGGGAACTCGTGCAGCGGGGCGACGTGCTGCAGACCGGCGTTGTTGACCACGATGTCCGCGTCGTCCGGCAGCGCGTCGACGGCCTGGGCCTCGGAGAGGTCGGCCACGACGGCGGTGCCGCCGATCGACGCGGCCACCTCCTTGGCGGTCTCGCCGGCCCGGTCCACGACGTACACCTCGGCACCGGCCGCGGCGAAGCCTTCCGCGCAGGCCCGGCCGATGCCGCTGGCGGCGCCGGTGACCAGGACCCTGCGGCCGGCCAGGAAGCCGGCCGGCGCCGGACCGGACGCGGCGGTGTCCCCGGGCCCGGGGTGTCGGGGTGAGCCCTCGTCGGGGCTCTTGGTGCTGTCCATGGCCGAACACGGTAGGGAGGAAGCGGTCGATGAGACATGTGGGCCGTCGCCATACCTGCGGTCCACCGGATGGTGTTCACCGCCGTCCCGTGCCGGCCGGCCCGCGGGACTCCCCGCATGTCACAGCGCCACCGCCCGCACCATGGGTGCGGGAGCCACGGTGGGCGGCGCGGTCCTGGACGCCGCTCACATGTCGCGGCCCGGACCGCCGGTCGTACGTTCCGTCTCCCTCCCCACCACTCATCGGAGTCGCATCATGCTTCACTCCACCTGGCGTGGAACGTTCCGGCGGACCGCACTGGCCGCCGCGCTGGCCGCCGTCGTCACGGGCCTCGGCGTCGTCGTCCCCGTCGCGTCGAGCGCCGCCGCGGCCGGCACCCTCCAGCAGGTCACCGACTTCGGCTCCAACCCCGGCAACCTGGCGATGTACGAGTACGCGCCGTCCGGCCTGGCCGCCGGCGCACCGCTGGTGGTCGCCCTGCACGGGTGCACCCAGTCGGCGAGCGACTACCACGCGCACTCCGGCTGGCAGAAGTTCGCCGACCAATGGGGCTTCGCCGTGGTGTACCCGCAGACCGGCTCGGCCAACAACAGCCTGTCCTGCTTCAGTTGGTTCGACTCGTCCAAGGACACCCGGGGCAAGGGCGAGGCGGCCTCGGTCAAGCAGATGGTCGACACCGCCGTGGCGCAGTACGGTTCGGACCGCACCCGCGTCTTCGTCACCGGGCTGTCCGCCGGCGGCGGCATGACCGCGGACCTGCTCGCCGACTACCCGGACGTGTTCGCCGGGGGCGCCGTCGACTCGGGCCTGCCCGCGCAGTGCGCCACCACGCAGACCGCCGCCTCCGGCTGCCAGTACAGCGGCCAGAACCTCACCCCGAAGCAGTGGGGCGACAAGGTCCGCAACTCCAATCCGGGGTACACCGGCCCGTGGCCGCGGGTGGCCGTCTGGCAGGGGTCCTCCGACACCACCGTCGCCCCCGTCAACGGCACCGAGCTGCGCGACCAGTGGACCGACGTCTGGGGCATCGGCCAGACCGCCTCCAGCACCCGCAGCCTCACCGGCGGCACCACCGAGAGCATCTACGACGACAGTACCGGCAAGGCCGCGGTCGCCCTGTTCTCCGTCTCCGGCATGGCCCACGGCCTCGCGGTGAACCCCGGTTCGGGGGTCGACCAGTGCGGCACCACGGGCACCTACTACCTCACCTACATCTGCTCCAGCTACCACACCGCGAAGTTCTGGGGCCTGGACGGCAGCGGCGGCACAGGCACCGGTTCCCTGCCCGCCCCGTCCGGCCTCACGGTCACCGGTACCACCGGCACCGGCGCCTCGCTGGCGTGGAACGCCGTGAGCGGCGCCGCCTCCTACCACGTCTACCGGGGCGGCTCGAAGGTCGGCTCCGCGACGGGTACCACCTACACCGACAGCGGCCTGTCCGCCGGCACCGCCTACAGCTACACCGTCGCGGCGGTCGACTCCTCCGGAGCGGTCGGCGCGTCCTCCGCGGCGGTCACGGCGACGACGACCGGCTCCGCGCCCGCGTGCTACACCGCCGACAACTACCAGCAGGTGCAGGCCGGGCGGGCCCACCAGACCGGCGGCTACACCTACGCCAACGGCTCCGGACAGAACATGGGCCTCTACAACGTGGCCGTCACCCACACACTGAAGGAGACCTCACCGGGCTACTTCGTCATCGCGGACTCCGGCTGCTGAACCACGGCACGGGCGGAAGACGGCGACGGCTTGCCACCGGTGTGGTGGCAAGCCGTCGGGGCCGGTTCCGCCGGGTCACAGCCGTTTCGCGCTGCGGAACAGCTTGGCGTAGAAGCCGTTGCCGTCGATGCGGGAGACACCGCCCGCGTCGCCGATCGTGGGGCCGTTCTGCTCCTTGCGGCTGGAGATGAAGACCTTGTGGCCCTCGGTGTCCAGGCCCAGGTACAGGGCGACGTGGTCGATGTGGTCGGCGGTACGGTGGTCCATCTTGAAGAACAGCAGGTCACCGGGTTGCAGCATGTCGGTGTTCTTCGGACGCGTGTACCAGGGCGACGGGCCCTGGAGCTTGATGATGTCGACGCCCGTCTTGGAGCGGGCCATGCCGTTGGCGGAGCGCGGCAGGCCGTCGCCCAGGGTGTCGCTGGCCATCAGCGGATAGCGGGACCGGTAGCCCCACACCATCCGCATGAAGCCCGAGCAGTCCAGGGCGCGGTAGCGCTCCGGGCGCGGGCTCATCGTCGTCCCGTTGCGGAACGTGTAGGGGATGCCGAGGTAGTCGTAGAAGTCGTTCTGCTCCAGGCGGTCCACACCGTCCGCCTTGTACGGGCCGAACACCGCGTCGCCCGCGTACGGCACGCCTGCGGAGTCCTTCTTGACCGGCACGCCCTGCACGTACTGGAAGGCGATCGCGAAGATGTCGTCCTCCTGGCTGCCGTAGTACTGCTTGAACCAGTCCTTGAACCACTGCTGGTTCTCGGCGCCCTTGGTCCACGGCTCCGACATGAGACGGACCCAGTCGTCGGTGATCACCTTGGTGCCGGTGTTCGCCGGCTCGGTGAACGTGCGGGAGGGACCCTTGAGGGTCGCGGTGCGGGCGCCGTCGGTGAAGGTGGCGATGATCGCGCCCTTGCCGTCGCGCAGCACGGACCGCGCCGGGTCGTTCAGCCGCTCCCAGGTCTGTTTGCCGGTGGCGTTGCCCGAGTTCTGCAGTGCGTTGTCGGTGACCGTCTGGGCGGCCGGGACCTTCGCCTGTTCGTCCTTGCGTAGTTCGTAGGTGAAGTACGCGCTGCCCGCGAGCAGCGCCAGCACCGTCGCCGTGTGGACGACGGGGCGGCCTTTGCGCTTCGGCATGGTGAGGGGCTCCAGGATTGCGTCGGGAACAGGCGGACTCAGGCGGAGGGCAGGGCGCCCAGCAGAATGCCGGCGGTCAGCACCACATAGGTGGCGAGGGTGACCGAGCCGACGGACAGCAGCGTCGCGCCCTTGGGCTGCCGGACCAGCTGGTAGCCGATCAGACCGGGGACGATGAACCCGAGCGTCTGGTTGGCGTACAGCAGCGGGAACTCCATCTGCAGCACGATGATCACGGTGGCCTGGATGAGCACGCCGCTGAGCACCACGGCGGCGAACAGCCGCTTCCCGTAGAGGATCACGAAGCGCTGCATCAGCAGGGTGGCGACGTAGGTGAGGACGGTGACGCCGACGACCAGGGCGGCCCGCTGCAGGTCCTCGATGAGGGTGAGGGCGAGCCAGCCGGGTGTGATCATGCCGCCCGGCGACAGGTTGGTGGCCAGGTAGCACATCAACGAGAACATCAGACCCAGACCGATGCCGATCGCGGCGATCTCGGGGGTGAGGACGGAGGGGATCAACGCTGTTCTCCTGGGCTGTGCCACTGCTGGCGCTCGTCGGCGGAAGGCTGGGGGGACATGCGGGGCTCGAACAGCCCGCGGGGCGCGGCCTGTCCGGGTGCGGTGCCGTTCTCCGGGCGCGCCTGCGGCGCGGCGGGAGCGGGTCGTTCGTCGCGGTACCGCTGCGCTTCGGCGTCGTCCGGGTACGGCCGGCCGCGTCCGGTCCGGTCCGCCCGTTCCTGGTCGGGGTAGGGGTGCGCGGCGTCACGCTGCACGGGAACCTGCGGGGCGGCGTACGGCTGCTGCTGCCCGTAGCGCGACTCGTACGCCTCGGAGTAGCCCTGGTAGGGGTCGATACGGGGCACGTACAGCTGCATGGTCTCGACGTGTTCGACCACGGCGGGCGCCGTCTTCGCCCTGTCGGCCGGGGCGGCGGCCACCGACTCGTCGGGGCTGTCGTCCGGCGGGAGTTCGGCGAGGTGCTCCAGCAGGATCTCGCCCTGGCCGTGGATGTTGCCGATCGCGACCAGAGAGGAGTCGGGACCGAGCTGCTCCAGCAGCCGGGCCATGAACTCGTGCGGGTCGCGCTTGTCGCCGCCGAGGTCGACGGCACGGGAGCGGAACTCCGCGGGGATGGCGTCGATGGCGGACTTGGCCGGGTGGCCGATGACGAAGACGCGCTCGGGGTCGAGGTCGGGGATGATCTCGCCCATCTGCCCGTTGCGTTCGACGCGGTCGGGGCGACAGTTGATGACCACGTTGACCGGGCGGTGGATGGCGCCGAGGTCGAGCAGCTGGTTGATGTTCATCAGCGTCGACTCGGGGTCGTTGGCCGCGAAGACGTTGGCGAAGCGCAGCTTCTTCCCCTCGGGCGTGACATACCGCTCGACGGAGAGGACACCCGGGTCCGGCGGCGCCTCGTACATGCCCTGCAGGGCCGTCTCCCGGTCCACACCGAGGAGTTCGGCCACGGTCAGCGCGATGGCCACGTTCTCCTTGAAGGTGAACCAGCTGAAGCCGCGCAGCTCCTCGTCGCTGACGATCTCCGGATCGGCGTAGATCAGCCGGCAGTTCCGGGCGTCGGCCTCCTCCTGGAGGATGTGGAAGCGGTCCTTCTCCGCGGTGACGCAGATGCCGTCCTCCGGCATCGACCGGCACAGGGAACGCGCCACGTCGTCCAGGGTGGGGCCCATCTCGGCGAGGTGGTCCTCGCGGACGTTGCACAGCACGCCGATCGTGGAACGGATCAGCTTGGACTGGTTGATCTCCTGGAGGGCCGGCATGACGGCCATGCACTCGATGACGAGCGCGTCCGGCTCGTACGCGGCGGCGCGCCGCACGATGCCGATCTGCTCGACGACGTTGGCGATGCCGAACTTGCGGTAGACCGGCTCCTCGGTGGCGTCGGGGTGGATGAACCGGGCCGCGGTGCCGGTCGTCTTGGCGACGGTGGTCAGACCGCCGCCGCGCAGGGCGCCGGCGCAGAGCCGGGTGATGGACGACTTGCCGCGGATGCCGTTGATCAGCACCCGGGTGGGTATGTGGTCCAGGTTGGTGTAGTGCCGCCGCTGCTCGACGATGCCCGCGACGAGCATGATCGTGCAGCACACCAGCAGCACGGTGTAGAGGAAGAGCACGGGCGATCAGTTCCTTGTGTACTGCTGCGGCGCGTGCGCCTGGGGCGGGGTGCGGCGGGGCTGCTGCCGGCTCAGTTCCTGCAGCCGCTGCCGGATGAGTTCGAGGGAGCGGGTGACCGCGCCGACCTCGTCGTGGTGCTGCGGGAACAGCACGGTCTTGCGGTCGCCGTCGGCCAGCGCCTCGGCCCGCTGGGCCAGTGAGCGCAGCGGACGGGCCACCACGATGTGCATCCAGCCCAGGCACGCGGCGGCCGCGGCGGCGCCGAGCAGTCCGGCGAGCACGGTCCGGTTCTGGCTGTCGTACTCGGGGATGTCGAGCCGGTTGGCGGCCTGCCAGCTGACCACGCTCCAGCCGAGGGACTCGGCGGGACCGCTGCCGGCGAACGGGGCGGCCGCGGCGATCCGCACGCCGTGTTCGCGGTAGAGGACCCCGTTCGCTCGGGCCTTCTTGCCGAGCCGCTGGGCGCTGGCGGCGGCCAGGTCCTCGAGGTGGTCGTCGGGCAGGCCCTGGAAGGCGAGGAAGCCGGTGTTGCCGGCGATGACCTTGCCGTGGTCGTCGACCAGGCGGACCACGCCCAGACCCGGGCGGGTCAGGAGCGCGTTGAAGAACGCGACGCGGAACTCGCCGACCAGCCGGGCACCGTTGCGGCCCGGGATCTCGGCGTCCGCGACGACGACGGGCTCCTTGCCGCCCTGGCCCAGCAGCCGGATCGGGGTGTCCGAGACCCGGTGGGCGCGGATCACCTTGGGGCTGTTGCCCTTGCTCGCCAGGATCTCGCCGGAGGAGTCGACGACGTACAGGGAGCGGTAGCGCCGGTTCTCGTCGAGGGTGCGTTCCAGCACCTTGCCCATGGTCTCGGGGTCGGTGCGGTTGCCGATGAGGGACGCGACCGAGTCCAGGTCGGCGCTGCCCTCGTTGAGGGCGCGGCGCACCCGGTCGCTCAGGGTGTCGGTGCGCTCCCGCTGGTCGCTGACGAGCTGCTGGGGGACGACGGCCTTGTCGTCGGCGCGGTTGACCAGCAGCATCAGCGGCGCCGACCAGGCCAGCAGCAGGACCGCGCAGACGCTCAGCAGGGCCCGGGTGCCGACCCGGCGCAGTCCGCGCGGGCGCGACGCGGTGCCGGTCGCTTCCGCGGTCTCGCCGAGCAGTTGCCGGCGCAGCCGCTCCAGGGCGCTGCCGACGCGTCGCGCCTCGCCGTACCCGGGGACGCTGACGGGCCGGGTCAGGTCGCCGCGGGTGAGCCGGCGCGATTCGAGGAACAGCCGGATCAGCGGCCGCTGGACGGTGCCCAGCAGGACGGCGACGGCGAGGGCGCCCGCGACCAGGAGCGCGCCGCCGGCCAGCAGTCCGAGGACCACGGACTTCGTGCGGGTGGGGTCCTCGCTGACCTTGACCATGGCGACGACGGACAGGCCGAGTCCGGAGGCGGTGGTGGTCTCGCCGGGGGCGGGCGCGGCGAGGGTGGCGTACCCGGCGACGGACCGGCTGCTGAGGACGTGGCCGCCGACCACGCTGCCGCTCACGCCCTGGTAGCCGCCCATACCGGGTTCCTTGCTGCTGCGCGGATCCTGTCGGGCCTTGCGGGCGGCGAGCTGGGCGAAGGACTTCAGCTGCTTGTTGGACGCCTTGATGTCCGCGCGGTCGGTGCCGTTGCGCACCTGCTCGGGCTCGGGGATGCCGTCGCTGCTGAGGATCGCGCCGTTCTGGTCGGCCACGGCGATGGACCGGAACTGGCCGAGGCTGATGCCGGGGAACGTCAGGTTGCTGGAGGCCACCAGCAGCAACTGTGGCTTGCCCGGCCAGGACAGCAGGGCCAGGGACAGCAGGCGCGTCTCGCCGTTCTTCAGCCGGACCATGCGGGGGGCGAGGCCGCCCTCGTCGCCGAGGGCGGCGCTGTTCACCGAGGTCAGCGGTACGGTCTCGCCCCGGGCCGCGACCAGCTTGCCGGAGCGGATCTCGACGACGGCGGTGCCGGTCCACTTCTGGTAGGTGCTGCCGAGCTTGTCGAGGGCGGCGTCACCGGAGACCGGCTCGCCGGCGCTGAACAGCGCGGCGGACCGGGTGAGGTCGGTGACGGACTCGTCGATGGAGGCGCGCAGCGCGATGGCGCCGTCCTCCGCGAAGTGCTGCTGAGAGGTCAGTACCGCCTTGGGTACCCCGGCGTTGTCGACCCGGCCCAGTACGAGCGCGGTGATACCGGCGAGGGACAGCAGGAGCACCGACAGCACCGCGATCGGCGGGCGGATGCCTCCGATCAGCGACATGTCGGCTCGACGGCGGGATCGGTGCTGCCGCGCCGGGGGCGGTGACGCCAAGGGAGGGTCCTCTCAGGCTGTACAGGTGATCAGTCCCCGCGGAGCAAGCGGGGACGGTGTTTCCGTTCGGTGTGCGCTGCGGGCACACCTGTTACGCGCGTGTGTCCGCAGCACTCCGACCACCGGGAAACACATGAAGTTGCCCCCGAATGGCTGTGATCTGCGCAACATCATCGTTTAGGCGGTCAGATTCGGGCAGCCGGAGGGGTTGCCTGCCCGCCGGCACCGCTGGGCGGGCGGCCCACGGCCCACCGCTGGGAGGGCCGCCCATGGGCCCGCGCGACGCGACCGCCACCCCCTGTCTTCCCCCGGGACCCCCTGAGCCCCGACGTCGGACGGCCGTCATGGCATCTCGGTCAGCGGCTTCAGGCCGTCCTCGGCCGCGCCCCGGTTGTAGAGGGTTCCCTCGGTGCGCTCGAAGGCGAGCCGCAGCCGGGCCCGCTGGCGGTCGGTGAGGTCCTTGTCGTCACGGAGCGCGGCGGGCACGTCCAGCAGGCGGTAGTCCCGCGCGTCGTCCTCCGTGTACGTGGCCTTGCCGCCGTCCGTGGCGTTCTCGGCGTCCGGCGGGATCTCCAGCAGGGTCGGCTCGAACCGCGGCTGGACGTCCCAGTGGCCCTTGCCGTGCTCGGTGAACGTGAACCAGGCGATCACGCCCTCCTCGGTCAGCCCGGTCGGCACCTCGTGCCGGGCGATCTGGTTGCCCATGCCGTACGCGACCCAGGTGCCGTCGACCTTCTCCATCGGCTGCACCACGTGCGCGTGACAGCCGATGACCAGGTTGATGCCTGTCTGGTGAGCGATCTCCCGGGCGAAGGAGAGCTGCTGGCCCGAGGGCTCCGGGTGGTGCTCCAGGCCCCAGTGGATGGAGAGGATCACCACTTCGGCGCCGGCCTCGCGGGCCCGCTGCTCGGCCGCCTTGATCGCCTTCAGGCTCATCTCGTTGGCGACCCACGGCTTGCCCTTGGGGTATGTGTGCGGCTCGTTGAAGCCGTAGGCGAACGAGATCTGCGCGACCTTGACGCCCTTCACGTCCATGATCAGCGGAGTGAGTGCCTCCTTCCGGGTCCGGAAGGAGCCGGTGTGCTTCAGGCCCGCGTCGTCCAGCGCGTCCAGGGTGCGCCGGACACCCTCGTAGCCGTGGTCGAGCGTGTGGTTCGAGGCGGTGGAGCAGGTGTCGTAGCCGAGGTCCTTGATCGTCTTGGCGGTCTGCGGGGGCACCTGGAAGTCCGGGAAGCCCTCGAAGGGGCCGTTCACCGGGCCCACCACCGGCTCGAAGTGGCAGATGCCCAGGTCCGCCTTGCTGATCACCGGCTTGATGCCGGCCATCATCGGCCCGAAGTCCAGTCCCGCGACGCCCTTGCCGGTGCGCTTGGCGTCCTTGCGGGCCTGGTCCACCAGCGCGGGGTGCATCAGGATGTCACCGGCCGCCGCCACGGTGAAGGTACGACCCGCGGGCCGGCCGTCTCCGTCGTCCGAGACGAGCCCGCAACCGGTGACGGCTGCGACGAGGGAGAGCGGGGCCAGCAGGCTGAGCGGGGTGCGGCTACGGCGTATGTTCACCGGGATATCTTGATACGACCATGAGTGCCAATCGCTCGCCCATCATAACGATCACGACAATTCTCCTGGTCATAGCCGGTCTCGCCGGTGGCCTGACCGCCGTGATCCACGCCACTCGGGGTGGCGGACCGGCTTCCGGTGACGGCCGTCCCGGCCAGGACGCCCAGCCGGTGAACCTGGCCCAGGAGGTCGCGGACTACACCGGCCGCTTCGGACCGGACGGCGGCTACCGGCGGCCCGGCCGGGCGGACCGTACCGCCGTCGCGCGGGCGGTCGGCCTGCTCGTCGACGGTCATCGCGCGGACGCGGCACGGCTGCTCTCCGAACGGGACTTCACCGTACGCACGATCCTCGACCGGGTCTCCGGACACCACTACGCCGAGGTCGCCGACCGCACCGACGAGGCCGTGACCCCGCGGGGCTGGGGGCGCGTCTACGTCGACCTGGACCGCACACCGCGATTCTCAATCCAGATACCCCACCCGGTCTCCGACGAGAGCACCGAGCAGCTGGGCGTACGGGTCCTGCGCGACTCTCCCGGCGGCGTCCTGGTGATCGCGGGAGCACACCGCAGAGCCGGAGTCGGCAACTCCGCGGACGTGGCACACCGCCGGGACACCGTCTTCTACGCCGTCTGCGCCGAGCTGGTCCGCCGCGGGATGCCCGGCCTCCAACTGCACGGCTTCGCGGCCTCCACCGCCCCCGGCTACGACGCGGTCGCCTCCAGCGGCGCCGGATCGGCCGGCCGCTCGGACGCCCGCCGGCTGGCCGACGCCCTCGGCGCCCACGGTTTCCATGTGTGCCGGGCCTGGGCGCGGAAGTGCCCGGTGGAGGGCAGCACGAACATGGAGGGCCGGGCCGCCGACACCGCCGACGTCCCCTTCCTGCACGTCGAGCTGGCCCCCGGCGTCCGCCTGGAGTCACCGGCCGCGGACCGCGCCGCCACCGCGCTGAGCGAGATCACCCACCGATGGGCGACCGCCCCTGCCGCGACTCCCTCCACCCGCACGAGCTGACACGGCTCGCCCGCTGAGTCCGCCGGACCGGCAACGGGGCTCTCCTCGCTACGGCGCACCATGTCCCGGAATGCCTTCGGGCCCAGGATGCGCCGATGTAGGGCGAACGACGCCCTTGACCTGCAGAAAGCAGGCAGGGAGCCGTCTCGTGGGAGTCAGACATGCTGCGCACCATGTTCAATTCCAAGGTCTAACGCTTGGTCATTTCCGCAGGACCATGCGGGAGCGCGAGATCGTCGGGATGACGCGCGGGAAGTCGCGGTCGCTGACGAAGCAGGACCGCACGGCGCCGCCTGCGCCGGATCTCGTCCGGAATCCGGGTGTCGTGGGCACTGGCCTCGTCGGGGCGTGGTGAGCAATTCGGTCACTGGTGGTCGGCGAGGGCGGTTACTTTCCGTTGTGCCGCCTGGTTTCGTCGGGGGAACTTCAACGGCTGGGGTTATGACGCCGGGGCGGTGGTGTGTCCCAGGAACTCTGCACTGGTCGCCACGAACTGGCTGGCGTCGTCGAGCCACGGGTAGTGTCCGGCGCCGGGCTGGACGACGAGTTCGGCGTTCGGGAAGAGGTCCGCGAACTCGGCCATGGTACGAGGAGGAGCTCCCAGGTCGGCTTCCCCGGCGAGGAGGAGGACCGGCGGGGTGAACCGGGCGAGTGCGGTCCGGGTGGCGTCCGGGTCGAAAGCGCCTTCGGAGCCGAAGGCGGCGGCGATCTCCGGGTTCATCCGTTCGTCCCCGGCGACCTGATGCGCCTGAGCCGCTTCGTCCCAGCGGCCGTAGGAAAACGGTGCGATGGCATTCCAGCTGTCGGCGGTGGCCTTGCCCGCCACGATAGCCTCCAGGGCCGTGAACGCCTCCGGGAACCACGGTTCGTTCCGGCGGAGCTGTGCAGTCTCCATCCGGAGGTCTCCTGCGATGTCGAGGCCGACGGCCCGGACGCTCGGCGTGATCAGCGCGAGCTTGTTGACGTTTTTCGGGTGACGGCTCACATAGAGCGCGGCCAGGTTGGCGCCGGCGCAGTGCGCGAGCAGGTCCATCCGGTCGAGGCCGAGGTGCTCGCGCAGGGCTTCGACGTCGTCGACGAGTCGGTCGCAGCGGTAGGAGGCGGTGTCCTCGGGAGTCGCGGACTCGCCGGTGCCGCGGAGATCCAGCCTGATCAACTGCCGGTGCGCGGAGAGGCCGCCGAGGTCGCCGAGGTATGCGGAGTCCGTCGGGCCTCCGGGCAGGCAGACCACTGGGGGGCCGTCTCCGCACACGTGGTAGGCGAGCTGGGTTCCGTCGTGCGCGGAGAAGGTAGCCATGGTCGAGACCCTGTCAGCGGTGTTCCGACGGGAGCAACTGGGTATTCCCGCGCGGTGGTTGTCGTGGTCGTCGAGGAGGGAGAGGAGACGAGTGGCTTACCCGACGGAGATCGCCACTGACCGTAGCCATTGCCAACCAGATCGCGGATTTCATAATCCACTGCTAACGAACCGCCTTCATTGCTAACGAAGTCGCGGATCCTGGAACCCGGTAAATCCCAGCTTGGTGCACCCGGCATGGCGTACGTTGGGCACACATCGACGCGCGGTGGAGCAGCTCGGTAGCTCGCTGGGCTCATAACCCAGAGGTCGCTGGTTCAAATCCGGCCCGCGCCACGAGGTCCGGCCCCTCAACAACATGTTGAGGGGCCGGAGTTGTGAGACAGCGAGCACCAACCCGACGTCCTGGCCCTGTTCGCCCCGGACGTCACGCTGTCCACCCCCGCCGATCTGCCCGCCGACCCCGCTCGCGCCAACAGCGTCGGCATCCCGCTCCTGCCGCCCTCCGAACTCGAGGTATTCATCACGAAGTGGACCGAGCATGTGAAGGACACCATCGCCCAGGGCATCAGTGGCGGATAGGCCAGCGCGGAGGTCTCCTCCATGGCAGCACCCCGGGCGCATCAGATCCTGGCGGTGAACAAGGCGATGCGGCGCCACAGCCGGTCGTCCCCAGGGCTACGCGTTCAACCCGAGTAGCTCCGCGGCGCTCCTTTCATTCGCCTCGAATCAGGCGAATCGCGACGGCTATCACGGTTCCCGAGACGGCTCCTGAGAGCGCCCAGGGAATGCTTGGGTGACCGCCGTTGCGCTGGTAGCCGATGGACGCGGCGAGAAGAGTGACAGCAAGTGCGACGATGAATCCGAACTGCCTGGTTCTCAATTTTCACCCGTTGATTGTCTGGATCTTGTGGTGGTGTCGGGCCGTTCGGGGCGCTGCCGTGACAGCAACACCCCGAACGGCCCCTGACGGGTCAAACTTCCCGCCCGCCCAGCGGAAGTGGAAGCGACAGTGGGAGTTGGTGCAGGACGCACGCCGGATGGGACTGTAGCGTGCGGGTACCGGGCCGTAAGTCGCGCCGTAGTAATCCATGGTCATCTGGTACCGCTCTTGGTAACCACAGACGGGCACGACCACCAGCAGCGTCACCAGCACGTTCGCCTACACCGAATTCGGCGCCCCGGAAGCAGGCGCAAACCCCGTCTACGGCTGGCTGGGCGGCCTGCAGCGATCCGCGTCAGCTCTCGGTGGTCAGATCCAGATGGGCGCACGTATGCACAACCCGTCGACGGGGCGCTTCAGTCAAACGGACCCGGTCGCAGGAGGCAGCGCAAACGCCTACGACTACGCGAACCGGGACCCGGTGAACGAGGTTGATCCGTCCGGTGCAGTGACGGCGGGATGCCATACGTACACGAAGTCCTGCAAGGTCTACCTCCTCGGCCTGCGCTGGGAAGACCTCGGCCTCGACGCCGGCACGGCCAGCATCCACCGCTCTCTCCAGCGCACCAGCACCAGCGGCCTGACCACCCTGCACACCAAGACCCGCGCTTCCGAACGCCGCATCGCCCTCCCCGCAGAGTGCATCCGCCCGCTCAAGGACCACCAGGAACACCAGCAGGAAGAGCGTCAGGCCGCAGGATCGGGCCGGACGGACAGCGGACTCGTCTTCATCGGATACGCCCTGGCCGGTGAACATCTCCGGCAAGAGCTCACAGACTCACTCGCCCTTCGAAGCGCCACCAAGCAACCTCGCCGCGACAAAACGCTCTTTTACACCGCTCGCTTTACAGGCCTGCGTGCGGTGGCTTCGGTGTCCGGTTGCGCTGAAGCTGCCATGCCTCGGGTGTGACTGGTGTGTAGAGGTTGACGAGGGATCCGTCGGGGTCGCGGACAAGAGCCGACAGATTACCCCACGGCATCATGGTCGGAGGCTGAACGACATCAAGATCGTCGCCGAATTCGGTCGCAAGTCTCTCGTATACGGCGTTGGTGTCGTCGACGAGGAACTCGACGATCGCACTGTTGTTTGCGCCCCCACGGGGCGTGTTGGTGGTGATGAAAGCGACGCGGGCGGAGCCGCTGACAGCGGCGGTGGCTGAGGGGGTCACCAGTTCGACGAAATCCTCGGTGAGGTACTGCGGGGTCGCACCGGTGAGAGTCCTGTAGAAGCGGACGAGCCGCGGAATGTCATCGGTGATGAGACGGACGGAGGCGAGCTGCACTGCTGCTGAGGCGGTCATGTGGTCACCTTAGAATTAATACAGGTCATATTCCGCCCGGAAATGCCGCATCATCGCAGGTATGACCCGACCAACCGCACGCGTTCTTGCCTTGCTGGAGTTGTTGCAGACGGGAGGAACCCGCACTGTCGGGGACCTCGCCGAGCGCCTCGAAGTCGATCAGCGCACCGTGCGTCGCTATGTCGAGCAGCTACGTGAGATGGACATTCCAGTGGACGGGGTTCGCGGTCGGTACGGCGGCTACCGTCTGGCCCGTCACTACCGCATGCCGCCGCTGATGCTCAACGACGAGGAAGGCCTTGCCGTGGTGTGGGCGTTGCTCGTCAACCAACATGCGCCCAGCGGTCCGGTAACCCCGCTGGTGATGGAGACGGCCACGGCGAAGGTGCGCCGAGTGCTGCCTGCCGCGCTCGCCCACCGCATCGACGCGGTATTCCGGGCAGTCGACTTCACCGGTGAGCGACACCCGGGCGCGGAAGACCACGACGACGCCGAAGCTCGTCCTGGTGCTGACGTAGGTGCTCAGACGCTGCTCGGTCTGGCTGAGGCAGCACGGGACCAGCGCCCGGTTGCGTTCGCCTACCGGCCGCGTCAGGGGCATGCGGCTACGCGGCACGTACAGCCGCACGGCATCGTGGCGTACCGAAACCTGCTCTACCTCACCGGCTTCGACACCGACCGCCAGGCGCAGCGTACCTACCGCCTGAACAGGATGGCCGATCTGCGGCTTCTGCCGGGCACCTTCGAAGCGCCCGCGAACATCGACCCAGTGGCCCAGGTGCTGGGACCACTGTCGGCGGCACCTTCGCGATACGACGTCTCCGTGCTCATCCGCGCTGATCCGGCCTATGTACGGCGTTGGATTCCGGAAACACTCGGGTCAGTTGCGCCGGCGTCTCCTCCCGATGCTGCGGACGGTCATGACTGGCTACAGGTGTTTCTGCGGGCTGAAAGGCTCGAGTGGGTCGCCGGCACACTCGCCATGCTGGACCGGCCCTTCATCATCCAACAGCCGGAAGCTCTCAAAACGGTGGTTCTCGCACTCGGACGGCGACTGGCTGAACGCTCCACCCAGTAACGCGAAGTCATCGACCGTGAGGTACGACTCGATGCCGCCCGCAGCCAGGACGACCTGATCGCGGGCGGCCTGCCCCAGACGCCGCCAGTGGTCGAGGCCTTTCGGCCCACGCCGTGACGGCGCCCGGCGTCCTGGCGGTCGTCGTCGACGGCGATGCGGTGCGCGGCCGCCAGCAGCCCGTTCGGCTCAAGACACACGACTTCCCTGGCCAGGCACAGAAGGCGAACCCGTACGGGATCTCTTACACGACAGCGCACTCCGGCTGGGTCTCGATCGGCACCGATCAGGACACCACGGCGTTCGCCGTCGCCTCGATCCGCCACTGGGTACGGACCGCCGTGAGCTGCAGGTCTGGCATCCGTCACCACAACGGCGCGCTCCAGAACCGGAACCGACGTGTTGTTCTTCTGCAGGCCCCAAGAAGGTCCGCCAGCTGATCGAGTGGGTCAATGACACCCTCAAAGGGCAGCTCGACCTGGAACGACACGGCGGACGGACCTTCGAGGGCGTGGCCGTCCGAGTGGCCCAGCGGGTCTTCGCGATGGCCGTCGGCATCTGGCACAACAACCGGATCGGCGCACCGGTCACCCGCTCACTGATCGCCTACGACCACTCATCGCATCGGACGTGCTCCTTTTAGAAGGCCGCAGTGCGGTCTTCGCTGCGCGGGTCGATCACCTGGTGCCCTGCGTACACGCCCGCGCGCGACTTGCGACGCCAGGGACGCGCGTAAGCCATTGCTTCGGCGGCGACCTCGGAGCCGTCGTCGAGATCCACGACCGCCACCGACGGCGAACCATCCGCGGGGCACCGCTCAAGCCAATCTCCGCCCGGGGCGACGACTCCGGACGGTGCGGTGGCGCTGTGTTGCGTCGGCACCGAGAAGCTGACCCAGTAGCTGTTGGCTGCGGCGTGGCCTTGGGCCTGGGCGGCGGCGTTGCCCGGGGAGACGCCGGTCGTCGAGAACAGAACACAGTCGACGTCCAGGCCCTCGTACTCGGCGAACAACTCCGGGTAGTGGATCTCCATGCCGAGCAGGCAGCCGAAACGCACCCCGTCGACGTCGAAGGTCACCGGCGAGATGCCTGGCGAGTACATGTACGAGACCTTCGTGTTCGACAGGAGCCGCTCGTCGTAACGCGTGACGACCTCGCCGCGATCGGAGATGACGTAGAGGCTGTTGTGCGGGCGGTTCGGCTCGGTCAAGCGGTGCACGGAGGCAACCACCGTCCACAGCCGCAACTCGCCTGCCAGCTGGGTGATCGCAGCCAGCTCTGCTCGCAGAACCGGCCACTGGCACCGATTCCAGTCCGCCGGGCCGACCGCGTCCGGGCCGTCGACGGACATGACGAGCTTGTGGGGAAGGCAGATCGCACCTTCGGGGAAGTGCGCGATCCTCGCGCCTTGAGCACCCGCCTCGCGCATCAGAGCACGGACCTGACGGCCGCTTTCACGCAACGCGTCCACATCTCGGGGGTCCTCGCGGACGGGGGTCTGCGCGACGGCAAGCCGCATGCTCTTGGGGTTCCTTGCTTCCGACATGACGTCTCCTGATGGAGTCGGACGGAAGTGCCGGAGGGCAGACGTGTAGGACTCGCCGGTCTTGGCGGCGCGGGCGCGTACCTGGCGCTTGAAGTTTTTGTGGGCTGTCACGGCGGCCTTCCACGCCTTGAGCGACCGTTCCCCAGCAACCTCGCCCTAGGCGATCGGGCTGCGACAGCGACCTGAGACGCTAGTCCCTTTGCCTCCGATGGGAGACCGTGCTGGGGACGGTCGCGGGAGGTTCGGCGTAGGCCACGCAGTTCGGCATCATGCCGTCACCCACAGACTCCGTCAACCACTGCCACCCGCTCACTGATCATCTACAACCACTGGCCGACATCGGAACTCCTCGTCTAGTGCTCTGACCGGAAAGGTTCACCGGGGTCGAGAGCGGATGAGCCTCAGGAGGGAGCGGACGGCCCATGGGCCGGGCGTGAGAGGATCGCGGCCGTGACCATCAAGCTTCATGACTTCGACGGCGAACACTCGCTGACGTTGGATGTCGGTGGCCTGGCTGCTGATGCCGCAGTGGTCGATGCAGAACACGAGCCGAACGGATATTTCTGGGAAGGTCTCGTGCGCTTTGCCTGGCCGGACATCGCCGAGCGCCTCGACTTCGACAGCGAGGCCGGCATGTTCTGCGCGGTCGGGAGTCCGAGCGACCGCGCGCTTCTCAAGACGGCCGTTGAATCAGTCATCACGAACCCCGAGGCAGTCCGCGACATCATCACCCGGGCGGAAACTTCGGGCTTCGAGTTCGACGATTAGAGATCCAACCCGATAGCAACACCAGGTGGGTCAGGATGCTGTGCTGAGCGGGCGTCCGCCTCAGCGGATGCCCTTCTCGCTGCGGATCCGGGCACGCTCCTTGCGCTGGGCGGCCAGCACGTCGGGGTGTCGGGCGTTCTTGTTGCGCCAGCGCAGGTAGGCGTGCAAAGCCCGGGTCTGGGTGGGGTGGCTGCGGTGATTGGAGTTGGCGACGGTGAACTGCCGCAGAGGTCCGAAGTGGGCCTCGATCGGGTTGGCCCAGGACGCGTAGGTGGGCGTGAAGCACAGCTCGACCCGGTTCCTCCTGGCCCAGCGCCGGATCGTCTCGCCCTTGTGGGCGGACAGGTTGTCCAAGATGACGTAGATCGGCGCGCCGTCCGGGCGGGCCGCGCGGATCGACCTCAGCGCGGCCAGGGCGTTCGCGGCGCCCTTCTTGCAGCGGTTGACGCCCCACAGGGTGTCGTCGCCTATCGAGTAGCAGCCGTGGAAGTAGCGGACGCCGTGGGTGCGGTGGTAGGTCGCGGGGTGCCGCTCGGGATGACCGGCAGGGCCCCAGCCGGAACCGCCGGTGGGGCGGATGCCGAGCGGGCCGAACTCGTCGAACGCGAACACCCGGTCCGGGAAACGCTCCAGGACGTGCTCGATCCGGTCGAGCTTGGTGTCACGCTCGGGGTCGGGTGATTCCTTCCATGTCTTGGTGCGCTGGAAGGTGATGCCACGGCGGGCGAGCAGGCACCGTAGGGCCTCGCGGCCGATCCTGATCACGCGACCGTGCACGCGCCGCAGGTGGGCGGCAAGTTTGCGGACGGACCAGCGGGTGAAGGGCTGGCCGAGCTTGGTCGGGCGAGTGGTGGCCGTCGCGACGACGAAGTCCTCGTCGTCAGGACTGAGCAGGCGGGGACGGCCTCCCGCCCACTGAGGGTCCAGGCAGGCCAGGCCGATCTCGTTGAACCGGTGGATCACGTCACGGACGGTGTCCTCGTCGGCCTGCACCAGCTGGGCAATCACCGGGACCCGGTTCCCGCCGGCCGAGGCCAGCAGCATCATCGCGCGCCGGTAGCGCACGGAACTGGTGCTGCCACGGCGCACGATCTGCTGCAGCTTCTGCCCTTCCTGGTCGGTCAACCTGCGCACACGGACAGGCTCAGCCACCACACCCCCAGCGATCGGACGAACGGACGTCACCGGACATCCAACCGCTGCGACCACCAACCCGGCGAACTTTCCCGGTCAGAGCACTAGGGCAATCGCCTGAGCCACAACACTGCAAGGCCGTAGGCGACAGCCGACACAGCAAGCCCCGCGAGGGACGTAGAGGTGTACGCCCATCGGGGCAGCGTCTGTCTGAAGAACTCAAACGTGAGGTCGCGAGTGATGAGGAATGCGGCGACGGCGGCGAACGTCGCACCCGCTGACTGCCGAGTCCACCGTCCCGGCTTCGACGCGACGCGGACATCCGGGCGAGGAGCAAGAGGTTCTGTCACTCGTCACTTGTACCGGTCCCGATACGACTCATCAACGGCAGCCGGCCCAAGCCCACACGCGGCAGGGCTTCGACGTCGTCGCACGATCACGAACCAGGCACCCTGTGACTACGCCGAAGTCCTGGGGCCAGACCCGCGCCGAGTGCGCTGACGCCAGGCAGGACTCCCGTCTGCAGGGAGAAAATGAGAATCGGCAGAAAATTGGAGAGTGCGGACAGGGTGCGGCTCCTGCGTGAAAGTCTCACGGACCACGCGAAAAGCATCGCTACAAAGGAAGTCAGCTGCACGGCAATTACGACACCGCTGAAATCGCTCGCACTGCCGTATCCGAGCTCCGCTCGTGAAGTGAAGACGCCGGCCAGGACGAGCGCTGAGGCCGCGAGGGAGGACGCGTCACCGTGGCCGAGTCTGCTGACGCATACTGAGGCCTTTCCAACCTGTCCCTGATGTCGGGCAGTTGGGTTGGCAACGTGGTGGAGCCCTCTGGTAGACGGGTTCACGACCGAGATTCCCTCGCCCTGCCAGAGGCCTCGCGTGCTTGTCCTCCCGTCCGGGCTGGACGTGTCCGGCTCTGCCCTGGGCCTGCTCTCCGCCGAGCTGCGCCGACGCCGTGAAGACGAGACCGTCATCGGCGCCGGCAGCACTCTGCAGCAGAGCGTTGAGCGCATCATGCCCAACACTGGCCTGGCCCCACCTGCCCGCCGTGGACCGCTGACCGGGACCCTGTCGCGGCAGTTGCTGCGGCTCCATGCCGCCTGCTCGGACGCGCGGCAGCTCGTTTTCACCGGACACGCGCCCGCCTGCCGCACGGCGCCCCGTTATCGGCAGCCACCCCGACACCACCACGTATTCCCCGGCTGTGCGTACCGGCAGCCGTCCTGTGAGCCGGGTGCCTGGATGCCCGGGGATTCGGAGGCCGGGAGACTGCGAGCCCGGCAATCGGCGATGCAAACGGTGCCCTACTACGACGAGGCGGCTTCGCACTACGCTGTGCAGCGCCGGGAATGGGGCAGGTCGGGGGCGGTCTCGTTGCCGGGGTGCCATGATCGAAGGAGCTTTGCGTGGGAGCCGTGACGGAGAGCATCACGAAGAACCGGCAGTCGGCGCGCACGCTGCGCGCAATGATCGAGCGCGCCTACGGCAGCGGGCAGGTGCCCCAGGGCGACGGCTTTGCGGAGGAGATCACCCACGGCTGGTTCAACGTCGCCTACCGGATCCGGCTGCGCGATGGGCGGCAGGTGGTGCTGAAGATCGCTCCCCCCTCGGATGTCGCGGTGCTGACCCGCGAGCGGGGGATGATGCGTACGGAGCTGGCCGCGATGGCGCTGGTGCGCGAGCGCACGACGGTCCCGGTGCCGCGGGTCGACCACGCCGACCTGACCGGGGAACTGGTCGCGGCCGACTACTTCTTCATGGAGTACGTGGACGCGGACAACTTCGGCATCGCCGTCGAGGAAGGGCGGCTGCCAGCCGAGGTGGTCGTCGCGGGCGGGCGGCAGCTGGGCGCGCTCAACCGGGAACTGAACTCGATCACCGGCCCGCACTTCGGACCGCTGGTGGGCACGGGCTCGGCGACATGGCGCGAGGCGTTCACCCTGCTGATGGAGGACACCCTCGCCGACGGGCGGCGGGCGGGCGTCGACATCGGCCGGGACTACGACGAGATCCGCGCGGTCCTCGCGGAGAACGCGAGTGCTCTGGACGAGGTGGGCGAGCCGCGGTTCGTCGAGGTCGACCTGTGGACGAAGAACTCGATGATCAGGAATGGGCGGATCGTCTCCATCCTCGACCACGAACGCGCGATGTGGGGCGACCCGCTGATGGAGGCGGGTTTCACCGGCATCGACCTCCCCGCGTTCGGCGACCCAGCCGACTTCGTCAGCGGATACGGCCTGGGCGAACTGTCCCCCTCGCAGCGCAAGCGCCGGTTTCTGTACTCGCTGCATCTGGCCGTCGTCATGATCGTCGAGACGGTGTTCCGGGGCCACACGGACCCGACCACCTACGACTTCGCCCGCACCCAGCTCGATCTGCTGATGGCCCGCTGAACCCGCTCCCAGGCAGGTACGCCGAACATCCGGGCATCACCGGCGGACACCCCGCTCGGCCGTCCCCGGCATCGGCACTGCCGGTGCCCTGCTCATCAGCATCCGGCAGGTGCCGCTTCCCGTACGGCCGCCGGGGAACGCCCGCACTCCTGCGAGGCGTCGGGCGTGATGATGTGCACGCACCCGATCCACGAGGCGCACGCGGGCGATCGGGGCCTGTTCGGCGTTGAGGAGTACCGGAGTCCACGACGTATCCCGGCACCACCGAGGAACTGCTGCTGCCGATCCTGGAGCAGGCCGCGGGACTCAAGGCCGGGGACTTCCAGGCCGCGTTTCGCACGGACACGACGAAGGGCGGCATGGCCGAGGTCATGTCGCGTCTTGCAGAGTGTGAGGCCGATGTGCAGGGTTTCGTCGAGGCGCACATGGAGACGCTGCTGGGGGTGCGGTTCCTGGCGAGTGAGTACGGCACCGGGCCGGTGCACGGGGGCCGAATCGATTCGCTTGGACTGGACGAGAACGGCTCGCCGGTGATCGTCGAGTACAAGCGTGGCACGGACGCCGACATCATCAACCAGGGCCTGTTCTACCTGGCCTGGCTGATGGACCACCGTGCCGAGGTCGAGCACCCGGTCCGCGTGGTGACGTAGGAGCCTCCACTGCGGCGGGCGGCCGGCTCGGCCTGGCCGTACCCGTCCCATCCGTGCCCCGGCCCGTCCGGCCGGACGGACCCGTACGTCCGTCCGCTGCGGCTGCCGCTCGAATTTCGTCATGCCTGTGCGAGGCGTCTCCGCTTGACTCGGTCCCGCGGCTGACGCACATTGGAATCCGTATAGCGGAAATGAATTACCGCTATACGGCAAGAAACCGTCAAGTAAAGAGTAAGGGCAGGGACGATCTCCGCCGCGCGGCGCGGGCCCCACATGACCGGGCGCAGAACGCTGACGCCTCTCCCCTGTCCCCAGCAGGTCGCGTCTCGAGCAGCCTGAGCCGGTGACCGGCGAATCACCCGCGTACGGGACGGCGGCACGCCGAATCGTAGGCGCTCACGAGATCGACCGCAGGATCACCCATGACAATCTTTGCTCGCGAGGTCTCAGTGCCCGGCCCTGACAGCCTTCTGCCCACAGGGGGCACACGAGCGAAGTTGCTCTACACCGACGGCCTCGTCGAGGCCCGCGACGCCACCGGGACCTTCTACCCGTCCTCGAGCGTGCCGGCACGTGGACCTGGTGCTGCCCGCACAGCCTGCTGCAACACATCAGCCGTGATCTCGACAGCTACGCGGGTCAACGCCTGGACGACGACCTCGCCGTGGTGGCCGTCCACTGCCCTGCCCACCTGCCCCGTTCCCCGCAGGCCGCCACATGAGCCGGGTCAGAGGCATCCACGTCGATGGGTTGTCCGGCGCCGACCACAGGGCCCTGCGCCTTGCACCAGAGGCCGACCATGAAGGGACAATGACAAAAATGGCTGCTGTACGACGTCTGCTGTGCCAGCCGAGCTCGCTGCTCGTCATCTATCTGAGCGCCATGTGTGCGGTCCAACTGGCCGTCTCCACCAGTGGCTCGGTCCGCTGGTCCGATTACTCGGTACTGGTCCCCGTCGTGGCCGCCGCCCTGCTCCCCGTTCGCCGGGCCCTCTTCATCGGAGGCGCAACCCTGGTGGCCAGTGTGGCCGTCTACGGCTTGACGATCCACGGTGTCTCCGAAGGAGGCCGTGCAGTCGTGATTTCCGCCGCGGCGCTGTCCTTCGGCCTGAGCCTTGTGATCTGCCGGACCCGCCTGCGGCGGCAACGCCTCTGCGCCCTGGCGGAACATTCCCTGGTGAGCGACAGTCCGGCAATCGCCGCGGGGGCGAGGGACACGGCAGACGGCGCACCCGGCGACGCACCTTCGTTCTCGGTGCCGCAGAACCAACCGTCCCCGCTGCCGCGGCCCGCGGCGGTGGAGCTTGCCGTTTCCGGGACGGTGGACACCAGCGCAGCCGTGCCCAAAGACCATTGGCTCGACGCCATACCACTGCCAGGCGCCCGGGTCGCGCTGGTCGCAGGGTCCGTCACGGACCACGGGAGTCACACGTCCGGAATGGCCGCCGAACTCCGCGTGGCGACACGCACCCTGGCCGACATCGACCTGCAACCGGATGAACTCCTCACCCGCCTGGAGGGCGTACTGACCCGGCTGTGGCCCCAGCACGACGTGGGCGGGCACGACGAGAGCGCAGCCGGGACCACCGCCCATTGCCTGTATGCCGTCTACGACCCCGTCTCCGCACGCTGCACCGTCGCCAGCGCCGGCTATCCCGCGCCGACCGTGATCGGGCCCGACGGCCTGGCCACCACCGTGGAGATTCCTGTCGGCCTGCCGCTCGGGCTTGCCCGATCGCCCGCGGAGGCCACCGAGATCGAACTCCCCGAAGGCAGTGTGCTCCTGCTGTACGCGCACACCCCCGCGACACCCGTACTGGCAGCCTGGACCAGTGGGACTGCGCTGCCCGAGGCCGTTGCCGGATCTCGGTGCGGCCTGGACGCCCTGTGCCGCCGGGCCCTCGACGCCCTCGTATCCGGTAGGCGGCATGTCCGCGCCGACGTCCTGGCGGCCCGCACCCATACCTTCGACGGCAGCCACGTCGGTGCCTGGGATCTCTCAGCCGATCTCGCGGCCGTCTCACAGGCTCGTAGGCACATCTCAGGGAAGCTCGCCACATGGGGACTTGAGGAGGCCGCACCCGCCATGGAACTCGTCGCGAGCGAGCTCGTCACCAACGCGATCCGCCATGCTCGCCCTCCTGTCCGACTGCGCCTGATCCGCCACGGCACCGGATTGACCTGCGAGGTCTCCGACGGCAGCAGTACGTCCCCGCATCTGCGGCGAGCCCGCACCTTCGACGAGAGCGGCCGGGGGCTGTTCATCGTCGCTCAGCTCGCCGGGCGCTGGGGCACACGCCACCATTCCCACGGCAAGACCATCTGGGCGGAAGAAGAACTTCCGGCACCGGGAACCTCGACGCGTTCGGAGACCGAGGATGGAGCTTCTGCAGGAGCTGCGCACGCTGATCCTTGAACAT
Source organism: Streptomyces sp. NPDC101237 (assembly GCF_044767465.1). NCBI lineage: Bacteria > Bacillati > Actinomycetota > Actinomycetes > Kitasatosporales > Streptomycetaceae > Streptomyces > Streptomyces sp. NPDC101237. Next base: position 208,751 of record NZ_JBIWNY010000011.1, on the reverse strand, counting down.
GTGGGGGACGGCGGCCGCAGAGCCACGGTTGTCGACGGCGTGGCCGTTGCGGTCGTGAACGAGCCAGCCTCCCCGGTCGCCGCTCCCGTGTCCGGGCCCACCCTGGCACTCGTGGCTCAAGGCACCATGCGCACGGTGTTCAACGGCCAACCGTACGAGTACGGTGCCGGCAAGTACGTGATCGCCTCGCTCGACCTGTCGTCGACCAGCCAGGTGATCCAGGCAGACCGTGACAAACCGCTCGCGATCTTCATCATGGACCTACGGCCGCAGGCCATCGCGTCCTTGCTGCTCGAGACGGACGAGGCGGGGCCGCCCCACGCCGAGAGGGAATTCTTCGTCGCGGACGCCACGCCAAAGCTGGTCGAGCCCGTCGCACGACTGCTGCGAGCCGCCCGCTGCCCCGACGACCTGCGAGTTCTCGGCCCGGCATACCAACGCGAGATCCTCTGGCGGCTGATCACCGGAAGCCAAGGCGGCGTCATACGGCAGATCGGCCTGGCCGACAGCAGCATCGCACACATCGCCCGGGCCATCGGCTGGATCCGCCAGCATTATCACGAACCCCTGAGCGTCAGTGACCTTGCACGCGTATCCGGTATGAGTACGTCCTCGTTCCACCGGCACTTCCGCGCGGCGACGGCGGCCACACCGATCCAGTTTCAGAAGACGATACGTCTACAAACCGCTCGTACACTTCTGCGGGCCCGCACGGGCAGCGTCATAGCGATCGCTCACCGCGTCGGCTACGAAAGTCCGTCCCAGTTCCACCGGGACTACCGCAGAATGTTCGGGAGTTCCCCAGGGCGCGATACACAATGATCTGGCTTTTATTTTCCTTCCGCCGGGCCGCTGCCGCGGCCCGGCAGTGACGGGAGACTCGGTCAGCGTTCCTCCGCCAACGACCGGCAGCGGTGGTCGCAAAGACGCGGCGCCGGGGGGTACGCGGGTGGATGGTGAGCCGGGCCCGCGCCGCCGGTCGGAGACGCGCCATGAGGAAACAGTTGGTGGAAGCGCAGCACTTTGACGACCATCGGGTGATCGGCTAGCAGCGTCAGCCGGCCCCCCGCCTCACGGATGAGGCGGGCGGCGGCGGTCAGGGGACGTGCTCCTGCGCAGTCCAGGAAAGTGACCTGCCTCAGGTCGATGACAACCTCGGGGCGGGAGCCGCCGCTCACGGCGGTGAAGATCGCTTCCGTGTGGGCAGCGGTGGCGACGTCCAATTCACCGGCGGCAGTCACCACAAGGGGCCGATTTCCGACGAACACGGTACAGACGGCTGGCACGTACTTTCTCCTCTGCGAGTGGGAATTGACGAACACGTCAAAGCTATGGAAAAAGCCAAGCCGCGTCATGACGGTCAGCATCCATCCACTCCTTCCTGTCAGCATTACCAGACAGGAAGCCGCGACTATCGTGCACGCACGTAGCAGGATCGTGCTTCCCTCTCCCGTGTCCCATGTGATGGAATTGAGGGACGGATAGCCGGAAGCGCGGCTGCTCACCCGAGAGTTCACTTCCAGGCATCTCCCGGCGGATGGATGTTGCCCGTGGCTCATTCGCCGACTGCTCGAAGAGCGGACACCTAGGGGAGTTTGGATACCTGATGCGTTGCCTAATCGTCGACGACTGTCCCCACTTCCTCCGAGCCGCTCACTGTCTGCTCACGAGCCAGGGCATAGAAGTCGTGGGTATGGCGTCCGACAGCGCTCAGGCATTGCGACAGGCCAAGCAACTCAAGCCGGACGTGGCGTTGGTCGACATCGATCTGGGTGGCGAATGCGGACTGGAGCTGGTCGGCCGACTGCGGCTCGACACAGGCCCGTCTCCGCCGCTGGTCATTTTGGTTTCCGTCCACGCCGAGGAAGAATACACAGGCATGATCGAGGAGAGTGCCGCAGTCGGTTTCCTGGCGAAAACTGCCCTGTCGGGAAATGCAATTCGCGCCCTGCTCGCCGAAGCGAACGAGGATCACCGTGAGAGTTCGATCATCTGGCCTCCAGAAAGGTGATGACCGCCCGCACGCGACGGTGGTCGTCCTCGGTCGCCGGAAGGTTCAGCTTTGCCAGGATATTGCGTACATGCTTCTCCACCGTTCCTTCGGTGACCCACAACCGGCGGGCGATGCCGGTATTGGAGCGGCCCTCGGCCATCAACGCGAGCACCTCGCGTTCCCTCGTGCTGAGTGCGGCCAGCGGATCCTCCCTACGGCGGGCGGACACCAGTTCCTGCACCAGGGCGGGATCCAGCGCCGACCCGCCCCTCGCGATCCGCTGCATCGCTTCCAGGAAATCCTGGACGTCACTTACACGGCTCTTGAGCAGGTAACCGATGCTGTGCCCGCGGTCCAGGAGTTCCAACGCGCTCTCCACCTCGACATACGCCGAGAGGACCAAAATGCCCATGCCAGGGAATTCCTGCCGGATGGTGCGCGCCGCGTCCAGACCCTCGGTCGCCTGTCCGGGCGGCATCCGGATGTCGAGTATCACCAGATCCGGCGTGACTCTCCGTACCAGGTCGAGCAACTGGACGGCGTCGGCGGCCTTCCCCAGCACCGTGCAGCCCGCACGCTGCAGCAGGCTGGCCAGACCCTCGCGAAGGAGGACGTCGTCCTCGGCGAGGACGACGCGCAGGTGCGTCATGGCCGGTCCGCCCTCGCTCGGCCGGCCGCCGACGCCGGACGCCGAGCTTCCTGACCTCATGTCCAACATTGTCCTTGAGCCTCGTCCAGCGAGCACGCTGTAGAAGGTTCGTGCAGAACTGTCTCACCGACAGGGAGGTACCCGTGCATCTGCTCGCCTCTCGAACCCGGAGAACTGGCGGGGTCAGAGGCGTCGTACGCCGTTTGATCGTCGCGAGCAGCCTCCTCGTGCTCCCCATCGGCATAGCCTTCGCCATCCTGTTGCACTCGGCTGTCGACCTGCGCGCCGTCCACCAGCTTGCACAGAACTCAGAAGAGGTGCGCATAGCGGCGAACCAGGAAGAGCAACGGGTGCTCGCCTTCGATACGGACTTGCACGGCTATGCCCTCACCGGACAGCCGCAGTACGTCAAGCGCTGGCAGAATTCCGTGGCCGCCTTCCCCAAGGAGGCCGACAAGCTGAAGCGTCTCACCGCACACATCCCTGGAGAGCTGGCCCGAGCGGAGTGGATCCAGAACATGTGCACCGCATATATCAAGGATTCCTCCACGTCTTTGGCGAACGCCACGGGGCACGGGCTTTCCGTGAGAGAGCGGTCCGTCCTGAACGGAGAGGACAACAGCCGTTTCCAGGTGATTCTGGACGGGTTTCATGACCTCGTGGCCAGCGAGCAGGCCATGGCCAAGGAAAGGGAGGTACATGCCGCGACGCCCACCGACCAGGCTGTCGCCGCCGCCATCGCCGGTCTGACGGGATTTGTGGTGACCACCATCGGAGTCGCAGGCTACGTCATCAGGGCAATCGTGCGTCCAGTACGCCGGACTGCCGCCATGGCCGACCATCTCGCCAACGGGGACCTGACCGCCCGCACTCCGGAGACTGCGATCGGCGAGATCGGGCTCCTGGAGCGCAGCTTCAATCGCATGGCCGACTCGCTGGAACAGGGTCATGCAGAACTGTCCACCTCTCGGGCCAGGATCCTCGCGGCCACCGACCGGGCGCGGCGCAGCATCGAACGTGATCTGCACGACGGCACCCAGCAGCGACTGGTGGCCCTTCTGCTGGAAATGCAGGTGGCCCAGAGCACGGTCCCTGCGGACCAACAGGAACTGCGGGCCAGGATCTCCCGGGCCGCCGAATCCCTGAAAGGGGTACTGGACGACCTGCACGAGCTCTCCCGCGGCATTCATCCGGCAGTTCTCACCCGGGGAGGTCTGCCTGCCGCACTCAGGGCTCTGGCCCGTCGCTCACCGGTTCCGGTGGAACTCGACGTGGACGTTCCACGGCGGCTGCCCGAGCCCGTCGAGGTGGCGGCGTACTACGTCGTCTCCGAAGCGCTGACCAACACCTCGAAGCATGCCCACGCCTCCTGCGTCCACGTCTGTGCGAGGACCGGCCAAGGCGTCCTGCGCCTGTCCGTTCGCGACGACGGTGTCGGAGGCGCCGACGCGGGGACCGGCTCGGGGCTGGTCGGCCTTACCGACCGGGTAAGGGCCCTCGGCGGGATATTCGACCTGCACAGCCCCAAGGGGAGAGGTACCACTCTGCGAGCGCATCTTCCCCTGGTGGCGCCGGCCACCGATGCGAGGGAACGCAACCGGGCCCCGCTGTCATAGACCGGAACCCACCGCGCCGCCACCTCGGCGGGCGCCGGATGCACCGCGGCGAGCATCTTGATCGCGAGGTCGCCGCCACCGCGGCGGCGACCCGGGACCGTCGACGATGTCCTTGCGGAGGGGCGGGGGAAAGCCGCACCGTGGGCTGTCACGGCTTCACCCCTTCGTTGATGGCAGGCCCCCCTCAGGTACGGGTCCAGCGTTGGTTGTTGCCGTTCGAGCAGGAGCAGAGCTGGATCATGGTGCGGTTGGCCGTGACGCCTGCGACGGCGTCGAGGCAGAGCCCGGACTGCACGCCGACGCTGGATCCGTCGGAGTACCGGCCGGGTGTGTTGAAGTTGACGAGGACGTCGTCGGAGGCGAGCGGCCGCCAGTTCCAGACGATGTCCTCGACGAACATGCCGGTCGGCACCAGGCTCAGACGCGGGGAACCGGTCGTACCTCCGCTTCCGTACACGTACGCGCCGTGCGGCCGGCGAGATCGTATGCGTACGGATGGAGGGCGGCCTTGGCCCCGCCGGGGCGGCGGAGGGCGGACCGGAGGCGGCAGATGGCCTCGGGAGTTCCCTCTCAAAAGGGTCAGAAGCTATCAGAAGGGCGTTGCGGGACTCGAAAGGCTCGCAGGGGACGCGGATGTGATCAGGAGTGTGCCGGGAGGACGGACGGTCGGTGCGTCAGGCGACGGACGGCCGGACCGCGGCTTGTTCGACCGCTTGCCGCTCCCCGGGCCCGCCGTGTGTGCGCACCTCGTACTAGCCGCCGCGCACGGGATCCTCGACGAGAAGACAGACGGGCGACGCGGTGGGGACCGCGGCGCGCAGGGTCGCCTCGATGGCGCGCAGGTCGGCCCGTCGGCCGTTGATGTTCACGGTCTTCCCACCCGGCCCGACCAGCCGGTAGGTACGGGAGTCGACCGTCTCCACCACGTCGTCCAGGACGTGTTCCGTCGGGAAGCCGCCGCCGGTGGGCCGCGCCAGCCGAGGGCTGCGTACCGCCAGTAGGGCCTGCCGGCCCGGTACGGTGGGCCCGGCCAGCGACACGTCAGGGGCGAGCGTCCAGTCGCCGTTCTCGTCCGTGCGTTGCCCGATCATCCCGGTCTCGGTCGAGCCGTCCACCTCGAACAGCCCGACGCCGGGCTGACGTTGCCGGGCCCGGCCGGCCGCCGCCGGCAGCCTGCCGGTGCTGTGCGCGATCACCACGCGCTCGTACCGTGCCAGTTCAGCCGCCGCCCGGTCGAACCTCCACCACGACGACGGCACGGCGACGACGAGCAACCGCCCGGCCTGGCGGGGGAGGGGGTCGACGGTGCGCGTGTAGTACGCGGGGCGACCCAGAAGCGCGGGCAGCAGAGTGCCGAAGAGCATGCCGTACAAGTGGTGCAGCGGTGCATGCACCACGAGTGCGTCCGGCTCGGCACCGGCCAGCGCGCGGGCCAGCTCCACGGCACCTCGGTCACGAGTTGGCCGCGCCCGCGCAGCCACACGGCCGGCGGCCCGGTCGATCCGGAGGTGGCGAAAGGTACCTCGGGCGGGAGCAGGGCGAGCAGATCGCCGGGATCGAGGACGCGCAGCCGCGCCCAGTCGACGACCGCGCCGACGGGAGTCTCCTGACCGGACAGCACTCCGTCGAGGCACTCCTGTGGGTCCTGCCGGGCGGGTTCGCCCTCTGCTCCGGCAGCGGCACGGGCGGCCATCAGAACCCGCTCTGCAGGACAGAGGCCGCCGCCCGCTTGCGGTGCGGACGGCCGTTGAGCCGCGGTGGCACCCGGCGGCAGCTCGCGCGCGGTGGAAGGAGAATCCGCTGACCTCGCCGTCCGCCGCGGACGCCGGCTTCGGTGTCCTTGAGGGGCAGGCGCCGCCCGTGTTCCGCTCACCGACGGCGAACAGCAGCTCTGGTCTGCCCTCGGCCTGAAGACCTGGCCACTTCTCCACGCGGTCCACGGACTTCGCCGTCGGCTTCCTCGACACGAACGAGGAGAGGACGCCGGTGCCGGCCATTTGAGAGCGAAACGGGGTGCCACCCGGCCCGATCAAGCCCCGCGACCGAGAAGGCGCACACCCTGGGGAGCCGTGGCCCGCAGTTCCCTCACCAAAGCGCGCACCACGGAGGACTCCGCCAGTTCGGACGTGGTGACATAGCCGACCTGGCGTGTCGGGCGTGCGGGGCCCAGATCGGTGATTCCCACCGAGTCCGGCGCTCCGGCCAGGGAGAGCGCGGGCATGATCGCCATCCCGTGTCCTGCGCTCACCAAGGTGAGAACCGCCCCGTCGTCCTCGGCCTCGACGGTCGCCTCCGGGATCCAGTCCTGTGCGGCCCACCAGTCGCGGGTGTAGGAGCCGCAGTTCTCGGCCCAGTCGACCAGCGGCAGCGAACGCGGGGTGACGTGACCCGCCGCGTGCACCAGGGCATACGGCTCGTCGAAGAGCCCCCTCGCGACGAGACCCGGTGCCAGCGGCACGGGGCCGCCGAGCGTGGCGATGGCCACATCGGCCTTTCCGCCGGCCACTTCGCCCGTGGTGCCGCGCCCCACCTCGCGGACGATCCGCACCCGCGGCTCGATCCCGGGATGCCGGGCACGCAGCCGCTGGAGGACGGGCGGCAGCAGGTGGAGAGCCGCGCTGCGAAAGGCCGCGATTCGCAGTGGCCCCTGGGCCGTGTCGGACCGACCCGCACCGCGCGCCTCAGCGGTCAGGACGTCCAGCAGGCGCAGGACGCGGCGGGCGTGCGCCACCGCTTTCTCCCCGGCAGGGGTGGGGCGGGCGCCGGCGCGGTCGCGTTCGAAGAGGACGGCGCCGATCTTGCGCTCGCTGCCGCGCACCGAGTGGGAGACCGCGGACTGCGTCAGATCCAGCGCCTGGGCCGCGGCCGAGAAGCCCCCGCTGTCCGCGACTGCCACCAGGACGCGCAGTTCGTGCGGGGCGAGATCGGAGTCGGTCGTGCGGGCCACGGGGCGCTCACCTCGTCGTATGAGAACGGCTCATGGAAACCGGCGTCGCATGAGCCCAACCGGCTGCCGGCCAGGCGCATTCCCGTCCTACGGTCCGGTCATGAACCAGACCGCGCTCACCGTGCACCAGACCGCCCGCCCGCACGGCTTTCCCACAGCCGAGCACTTCGCCTTCGCCGAGTCCACGCTTCCCGAACCCGCGGTCGGCAGCGCACTGGTGGAGAACCTCTACTGGTCCGTCGACCCCTACCACCGCGAGATGATGGACGGCGTGCCCGGCGGCTTCGCGCTCGGCGCACCGCTGGAAGGCCGTGCCATCGGGCGGGTCGTCGCCTCGCGCACGCCCCGGCTGGCCGAGGGGGAGATCGTCTTCCACCGGCGGGGCTGGCGCACGCACGCGGTGGTCGCACCCGAGGAGATCCGGCGGCTGCCCCGTTTCGACGGGGTGCCCCTGACCGCTTACCTGAGCATCCTCGGCGGCACCGGCCTGACCGCCTACGTGGGCCTGACCCGTATAGCCCGGCTCCACGAGGGAGAGGACCTGCTGGTGTCGGCCGCCGCGGGCGGGGTCGGCACGGCTACCGCGCGGTTCGCCCGACTGCTCGGCGCCGGGCGGCTCGTGGGCAGCACGGGCTCGGCGGCGAAGGCCGCCCACCTCAGGCACGAGGTGGGTTATGACGCCGTCTTCGACTACCACGACGGGTCCGCCGCCGACCTGCTCGGCCAGGCCGCACCGGACGGCGTCGACGTGTTCGTCGACAACGTCGGTGGCGAGCAACTGGCCGCGGCGGTAGGGGTGCTGCGTGAGTTCGGGCGCGTCGTGCGCATCGGCACGATCAGCCAGTACAACACCCCGGACACGGCACCGTCACGCATCAATCACGCGGATCTCGTGGAGAAGAGCATTCGCATGGAGGGCTTTCTGGTCAGAAACTACCTCGACGTGCAGGAGGAGTTGTACGAGTTCGCGGTGCCGCACCTGCAGAGCGGCCGACTCGTTGCGGACGAGACGGTCATCGACGGGTTCGAGAACATAGTGGAGGCGTTCCTGGGAATGCTGCGCGGACAGAACACCGGCAAGACCATCCTGCGCGACCGCACGCAACGGAAGTAGCCGGCACGCAGGCCTGTGGGGTGGCAGGGGTGGCGTCGAGACGGGCTGACCGGCGTGTCGAAGTGGGCTGCCGCTCGTCCTGAGTGTCGGCGAGCGGGCCGCGAGGACGGCGGTCAGCTGTCCGGGCCACAGGACGGACTCGGCCTCACCGCCCCGCTCGCGGCTGAGGTCCCCCTTCCCGGAGCGGTCAGGATGGGCGACTCCTCGGTTCTGGCGTGGCGACTTCCCGGGAGCGGAGGGGAACAGACGCGCGAGGGCGGTCAGAGGGCTCTGCCCGGGTTGAGGATGTGATGTGGATCGAAGGCCGCCTTGATGCGTTGCTGCAGCGGGTGCTGCGCGGGGCCGAGTTCCTGGGCGAGCCATTTCCGCTTGAGGGTGCCAACTCCGTGCTCTCCTGTGAGGGTGCCGCCCAGGCGGAGCGCGGTGGTGAAGATGTCGCCCGCCGCGTGCCGGGCCGCGTCCGGGATGCCGGGGGCGTCGGGTTCGAGGACGAGGACGGGGTGGAGATTCCCGTCGGCGGCGTGCGCGAAGGTGAAGATCCGTACTCCGTGGCGCTCGGCGATGACCCTGATCTCCGCGACGACTGCGGCCAGTTGGGCACGGGGCACTGCGATGTCCTCGATCAGCACGCGGCCCAGCCGCTCCAGCGACGGCAGGGCGAGTCGGCGGGCTGTCAGGAGCCGGTCCGCTTCCGCGGGGTCGGTGGTCGTCTCGACCGACACCGCCCGCTGTCGCAACAGCCCTACCGCCCCTTGCGCCTCGGCTTCCGCGGACCGTCCCTCGAACTGCAGCAGCAACAGCGCCGCGCCGCGCGAGCGCAGGTCGGTTCCCTGCGCCTCGTCCACGGCGGCCAGCACCGGCCCGTCCAGCAACTCGGCCATGGACGGGTCGAGCCGGGCCGCGGTGAGCGCCGACATCGCCTCCGTGCTCTCGGTGAAGGTGGCGAAGGACGCCGCGACGGTGGCCGTCGTCTCCGGCAGTCGGCGCAGCCGCACCGTCGCGGCGGTGATCACGCCCAGGGTGCCTTCGGAGCCGACGAGCAGGGCTGTCAGGTCGTAGCCGGTGATGCCTTTGACGGTACGGCGGCCGGTCCGTATCGCGGTGCCGTCCGCGAGAACGACGTCCAGGCCCAGCACGGCGTCCCGTGTCACGCCGTATTCGGCGCAGCGCAGCCCGCCCGCGCGGGTCGCGATGCCGCCGCCGACGGTGGAGACGGACGCGCTCACCGGGCCGGGTGCGTAGCGCAGTCCGAACTCGCCTGCCGCTCGGTCGAGTGCGGCGGTGATGACACCCGGTTCGACAACGGCGAGCTGTTCGTGCGGGTCCAGGTCGAGGATCCGGTTCATCCGGGACAGGTCGAGTACGACGCTGTCCGCACCGGCGTTCGCGCCGCCGGACAGCCCCCTCCCGGCGCCGCGCGGCACCACCGGGACCCGCAGGGCGTGCGCGCGTCGCAGCGTCGTCCGCACGTGGTCGGCGTTCGCGGCGTGGACGACGGCGAGGGGGGCGCCGTCAGGGCGGCTGCCGGAGCGGTCCGCGGAGTACGGGACGGTTGCCTCGGGGCCGGTGCTGAGGGCCGTACCGGGCAGGTCACGACGTAGATCGGCCAACAGCGCGTCGGTGGCGCGCGGCGGCGTGGGCGGGTACGTCATGTGTCGGTCCTCCTGCTGTCTCAGGGGGCAGGCACGTACTTGTAGCCCACGCGTCGCACTGTGACGATCCGCTGCCGATGGGCCACGCCCAACTTCCGGCGCAGGCGTGCGATGTGCACGTCGACGGTGCGTCCGTCCCCCACGTGGGTGTGTCCCCACACGTGCTCGACCAACTGTTCCCTGGTGTGGACCCGGTGGGGATGAACCACGAGTCGGGCCAGCAGGGCGAACTCCAGATAAGTGAGGTCCAGTTCCTCTCCGTCCAGCTCGGCGACATGGCGCTCGGTGTCGATACGGATCGGGTCACCGGCCGGGACCGCCTGGTCCGGTGTCCGTGTCGGAAGCGGTATGTCGTCGGATGCGACCGGGTGGATCTGTGGCCGCAGTCCTGCGTCGGCGAAGAGCGCGGCCGGGTCGACCCCCTCGGGAAGCAGCACCAGATAGCCGACGAGCGGGGATCCGTCGTCGGGCGGTGTGCGCTCCTCTCCTTCCTCTTGCGGGTCCTCGTCCACAAGACGCAGGCGACGAGGGGCGGTCGGCGAGGTGGGGAGCAGAGTCACGCGCGGTGGGGATGCCGAAGTCATGGCTGTAGTCGCTTCCCTGGATAGGGGGAGTTGCACGGGTGGCAGATCGACGCGCCGGCCGGGGCGGAAACCCTGACGAACCGGAGCGACCGTTCGCTGCGAGGTCGCGTGGAGACCCGTTGCGGCGATGGCCCAGCCGTCTGTCGGACCTCCGAGTGACCGCAGCGAGAAGAGGCGGGGGACCAGATACGCCCTGGAGCGCCGGTCGCCTTGCTAGCCGCGTCGGCAGACGGCGCTGGCCACTCGACGGAAGTCGACGTGCCGGCGGCGTACGAGGGGCTGCTGCGCGCGGGACATGGCCCCATGGTGAGTCAGCGCGACGACGGCGTCAACGCTTCTCTACTAAAACAGTAGGGATAGGGAGGTCCTCCACCGGGCCGGACGCCTTGAAGTGGCGGTGGACGCCCGAGGAGGGCTCTTCCAGGGGGTGGTTGTATCGATGAGCACCGGCGAGCGCCGACCGCCACTGCGGACGGCATGCAGCCTTGGACCGCGGCCGCATCGGACGACGAGAGCGTCGGCCGCATGGTCCGAGGGCGACATCGGGTGGCGCCCGCTGTGACAAGGAAGGCTTCGCCCTCCCCTTGGTGATGAGGACCTCGCCCGGTTCCCCGCCATCGCGATTCAGGGGCAGTGACGTCCTTCACGCAGGGCTGCGAAGACACCGGCCGCGCAGGTGCGGTGCGGAGGTGTGCGGGTGTGTGCGGCCCCGGCGGATCGAATCCGGCCGGGATGCAGTCCGGGGTTGTCTCACGTGCCGGGACGGATGGTGAACGCACCTTGTTCCGTGTGCTGTGGTGCGGCCATGGAGAACGCAGGTCAGGCCCGCGCTGTGCTGCTCGACCCGTTCTGGACGGGCCGCCGCGCCGACCAGTTCGCCCAGAACTGTCGCTGAACTCCGCTCCCTGACGTCGGCTCCGGGGAACTCGGCCTCATGAACACGGCGCCGGCCGTCGGTACGGTCGCCGCCACTCGCGGAATCTCACCGCGGGTACGGACGGTCGTCGTGGGCGCACCTGCTGGATCTCCCCGTACGCGGGTGTGGGCTGCGGCCTGGCGGTGGGCCCCGCCACCACCGCCCTGACCGCGCTCGGCTTGGCGCTGTGGCTGTCCCGTACGGCACACCCGGCGCCCGCCACGGCCGTGACGCCCACTCCGGCCGCGGCGGCCACGACCGGTCGCCGGAGGAGTCCGGCTCGCTCGGTGGGTGTCGCCGCGAGCTCGGCCGGCACAAGGGCACGGCGCTGGGCGCCCGTACGGCGGTCGGACCCCGGTACCCCGACCGGGAACCGGCACCGGACCGCCGGCCATGACGTGCCGTCACTGCTGACCGAAGGTGCGCACGGCCAGTTCCTCGCGCAGTCGGGTCAGCCGGTCGATCTCGGCGTCGAGGGCCGCGAGCCTGCGTGTGATCACCCCGGCGCCGGAAGTGTCGCCGTCCTGGTTCCGGCATCGCCCCGGCGGGAGCCCGCCGAGCAGGCCGAGCCGGTCGGAGAGGCTGCGCAGATCCTCGACGGTGAGGCCGAGCGCCAGCAGGTCACGGATGACCCTGACTCTGGCCACCGCCTCCGGCCCGTAGTCACGTTGCCCGGCGGGCGTGCGCAGCGGTGGTGGCAGCAGACCCCGTTCCTCGTAGAACCGCAGTGCCCGCGGGGTCGTCCCCGCCGCTGCCGCCGCGTCCCCGATCCGCATGTCCGCCCCCGAACCTCGGCCTCCGTCGCCGCGACCGCGCACCGGTGCGTCACCGTGGCGGCAATTCCACGACGACGGTTCCGAAGTGCCGTCCCTCGAACAGTCCCTGCAACGCCTGAGGGGCCCGATCCATGCCGGGGATCCGGGTGTGCGGGAAGGTGATCTCGCCGGAGCGCAGCCAGTCCCCGAAGCGCCCGGTCCATTCCGCCCCGACGTCGGGATGGTCCTGTCCGCTGTAGCCGTGCAGCGAGATGCCCCGGCCGACGAGGCGGAAGGTGTCTATCTCCGCGGGAGAACTGCCACCGCCCCGGTTCGGCGAGAGCTGTCCTGACAGCGCGCCCACCAGGGCGAAGCGTGCGCCTCGGCGCGCGGCGCGCACGGCCGCGGTGAGCTGCTCACCGCCGACGTTGTCCACGAGCACGTCGACGCCGTCCGGTGCCGCCTCCGCCAGTTGTCCGTCGAGGGGTCCGTGCCCGGCCGCGGGCACCACGACCGCGTCGTAGCCCAGTTCGGCCCGCAGTCGCTCGGCCTTGGCCGGTGACCGGGTGCTCCCGACGACCCTCCCGGCGCCCAGCAACCGGGCGATCCGACCCGCCAGCGTCCCTACGGCCCCGGCCGCTCCGGTGACGAACACAGTGTCGCCCGGACGCACGCCTGTGAGCCGGGTCAACGCCCCGTAGGCGGCCGACCCGGACGACAGATGGGCCACCGGGTCAGGCAGGAGGTCGCCGAGCGGAGCGCAGTCCGTGACCGCGACGAGGGCGTACTCCCGCCACCCGAGCAGATGCGTGACCGCGTCCCCCGGATGCAGCGGAACGCCAGGACCGGCCGCGACGACCTCGCCCACCGCGGGGCCGAACAGTGTGTCGCCGGAGCGGATGCGGGGGAGCGGCATGCCGTCGGCCTCGTCGCCGATCAGTGTGCGCAGCCCGGGAAAGACGAGGAAGTACCGGTTGCGGACGAGAACCTGTCCAGGCCCGGGGCGTGGCACCGGCCGCGACGTGATCGTGAAGTCCTCGGGCCCGGGCAGTCCGCCGGGCGTGTCGGCCAGCAGGATCTCGCGGGACGTTGCGGGCAGGTCGGCGGCCATGTCGAGGCTCCTGAACGGGTTCGAGGGCGAGCGAGGGCTGCCGGCAGCCGGAACGGCCGGGCTGCCGGAGCGCAGAACCTAACCCCTTACGCGTACGTCAGAGGCAAGGGCAACCGTCGCCACCTGCCCCACGACCGGCCCTCTGATCGGGCGGCGCCTTGGGAGCGCGACGTTCAGAGCACCTCGGAGAGCCTGCCCGTCGCCACGTCGAAGACGAACCCGCGGACGCGGTCCTTGTGCACGATGAACGGGTCCGCCTTGATGCGCGCGATCGACTGCCGCACGTCCGTGTCCAGATCGGTGAAGGCCTCGGCCGCCCAGGACGGACGGATTCCGGTGTCCTCCTGGATCGCGTCCTTGAACCCGTCGTCGGTGAAGGTCAGCATGCCGCAGTCGGTGTGGTGGATGAGGACGATCTCCTCGGTGCCCAGCAGCCGCTGGCTGATGGCGAGCGAGCGGAGCTCGTCCTGGGTGACCACGCCGCCCGCGTTGCGGATGACGTGGGCCTCGCCGTCGTTCAGGCCGAGGACGGCGTAGACGTTCAGGCGGGCGTCCATGCAGGCCACGACGGCGAGCTGCCGGGAGGGCGGCAGCGGGAGCGGACCGGAGAAGGACTCCGCGTAGCGGGCGTTGTTGGCCAGCAGGTCATCGGTCACGGACATGGGGAACCTCGGTTCTCTGGTGCGACGGGCGACGGGCGACGGGTGGCACGGGATGGGTGATGGCCGAGTGCGGCCGAGGACGACCCGGGCCGCGGAGCACTGTCACGCGGCCCGGCTACAGAACCCGTCGAAGAGATGGACGCGACGCGAGGGCCAGAAGCCCGTCAGCGCGGCGGCGAAGGTCACCATCTCCCCAGTGAAACCGCCCGTGACCCCGGCCCGCAAGAGAATGGGTGTTCGGCCGCCCCCGGGCAGACCGCAACCGCCGCTGGAGGGCGCGGGGCCTCAGGGGGCGCAGCCGGCCTCCGAGGGCCGGCGAAGATTGCGGCTCCGTGAAATGAGGTCCGTGGGCGGCGGGATCGCCCGATCTGCTGCATACAGTTGCATGCACTTGTTCCCACCGGCCCGGTCCGAGAGCTACGGAGACCCCCCGCCATGGAAGAAATCACCTGGGAGAGCCCCGGGATCGCCGACGGCATCGCCGCCATCCGGTCCGCCTCGCCCTTCGTCTACGGACTGACCAACTACGTCGCCGCGAACCTGAGCGCCAACGTGCTCCTGGCCGTCGGCGCCGGACCGGCCATCGGCGCCGCGGCCGACTTCCCCACCGTCTTCCCGGCCGGTGCCGGCGGAGTGTGGATCAACACCGCGGCGCTGATCAGCAACCCGGCCGAACCTCTCGTCGACGCGGCCCGCACCGCGCACGCGGCCGGAACCCCCTGGGTCCTGGACCCGGTCGCGGCCGGCGCGGGCGCCATCGAGTACGACGCCTTCGTGAAGGCCCTGCTCGACCACCGGCCGACCGTGATCCGTGGCAACGCCAGCGAACTCGTCGCGCTCGCCGGCGGCGACAGCACCGGCAAGGGCGTGGAGACCACCCTCTCCTCCGCGGACGCGATAGGCGCGGTCGAGGAACTCGCCCGGCGGACCGGTGCGGTGGTCGCGGTCAGCGGACCCACGGACTACCTGACCGACGGTGCGCGTACGGTCGCCGTCCCCGGCGGCGACGTCCGGCTGACGCAGGTCACCGGCGCCGGGTGCAGCCTCGGCGCGCTGATCGCCGGCGCCCTGGCCGTCGTACCCGACCCGCTCACCGCCACCGCGGTCGCCCACGTCGCCTTCGCCACGGCGGCCGAACGCGCGGGCGCCCGTACCACCGGCACCGGGTCGTTCGCGGTCGCGCTCCTGGACGAGCTGTCCCTGCTGGGCACATGACGGCGACGCCCTGCGGGGAAGCAACGCACCACACCTGGAGCACCCCATGAGCACCACTCACGGTCCGGCCGCCCCGCGCATGCACCTGGCCGCGTTCCTCAACGCCGGCCCGCAGGGCACCGTCGGCTGGCGCCATCCCGACGCGGGTGACGGGTTCCTCACCGCCGCCCACTACACACACGTCGCCCGGGTCCTGGAGGACGCCGGATTCGACCTCGCCTTCGTGCCGGACTCCCTCACGGTGCCCAGGAGTCTCGGCGACTCCTATGCCCCGGCGGTCACCTGGGGCACCGGCACCCCGCGCCTGGACCCGGTCCCCGTCATCACCCTGATGGCCGCCGCCACCCGCCACCTCGGCGTTGCCGCCACCGTCTCGACCGGCTACCAGGAGCCCTTCCATGTCGCCCGCGGCATGGCCACCCTCGACCACCTCCTCGACGGCCGCGCCGGCTGGAACGTGGTCACCAGCTTCCAGGACGCCGAGGCGCAGAACTTCGGCCAGGACCGGCTGCCCGGACGGCAGGCGCGCTACGCCCGCGCCGAGGAGTTCCTCGAGGTCACCGCCCGGCTCTGGGACAGCTGGGCCGATGACGCGATCGTCGCCGACAAGGCGAGCGGGGTCTTCGGCCGCCCGGAGGCCGTGGAGCCGTTGGACCACCGGGGCGAACACTTCGCCGTGCGAGGTCCGTTGAGCGTGCCGCGCCCGCCCCAGGGCTATCCGGTGATCATCCAGGCCGGTGCCTCCCCGGCCGGCCGGGACTTCGCCGCCCGCTGGGCCGACGTCGTCTTCTGCAGCCATGAGTCGCTGGAGTCGGCCGTCGACTTCTACGCCGACGTCAAGGCCCGCGCCGCCGCCCGGGGCCGCGACCCGGAACAGCTCAAGATCCTTCCCGCCGCGACCACCGTGGTGGGTACGGACCTGCGGGACGCCCGCGCCAAGCACGAGGCGTTCACCGAACTCGTCCACCCCGAGGCTGGGCTGTCCCGGCTCGCCTACCACGTCAACGTCGACCTCACCCGCTACGACCTCGACGGCCCGCTGCCCTCCCTCGACGAGGTCGGCGTCGAGGGCCACTACCGGGAGGTCGTCGAGTTCGCCGAGCGGGAGAAGCTGACCGTCCGCGAGATCGGCCGTTGGTACGGGGCCCGCACCGAGGGCAACATGATCGGCTCCGCGTCTGACATCGCCGACACCATGGAACTGTGGCTGGACAGCGGCGCCGCCGACGGCTTCATGATCCAGGCCACCCATGTGCCCTCCGCCTTCGAGGAGTTCGCCGCCCAGGTCGTACCCGAACTGCGCCGCCGCGGACTCGTGCGCACCGGCTACACGGGCGCCACCCTCCGCGAGAATCTGGGCCTGGCCCGGCCGGGACGCGGCGAGTGGCGCAACCGCGCCAAGTCAACGGCGACGACGGGGGAGCGATCATGACCTCCGGATCGCCGTTCGGCGAGACATCCGGGACGGCAGGGACGACATCCGGCAGGACATCCGGGACGGTGTCCGGCACGAGCACCCTCGTCGATGTCGCCTGGCTGCGCGACCGGCTCGGCGACGTGACCGTCCTCGACGCCACCGTGGACCGGCGCACCGGCCCCGACGGCGCCAAGGTCTTCGTCAGCGGACTCGGTCTTCATACCGAACGCCGCGTCCTCGGCGCCCACTTCGCCGACCTGATGGCGGGATTCTCCGATCCCGCTGCTCCTTTTCCCTTCACCTGCCCGCCCCCCTCCCACATCGCCGCCCACGCCCGAGACCTCGGCATCCGCGAGGACTCGACCGTTGTCGTCTACGACCGGCTCACCGGCGCCTGGGCAGCCCGCCTGTGGTGGGTGCTGCGCACCGCCGGCATCACAGGCGTCCGCGTGCTCAACGGCGGCCTCACCGCCTGGGAGGCCGCCGGACTTCCCGTCACCGACGGCCGCGAACCGGCCCCCGCGGCCGGGAACGTCGTCGCCCGCCCGGCCGAGGACGGCTTCGTGGACCTGGAACGCATGAAACGCATCGCCGACGGCAGCGACCCCACGCCTGCGGTGTGCGCCCTGCGCCGCCCGGAGTACCTCGGCACGCCCGGAAACCCTCGTTCCGGGCACATTCCGCGCACCACCAGTCTGCCGTACGCCGACCTCCTCGGTGCCGACAACACCTTGTCGCCCGAGCGGACCGCACGCCTCGCCAGGGCCCACGGCATACGCGCCGGCGACGGCACCGTCCTCTACTGCGGCGGCGCGATCAACGCGGCAGGGCTCGCCCTGGCACTGCACGAGACCGGTGTCGACGACGTGCTCCTCTACGACGGCTCGCTAGCGGAGTGGCGCGCCGACCCGGCGCTGCCGCTGGTGGTGGGACCGGAGCCGGACGCCGGCGCAGAGGGCCGGGACTGACCGCGGCCCTTGGCATCAGGCATGATCCGGGGGCGGCCCCCGAACCGTTTCGCGGGCCGCCCCGCGAAGAGGAACGGGCCGCCCCGCGACGAGGAAACGGATGAAGAGCACAAGGGACACGATCTACGACGAGCTGCGACACCGGCTCGCCTCCGGCCACTACCCGCAGGATGCCTCCCTGGTCCCGCTGGCCCTGAGCGAGGAGTTCGAGGTGTCGCGCACGCCGGTGCGCGAGGCCCTGGCGCTGCTGGAGCGCGACGGGCTCCTGGTGAGCACCCGGCGCGGCTTCGCCGTACGGCACCGCTCCGACGAGGAGATGCTCGAACTCTTCGAGCTGCGTGCCGTGCTGGACGCCCTGCTCGCCTCGTCGGCGGCCGTCCGGCGCAGCCCGGTCGACCTGGCCCGGCTGGACGCTCTGCTGGAGCACGCCGGGACCCTGGACGACCCCGGGCAGGTCCGGCGCAGCCTCAACGAGTGGCACGACACGGTACGCGCCGCCGCCCACAACACCACCGTCTCGTCGCTGCTGCACACCGTCGACGCCCAGGTGAAGACCAGCGCCCCCTGGCGGACGCGCACGGTCGAGGACACCTTCGACGAGACCCTCGCCGAACACCGGGCGATCACCGAGGCGATCCGGACGGGGGACGCCGAGACGGCCCGGCTGCGCATGCTGTCGCACCACGAACACGACCGGGACACGCGCATCCGGCAGAAGGTGCGCCGGGACACCGACGGCGAGCCGCCGGCCGGCTGACCGCGGGCCGGAACCGTCCGGGCAGACGGACGGCGGAGCGGGTGCGGCAGTAGTCGACATGCCGACGCGTGATCAGCCACACGCCAGAGCGCCCACTTCGCGGTGCCACGCCAGATACGCGCATCAAGGGCCTCCACCCGCCTGAAACCGATCGTTTCACCGTACGTCGCCCGCCCCTGAGGGTGTCAGGGACATGCGACGTGGTCCACAGCCGCCGAGGCACGCGACGGCCGGGACCAGCCGGAGCACCGCCGGAGCCGTCCCGTCTCGCCCGCTGGGACGCGTGGTGGACGCGCCGATCCCGGGTGTGCTTTCATCCGGCCATGACGACCACTGGCCCGGCACACACGGTGCTGCTCGACCCGTTCTGGGTGAGCCGCCGCGCGGACCAGTTCGACCAGGTCTGTTGCTGACCGCCGTCCCACGGCTCGCGCCTCTGTTCCGCTCTTCCCTTCTGCTCGTTCCCGCCGCCCCGTCCGGCCCGCATCACGGGCCTGTCGAGGTGCGGTCGGCCGCCGTTGCCGCGAAGGAACCTCCATGGCCCAGCCCACAGCCCTGCCCCTGATCGACATCTCCCGCTTCCGTGCCGCGCACACGGACCGTGCCGCCTTTCTCGCCGAACTCCGTTACGCGGCAGACAAGTTCAACATCGCCGAGATGCTGGAGATGGCCACCCAGGGCTACCTGAAGGCCACTCAGCACCGGGTCGTCAGTCCGCGGCCGGGCATCGACCGCTACTCGATCCCGTTCTTCCTCGGCCCCCGCCTCGACGCCGTCGTCAAGCCGCTGCGCCTGCCCGCCGAACTCGCGGCGCTGAGCCGGGGCGTCACCGACGATCCGGACCCAGCAGGCCGCGGCCGGGGCCGTCCCCGGTCCGGTTCGGCTGGCGGTCGGCATCGAAGGCGTCGACGACCTGATCGCCGACCTCGACGCGGGACTGCGAGCAGCCGCCGTATGACGTCCACCGCACGCGCCCGAGGAGCCCTGTCCACCATGCCCCGCAGCACCGCACTCCGTCTCGCCGCCACCGCGCTCCTCGCCGGCCTGGCCGCGACCGCCTGCGGCACCGGCGCCGCCGACGATCCCGCGAACGCCGGACAGACCAGCCAGGCGCCCCAGCCCACCGACATCGACACCGGCGCCACCGTCGACGTACGCCTCGTACTGGAGCCGACGAGCCTCGACATCGCCGACACGGCAGGCGCCGCCCTCGACCAGATCCTGCTCGACAACGTCTACCAGGGCCTGCTCACCCGCGACGAGAACAACAAGGTCGAGCCGAGCCTGGCGACCTCCTACCACCAGTCGACGGACGGACTCACCTACACCTTCCACCTCGCGAAGAACGCCACCTTCCACGACGGGAGCAAGGTCACCGCCGCGGACGCCGTCTGGTCGCTGCGGCAGGTCACCGCGGCCGGCTCGAAGAACCCCGACGCGGCCGCGCTCGCCTCCGTCAAGAGCGTCTCCGCCACCGATGACCACACCGTCGTCGTCACGCTCAAGCACCGTGACACCGGCTTCACCTGGGGCCTGACCGGACGGGCCGGCATCGTCTTCAGGAAGGGCACCGACTTCGCCTCCCTGAGCGGTAAGGAGAACGGCACCGGGCCGTTCAGACTGAGCACTTGGAAGCGCGGCTCGTCCATCACCTTCGTCCGCGACGACGCCTACTGGGGAAAGAAGGCCAAGGTCGCCAAGGTCGTCCTCCACTACATCAAGGACGGCAACGCGGCCAACAACGCCCAGCAGACCGGCCAGACCGACATCGAGACCGCCGCCGACGCCACCCTGCTCCAGCCGTTCTCCGACACGGGCAAGTACACGGTGCTGCGCGGCGACACCACCGACAAGTTCACGCTCGCGTTCAACAACGCCTCGGGACCCACCAAGGACGTCCGGGTGCGCCGCGCCATCCGCCGAGCCATCGACAACGCCGGCCTCGTCAAGACCCTCGGCGGCGCGGCCAAACTCGTCGGCGGCCCCGTCCCGGCAACCGACCCCGGCTACGAGAACCTCACGGCCGTCGACGCCTACGACCCCGCGAGCGCCAAGAAGCTGCTGAAGGAGGCCGGTTACGGCAGCGGCCTCAAGCTCACCGCGCAGATCCCCAACATCTACCCGACGGAGATCGGCGACTACCTGGCCTCCGAGTTGAAGCAGGTCGGCATCCGACTCACAGTGCGCCAGGTGGAGTTCCAGACCTGGCTCGACACCGTCTACACCAAGCACCACTACCAGCTCAGCCTCGTCGACCACGCCGAGGCCCGCGACCTGAACAACTTCGCCAACTCCGCCTACTACTACGGCTATGACAACGCCGACGTCCAGAAGTGGTACGCCGCAGCGCAGACGGCCACGGGCGACGCCGACCGCGACGCCCTGCTCAGGAAGGCGGCCCGGCAGGTCTCCGAGGACGCCGCCGCCGACTGGCTGTACGTCAGCCAGACCCTCACCGTCGTACGCGCCGGAGTCACCGGCGTGCCGCGCAACTTCACCAGCAACCGCTACGACCTCGCGAACCTCGCCGTGGCGAAGAAGTGAGGCCCGCGTGATCCTGTACGTGGTACGCCGGGCCGCACTCCTCGTGGTGTCCCTGTTCGCCGCCAGCGTGCTGATCTTCCTGGTGCTGAGACTGCTGCCCGGCGACATCGCCCAGACCATCGGCGGAATCAAGGCCACCCCGGCCCAGGTCGCGGCCGTCCGCCACGACCTGGACCTGGACCGGCCGCTCGCCGCCCGGTACGGCAGCTGGATCGGCGGAGTCGTCACCGGTGACTTCGGGCGGTCGGCCCTGGACGGCACGTCCGTCTCCGGGCAGCTCGCTGAGAAGTTCGCCGTGACCGGGCCGCTCGCCGCGGGCGCCGTCGTCCTCGCGCTGGCCTTCGCCGTCCCCCTCGGCATCTTCGCCGCCGTACGCCGTGACGCACGGCTCGGCAGCGTGGTCAACGCCCTCGGGCAGCTCGGCATCGCGCTGCCCACGCTGTGGGTCGGGCTGCTGCTCGTCGTGGTCCTCGCGGTGCAGGTGCGGTGGCTGCCCGCCCAGGGCTTCCCCATCGACGGGTGGCACGAGCCGGGGCAGGCGGTGCGCAGCCTGGTCCTGCCCTGGCTGACCCTCGCCCTGTCCGAGGGCGCCGTCCTGCTGCGGTTCGTACGCTCCGCCGTCCTGGACGTCCTGCACCAGGACTGGCTGCGCACCGCCCGTGCCAAGGGCCGCACCCGCACCGGAGCACTGGTACGGCACGGGCTGCGCAACGCGGCCGTCCCCGTGGTGTCGGTGCTCGGTCTGCAGATCGCCGGGCTGATCGCGGGCGCCGTCGTCGTGGAGCAGGTCTTCGTGCTGCCCGGCGTCGGTCAGATGCTGATCACGGACGTCGGCAACCGTGACCTGGACAAGGTGCAGGGCGAGGTCCTGCTGCTCACCGGCGCCGTACTCGCCGTCGGATTCCTGGTGGACCTCGCCCACCGGCTGATCGACCCGAGACTGCGGAGTTCGGTGTGAGGCCCGCCCCCGTGCTCCGTGCGCTGCTGCACAGCCGCAGCGGTTCCGCCGGCATCTTCCTCGTCGGTCTCCTCGTGCTGTCCGCCCTGGTCTCCCTGGTGTGGACACCGTACGACCCCACCCTCGCGCGTCCCCAGGACGGCTGGCTGCTGCCCTTCTCCGGCGGGCACGTCCTCGGCACCGACAGGCTGGGCCGCGACGAACTGAGCCAGCTGCTGGCTGGTGCCCGCGCCACCCTGCTCACCGCCGCCCTCTCAGCCGCCGTCGCCGCCGTCGTGGGACTCGCCCTGGCGCTGACGGCGGTCCTGGTGCCGCGCTGGATCGGCGCCGCCGTCGTCCAGCTCACAGACGTGCTGATCGCCTTCCCCGTCCTGCTGATCGCGATGATCCTCACCGCGGTGTACGGCGGCTCCACCTGGACCGTGGTCGGTGCCGTCGGGATCGGAGCGGGTGTCAACCTCGCCCGGGTGGCACGCGCCGAGGCCGGGCGCGTGCTGAACACCGACTACGTGCTCGCCGCCCACGCGGCAGGGTCCGGGACCTGGCGGACCGTCCGCAAGCACCTGCTGCCGAACATCGCACCCACCCTCGTGGTGCAGCTCTCCCTGGTGCTGTCCGTGGCGGTGCTCGCCGAGGCGGCCCTGTCCTTCCTCGGGTTCGGGGCACCGGCCCCCTCGGTCTCCTGGGGGCGCATGCTGCACGAGCAGCAGCAGTACATCGCCGCCCGCCCGCTGCTTGTCATCTGGCCAGGGCTCGCCGTCGCCGCCTCCGTGCTCGGGTTCAACCTGCTCGGCGACGGGCTTCGCGAGGCCGCCGACGCGCGCCTGCGGGTGCGAGTGGTCGCCGACACGGCCGCCGGGGTCCGCGTCGCCTCCGACGCCGCCGACGCGCGCCACCAGGTCCGGGAGGCGTCATGAGCCTGCTGACGGTCAGCGGTCTGAGCGTGCGGATCGGCGGCGCCACCGTCGTCGACGAGGTCGGCTTCGAACTCGCCCCCGGCGAACGGCTCGCGCTGATCGGCGAGTCCGGCTCCGGCAAGTCGCTCACCGCCCTCGCCGTGCTGGGACTGCTGCCCGACGGCGCCCGGGCCACCGGCAGCGTCCGACTCGGCGAACAGGAACTGCTCGGCCTCGACGACCGCGCCCTGTCCCGGCTGCGCGGCGACCGTATGACGATGGTCTTCCAGGAGCCCATGAGCGCGCTCAACCCCCTCATGCGCATCGGCGGACAGCTCTCCGAGCCGTTGCGCCTGCACCGCGGTCTGAACCGGCGCCGGGCCGCGGCCGCCGCCGTCGAACTCGCCGCACAGGTGGGCCTGCCCGACCCGGAACTCGCCGTCCGTTCCTGGCCCCACCAGCTCTCCGGCGGCCAGCGTCAGCGCGTCGGCCTGGCCATGGCCCTCGCCACCCGCCCGGCGCTCCTGATCGCCGACGAACCCACCACCGCCCTCGACGTCACCGTGCAGGCCGACATGCTCGCCCTCCTGGACGAACTCGTCCGCGAACAGGGCACCGCACTGCTGTTCATCAGCCACGACCTCGCCGTCGTCGCCCAGTTGTGCGCACGGGCCGCCGTGCTCAGGGACGGAAGGATCGTCGAGGAGGGCCCCACCGACAGCCTGGTACGGCGTCCCCGACAGCCCTACACCCGGCGGCTGGTAGCGGCCGCCCGCGCCACCGGAGCCGAGGAGGAGACCCGATGACCGAACTGCTGAAGGGCACCGGACTCAGCCGTGGCTTCCGGCTGCCGCGCACCTCACTGCTCGCCCCGGCCGGCCACCGCCGAGCCGTCCAGGACGTGTCGCTCCAGCTGCGCGAAGGACACAGCCTCGGCATCGTAGGGGAGTCCGGCTCCGGCAAGTCGACGCTGGCCCGGCTGCTCCTCGCCCTCGACCGGCCCGACTCCGGGACCGTGCAGTACCGGGGGCGCGAGGTGAGACCCGGCCGGCTGCTCTGGTTCCGGCGCGAGGTGCAGGTCGTGCTCCAGGACCCGATGGGCTCGCTCGACCCGCGTGCCACCGTCCGCGACATCGTCGCCGAGCCGCTCGAATGCCTTCGGCTGCCCGGCGACCACGACGACCGGGTGGACGCACTCCTGCGCGCGGTCGGCCTGGACCCGTCGGTGCGCGGCCGGTACCCGCACGAGTTCTCCGGCGGCCAGCGGCAACGCATCGCCCTGGCGCGGGCGTTGGCACCAGGTCCGAAGGTCCTGGTCGGCGACGAACCGCTCAGCGCCCTCGACGTGTCGGTGCGCGCGCAGATCCTCGCCCTCCTCGACGACCTCGCCGAGGCCTACGGACTGACCCTGCTGCTCGTCTCCCACGACATCGGCGTCGTACGGCGGCTCTGTACCGACGTGCTGGTGATGAAGGACGGCCGAGCCGTCGAACAGGGACCGGCCGCCACCGTGCTGGCCGAGCCCCGCCACCCGTACACACGCCGCCTGCTGGCCGCCGTGCCCCGGCTGCCCGCATGACCGGGAGGACCGCATGACCTCGCACCCCGCACGCCGCCTCACCCTGGGAGCCCTCGTCAACGGCTCCGGCGCCCACGTCGCCGGCTGGCGGCACCCCGACGCCCGACCCGACGGCCAGCTCGACTTCGCCTTCCACGCCGACCTCGCCCGCGCTCTCGAACGCGGCCGCTTCGACGCCCTGTTCGTCGCCGACACCGTCGCCCCCCTCCAGGGACATCAGCTGGACTCGCTGTCCCGCACCGGCCGCGCCGAGCACTTCGAACCGCTGACCCTGCTGGCCGCGCTGTCTCTGGTGACCGAGCACATCGGACTGGCCGCGACGGCGACCACGACGTACAACCACCCCTTCCACATCGCCCGCAAGGTCGCCTCCCTGGACCACATCTCGGGCGGCCGCGCGGCCTGGAACGTCGTGACCTCCGTGGTACCGCTGGAGGCCGCGAACCTCGGCTACGACAGCCATCTCGAACACGAGCTGCGCTATCGGCGCGCCGACGAGTTCGTCCAGGTCGTCAAGGCACTCTGGGACAGCTACGACGACGAAGCGGTCATCCGCGACAAAGAGGCCGGCCGCTACTACGATCCGGCCGGACTGCACACCCCCCACCATCGCGGCGAGCACTTCGCCGTCCGGGGCCCGCTGAACATCTCCCGGCCGCCTCAGGGCTATCCGGTGGTCTTCCAGGCCGCATCATCCGAGACGGGAAAGGAGTTCGCCGCCCGGCACGGGGAGGTCCTCTTCACCGCCCAGCACGAACTGGGCGCGGCACAGGCCTTCTACGCCGACATCAAGGCGCGCGCGGCAGCCCACGGCCGTGCCCCCGCCCACGTCCTGGTCTGGCCGGGCCTCACCCCGCTCGTCGCGCCCACCGAGACCGAGGCCCGGCGCAGCCTCGCCGAACTCCAGGACCTCATCCACGACGACGTCGCCCGCCGCCTGGTCGAGGACAACATCGGCGACCTCGACCTGACCGGCCACCCGGTGGACGGCCCGCTGCCCGACGTCCCCGCGACCAATCGTGGCAAGTCCCGCCGCGACCCGCTCCTCAAACGCGCACACGACGAAAAGCTGACCATACGTCAGCTCGCGCACCGGTTCGCCGCCGGGGCGGCGGTGGCCGGCACGCCTGAGCAGATCGCCGACCACATCGAGACCTGGTTCCACGCCTACGCCGCCGACGGTTTCAGCATCTCCTTCCCCTATCTGCCCGGCCCGGCGGAGGACTTCGTCGACCAGGTGGTGCCCTTGCTCCAGCGGCGCGGTCTGCTGCGCACCGAGTACGAGGGCGGCACCCTGCGTGAGAACCTCGGGCTGCCGCGGCCCGTCGCCCGCGCACGTCACCTTCAGGAGACCGGACGATGAGCCGCCGTGGCGACCATGGCCGCACCGACCGGCGCCGTGGCGATCAGCTCCACCTCAACGCCTTCCTCAAGCCGCCGGGGGAGTACCTGGCCGCCTGGCGGCATCCGGACACCGCCGCCGACGCGGGCGTGAACATCCGGGAGGTCCTCTCCTTCGCCCGGACCGCCGAACGGGCCGCGTTCGACGCGGTGTTCCTCGCCGACCTCGTCGGCGTGCCGCTCGCGAGCGAGGACGTGCTCAGCCGGGTCAGCGTGGTCAACGACTCCTTCGAACCGACCACCCTGCTCGCCGCGCTCGCCGCCGGCACCTCCCGGATCGGCCTCATCGCCACCGCCTCGACCAGCTACAACGAGCCGTACCACGTGGCCCGTACCTTCGCCTCCCTCGACCACATCTCCGGCGGTCGCGCCGGCTGGAACGTGGTGACCTCCCTCAACGACGGAGAGGCGCGGAACTTCGGCCTCGACGCCCACCTCGACCACGCCACCCGCTACGAACGCGCCGAGGAGTTCCACGACGTCGTCACCGGCCTCTGGGACTCCTTCGAGGACGACGCCTTCCGCCACGACCAGGCCGACGGGGTCTACTTCGACCCGGCCAAGCTGCACGCGCTGAACCACGAGGGCAAGCACCTCAGGGTCGCCGGGCCCCTCAACATCGCCAGGCCCCCGCAGGGCCATCCGGTCATCGTCCAGGCCGGCGCATCCGAGGCAGGCAAGAACCTCGCCGCACGCGTCGCCGACGTGATCTTCTCCGGCATCAAGGATCTCGGCCGGGCCCAGGAGTTCTATGCGGAGATCAAGGAGCGCGCCGCCGCCCACGGCCGCGACCCGGACTTCCTCAAGGTCCTCCCGGCTCTGTCCGTCATCACCGCACCGACCGAATCCGAGGCACGCGACAAACACGCCCGCCTCATCGGACTCCTGCCTCCACAGGTGGCGTTGGCCGACCTCTCCTACTGGCTCGGCGGCTTCGACCTCAGCCCCTACCCCCTGGACGGACCGCTCCCCGAACTCCCGGCCTCCAACCAGTCGCAGACCGCGCAGCAGCAGATCTACGAGGACGCCCGCCGCGACAACCTCACCATCCGCGACCTCGTCCGGCGCGTCGCCGACGACCATCGGACGATCACCGGCACGCCGGAGCGGATCGCCGACCACATCGAGGAGTGGTTCCAGGGACGTGCCGCCGACGGCTTCAACGTGGTCTTTCCCTACCTGCCCGGCACGCTCGACGACTTCGCCGACCTGGTCGTCCCCGAACTGCGCCGCCGCGGCCTGTTCCGCACCGCGTACACGGGCACCACGCTCCGCGACCACCTCGGGCTGCCCCGGCCACCCAGGACCTCCTGACCACGTACCGGCGCAGCACACCAGCCCACCACCACACCCGCACTCCCACCCGCCGCACAAGAAGGAGATTGTCATGACCACCGTCGACCGTCTCGAGATTCTCCGGGCCGGCCCCCGCTTCGGCGCCGAAGTCGTCGGCGTCGACCTGACGGCGCCCGTCGACGACACCACCGCCGAGGAACTGCGCCGTGCCTTCCGCGAGCACAAGGTGCTCGTCTTCCGCGGCCAGCACCTGACGCCCGACCAGCAGGTCGCGGCTGTCGGCATCTTCGCGCGGCCCTTCGACCACCCGACCGCCGTGAAGCACCCGGCCAACCCTCTGGTCTACCCGTACAACGTCAAGCAGACCGGCAAGGCCGCCACCTGGCACATCGGTGGACTGTGGCGCGACCCCGTCTTCGCGATCGAGTCCCTGACCTACGAGGTGGTGCCCGAGTTGGGCGGCCACACCCTGTGGGCGGACCTCCAGGCCGCCTACGACGACCTGTCCGAACCCTTCAAGGTGCTGCTGGAATCGGTCGGCGCCCTCTACGACGGCAACGCGGAGAACTACGCGCAGGGCAGCAGGAAGAACGCTCCCGGCGAACCCGTCGAGCACCCTGTCGTCCTCACCCATCCGACCACCGGGCGCAAAGGCCTCTTCATCAGCAGCTCGGCCAGGCAGCTCACCGGAGTGACCCCGGCAGAGAGCAAGGTGCTGCTCGACCACCTGCTCCGGCACGCCTCCTCGCCGGACTACACGATCCGTTTCGGCTGGAAGCCCGGTGACTTCGTCCTCTGGGACAACAGGGCCACCTGGCACTATGCGGTCGACGACTACGGCGACGGCGAGCGCGTCTACCGCAAGGTCCTCGGTGTGGAACCGGACGCGGTTGTCACCCAGCGGTCCGCCTGAATGCTCCCGGGAGAAGACCGCGCCGCCCGGCGAGTACTGCTGGTGTGCCTGGCGGCGGGAGCGACCACCCTGCTGGACCAGGCGGTGCTGAACATCGCCGTCCCGAGCATGCGGCACTCGCTCGGGGCCGGTGCGGCGGACGTCCAGTGGATCGTGGCCGGCTACTCACTCGCCTTCGGGCTGGCCCTGGTCCCCGGGGGCAGCCTCGGTGACCTGCACGGACGCAAGTGGCTCTTCCTCGTCGGCGTGGCCGTCTTCCTCCTCGCGGGGGTGGCGGCCGCGACCGGTCGGGGGCCGGGGACCCTCATCGCCGCGCGGCTGGTGCAGGGTGCCGCCGCGGGGGTCGTCAACGCCCAGGTGATCGGCACCATCCAGGACGTGTTCCATGGGTCCGACCGTGGCCGGGCGCTCGGTCTGTACGCGCTGACGGGCGGCGTCGCCGCGGCTCTCGGCCCACCGCTCGGCGGCGCACTGGTCGCCGGGCTCGGACCCGAGGCCGGCTGGCGGTACTGTCTTCTGCTCAGCTCACCGTGCGCGATACTCACCCTGGTCCTCGCGGCCCGCTGGCTGCCAGCGCCTCGGCGCACCGCCCGCGACTCCCGACTGGACCTGCTCGGCCTCGCCCTGGCCTGCGGATGCACCCTGACGCTGATGGTGCCGTTCATCCGCACACCGGACAGCGGGGTAGCGACACTCCTGTGGGCTGCCGGAGTAGCCGTCCTGGCCTGCACGTTCGTCCTGCACCAGCGACTGCGCGTACGCGGGGACCGGCTGCCGCTGATCCATCCGGCACTTGTGTCGTCGCGGCCGTACATGCTGGGCACGGCCGTCGCCATGGCCCAGTTCGGCTCCTCGATCGCCGCGTCCCTCCTGCTGACCGTCTTCCTCCAGGACGGGCTGGGTCTGTCCGCCCTTCTCACAGCAGCCATCTCGCTCCCCGCGGCGATCGCGATGGGTGTCTCCTCGGCACTCGCCTGGCGGCTGGTGCGCAGGATCGGACCCCGCACGGTGACTGTCGGCCTGGCGCTGGGCGTCTGCGCCACCCTGGGCGGGGCGGTGGCCGCGCTCCTGGCACCGCCCGGCGCCCTGCCGGTCCTGCTCGCCGTGACTCAGCTGCTGTCGGGTGCCGCCGGCGGCCTCTCCGTCTCGCCCAACCAGACCCAAGTCCTCCAGCATGCCCCGGCCGAGGCCGCCGGCGTGGGCGGCGGCATCCTGCAGATGGCTCAGCGCATTGCGGCGGCGGTCTGTCTCAGCGCCGTGTCCGCGGTCTACCTGCACTCCGCCTCCGGCTCGTCCGGGGACAGCGGCCCACGAGCCGCGTACGCGCTCGCCTCCTGTGTCTGCGCCGGGCTGCTCGCCGCCGCGTTGGTGCTGGCGCGACTGCGCGGGGCTGCCGCCGCGCCCCGTTCACCCAGACCTGAGTTCCCCACCCCGAGGAGTTCCCGACATGACCGGCACCGCGACGAACGCAGCCCGCAAGAACGGTAGGAGCCCGGATGAACCGGAGCTGCTGCTCGGCACCGCACCCGACCCCCGGCCCGGACTGCGCGCCTACCTGGAGGTGAAACGGGCCGCCCTGCTCGCCAAGCGGCAGGCCCAGCAGACCGCTCCCGTCACCGAGCCGAACCGGTTGCGGGCCCGCACCAAGGCCGAGGAACGCAGCGGCGTACGGCGCATCCGCATCCGCCACCACCAGATCCTCAGTGACTCCCCACCGGACTTCGCGGGCTACGACCTCGGGCCGGCCTCCCCGGAGATCCAGCTCGGCGCCCTGTCCAGCTGCCTCACCCACATCTTCCTCATCCAGGCAGCCGACCTGCGCATCCCGCTGGACTCCCTGGAGGTCGAGGTCCAGGCGGACCAGGACCCGCGCGCCGGGGAACCCGGCTTCGAGCACGTGCCGATCTACCCGCACAACATCTCCTACACCGTGCACATCACCTCACCCGCGAGCAGGGACCGCGTCCGCGAACTCCACGAGACGGTCGAACGCAAGTGCCCGATCTACAACCTGCTGATCAACCCGCAGCACATCGCCGGACGGGTCGTGCTGACCGGAAGTCCGCAGGAGATCTGACGGCGGTCGAGGCCGACCAGCGGCGCGCCATGTCACCGGACAACCGCTCCAGAGCCTCGGCCACCGGGGCGGACGGATCCTCCCCCCAGGGCGTGCTCGGCCAGGCGTCGACCGCGGCCGGGTCGAGGATGTCGTGGTGGGGGTCTTGGACGCCCTGGGGACGGCCCTGCGGACACCGGCTTCCAGCTGTCGGCGCTGACAGGAGCGGCGCCCCGGATCGCGAATGGTGCACCAAGTACGTGGTCGCGTCCGTGACGTCCGCCGACCGTCCCGGCGGCGCGCCGGACCAGGTCACCGCCTACGACTACCTCCCCGCCGCCTGGCACTTCGACGAGGACGGTCTGACCGGGGAGACGTCCAGGACGTGGTCCCAGTGGTGGCGCTGCGGCCGTCAATCCGGTGGGACGGACGGCGAGTGGGAGGTGACCAAGGACATCGTGGAGCCGTGCTTGCAAGACGTCCTGGAGCCGCCGAGGACGAGCGGAGGCATGTGCCCGGGGTAACCGAATCGTCTCTTCTTCTCGCCCTCCCGCAGACGGTGCGGCCCTAACCCGCGCGAAGTTGTCCGTCTGCGCGGTGAAGTCGACGCGACCCGTGGAGACCTCCAGCTACGTGCCCCTGACCAGCCAGGGGACGGATGCGGCGAAGAAGATCGTCGGAAGGAAGCGGGGCATTCGCACCGACACCCTCGGACTCATCCTCGCCGTGACCGTCACCGCCGCCGGCCTGTCGGGGAACGCCCCGGGGATCCGCCTCCTCGACCAGGTGAAGGAGAAGTACCCGACCATCTCGGAGAGTTGGGTCGACACCTGGTTCAAGAACGCCGTCGTCGAGCACGGCACCCGCCTCGGAACCGACGTCGAAGTCGTCAGCAGAGACCCGGAGATCCGCGGTTTCCACGTCATGGAAAGGCGCTGGGTCGTCGAGCGGAGTATCGGTTGGATCATGATGCACCCCCGTCTCGCCCACGACTACGAGACCCTCACCGCCAGCTCCGAGGCCGTGATCCACATCACCTCGGTCGACCACCTCGCCAGGCGCATAACGGACGAGACGACACTCACCTGGCGAGGAACTTACTGCGGCGTCAAGGGTAATCTGCCCACTTCAAATGCCTTTTCATGACATGGGCGGGCCCGCGAGGCCATCAGTGTGCCGAGCCGCTGCCCCGAGCTGCGGTGACGGTGTAGCTGCCCGACCGGCTGACCGTCAGATATACGTAGCCTGTTGCGGCATGTCCGGCGGTGATGCCGGAGGTCGACGAGAATCTACCGTTGCGCCAGACCGTCCTGCCATCGACGGTGACGACCGTGCCGCCCGACCCCTGCGCCGGGACTGCGATCGTGCCGTGGGTGCCGTGGGGGACGGTGACGCTGAGGGTGAAGCGGCCGGCCGGCCCCCGGCGGGTCCAGTGGACGTCGACGTCACCATGCGGGGTGGGTACGCGTCCCTGTGACCACGAGAGGTCGCCCGGGTGGGGCTGGACAGTCCAGGTCGCGTATCCGGCGGTCGTGGGCCGGACCCCCAGGACGTACGCGGACAAAGCCGACGTGGGCGCGGTGGACCAGCCGTGTGACAGGCTCGCACCCGATCCGAGACCCGGCGTGCCGTCGGTGCTGGAGATGTTCTCCCACATGGTCCCGGTCTGATCCGGTCCCGGAGCGATCATGTGGCCCCATTCCGTGTCCAGCAGCTCCTCGGCATTCGCGGTGTCGTCGTTCTCCAACCGCGCCTGTAGTTCGAACCCACTGACGAAGGGGCTGATCAGTTCACGGTATCCGGTGTCCTTGGAGTAGGGCAGCGGGCCGTAGGGCGTGGTCCAGAGGTTGGTCTTGAGCTTGGCCAGGATCGTCTTGGACTGCGCGGGCGATGCGACCCCGTACAGGACGGCCGTGGCATTGGCGTCCTGAGCTGTTCCGGTGGTCTGGGTGTCGCTGATCTTGTACAGGCCCGTGTCGGGGTCGTAGAGGCGGGCATTGATGCGCTCCTTGAGCGCCGCGGCATCGGTGGAGTACTGCGCGGCCACCAACGGCCGGTCCGCTGCCGTGGCGAGGTCCGCGGCATCCAGAAGCGTCTTGTAGTACAGAACGTTGTAGGCGGAGACTTCCCCGCCCTTGTCACCGTCGTAGAAGTCCCAGTCGGCGCCGTCGACTCCTGCCTGGGTGGCGAACAGGCCGTTGGAGTCGATCTGGGTGGCGTTCCAGGCCAGCTCGCGCTGGACGACCGGCCACTCCTTGTCGACGAACGCCTTGTCGCCGGTGTAGAGGTAGTAGCTCGCCAGTGCGGTGACGAAGTACATGGAGTACGAGGCCGAGTACACGGTGGTGGTCCCGGGAATGGGCGGCCCGAGGTGCACCACGGCCGCGGGCGTGAGGGCTCCGGGCACGAAGCCACTGGAGAGCTGACGGCTGCCCAGGACGTTGAGGGACTGCTTGATGTACTCGGGTTTGTTCACTGAGTAGAAGTCGGTCAGACCCTCGGTGTTGATGTCTCCGGACCAGATCGCGCGGTCGCGCCTGGCGCCGTCGAGCACGGACGGCAGCGCGTTGGAGCCGGGCGGGGTGAAGCGTCCGATGGCCGAGCCCGCATTCAGGTCGTCCTCGAAGAGGGTCGCGCCCGAGCCGCTGGTGACCTTCAGGTCCTGGAACGAGGCTTCCTCGCCGTCGAACTCGCGAAAACCCACGGTCCCGTTGCGATGTGCGACGGCGTCCGAAGGCAGTGCCGAGGTGTCGACGGCCGCGATCTTCACGCTGTCGAGTGAGACGGTGATGCCGGTGCCGGAGACGGTGGTTGACACTGTGTGCCAGGTACCCGCGTCCAGGGCGGCCGGAAGCGGTACGGAGCCGAGGCTGGTGTAGGCGCCGGCGTGCACGTCGAACTCCTGCAGAGTGTTCGGTGTGCCGGTCGCGTCGACGCTGTCATTGAGGATGAACAGGTATCCGTCCTGGGCGCTTTGACCGCGGACGAACCATCCGGCTTGGTTGCGAAGGATCTTCGTTCGGAAGGTGCTCGTGTAGTCGGTCCACGTGGACCCCCGGTTCAGGATCCCCGCACCGTCGTTGATCTTCGATCCGACAGCGTCGAGCGCTCCGTCCCTTACCGACCAGCTTCCGGGTAGGGAGTGAGCTGGCGTCAGGTTGGTCTGGAGGGTGTAGGCGCCGGCGTACCAGAGCTTGTTGAGTTCGTCCGAGCTGGACGCGAAGCGTCCCTGGTATCCGGCGGCTTGAGTACGATCGGCGATGTAGTGGATGCTGGCGGCACTCAGTTTCAGGGTGCCGGGACTGCTCAGCGTGATCTGCTCGTACCGTTCGCCGCCTTGCACGAACCGGTTGGTGATTGGGCCGGCGGCCGAGACCTGGTAGGAGTCGGTGCGGGAGCTGTCGCCGTCGCCCCAGGGGGGTGAACCGTCACCGGAGGGGCTCATGTACTGGAGGCCCTCGCTGAAGGCCGCCTTGAGTGTTGGCGTGCCGGTCTCGGCGGAGACCGTGAAATACGGGATGCCGCCAACCTCCTTCCCGTAGTCGAGCAGGATGGTGGGGGTGTCGCCGCCGTCTGTAAACGTCAGCGTCGCGGATCCGGAACCGCCGCACACCAGGTTGCGAGCGCCCGTGACGTCGCCGGATGTGCTCACTGCGGCCACCGGACAGACGTCGGACCGCAACGGGGTTTCCACGTAGTGGCGCCAGTCGGCGCTGGGGGCCGCCGCGGCAGACACTGCCGATGGCTGCGCCAGCAACGCCATGACGAATGCAAGACCCAGTGTGACCGCTGCACCTGATGTCGTGCGCCCGCGGAGCCGTCGGCTCGGGGGATGAGTGCTCATGTGTGCTCCGAGGGTGTGAAGGGCCCCGGTTCAGTGCCCCCGCGCCGGAACGAAGCGTGAGGCAGCGTCAACCGGACAAGTCCCAGCGGACGCTCGCCCACCGGAATTGAAACGTTTCAGTGCGCTCTTGCGACAGGGAACTTATGTGGCAGAGCACGAGGAGGTCAACCCCTGTGCATGCCCGCTAGTGCTCTGACCGGGAAGGTTCGCCGGGCCGGCGGTCGTGACGGTTGGATGTGCGGTGACATCCGTCCGATCGTTGGGGGTGTGGTGGCTGAGCCTGTTCCTGTGCGGAGGTTGACCGACCAGGAGGGGCAGAAGCTGCACCAGATCGTGCGCCGCGGCAGCACCGGTTCGGTGCGCTACCGGCGGGCGATGATGCTGCTGGCGTCGGTCGGCGGGAACCGGGTCCCGGTGATCGCGCAGTTGGTGCAGGCCGACGAGGACACCGTCCGCGACGTGATTCATCGGTTCAACGAGATCGGCCTGGCCGCTCTGGACCCTCGGTGGGCGGGAGGCCGTCCCCGCCTTCTCAGTCCTGACGACGAGGCCTTCGTCATTCAGACGGCCACCACCCGCCCGACCAGGCTCGGCCAGCCCTTCACCCGCTGGTCCATCCGCAAGCTCGCCGCCTACCTGCGGAAAGTTCACGGACGTGTGATCCGGATCGGCCGCGAGGCGTTACGGTGCCTGCTCGCCCGTCGCGGTGTCACCTTCCAACGCACCAAGACGTGGAAGGAGTCGCCCGACCCCGAGCGGGACGCCAAGCTGTGTCGACGACTGCTGGGTGTCTGTGAGTCCCGGACGAACAAGGAACATGCCCGCTTCTAATGGATCTTCTGCTGCTCCAGCCACTTGAAGACCTCGGCCTTCTTGTACAGGACCTTGGCGTTCCTGCCTCGGCCGAGCTTGTAGCCCTTCAAGCCCAGTTTCGATGCCTCTCTATAGACCCAGCTCGTGAACATATTGAGCATCGCAGCGACCTCATAGGTGTCCATAAGGACGAGCTCGACGCTACGGCGCCTGCGTGACGAAGTCGATATCAGTGCGGGTCTCGTCGGGGTGCGACTGCGGTCCCACGGGCAAGATGGCTCCTTGAGGCCGGCCTGAGCCTGATCGCGGCAGCGGTTCGCGCTCTGCTCTGGTCGAATTCCAGACGTCCTTGACGCCCGCCGGCGCCACCGCCGAGAGTCACCGGGCGAGCCACAGTCATGGTCGTGAGAATCGCCGGTTTGGCGAGCCGGCGATCCACCGCTGTGTTGCCGCGCTGCTTCGGCCACTCAGATTCATGGAGCTGTGGGCGCCTCCTCCTTGAGGCGGGATACGAGGGGCCTGGGCCAGCTGACGCTTGGCGGCGCGTGGTCCGACTTCCGGTCGAGCGCCTTCGCTCCTGACTGCCGTCCTGACCGTCCGCGTGACGGTGATCACGGACGTCCTCCGGGGGGTGCTGCGTAGGCTTGGGCCGTCGCCACGGTCGGTCCGCGAGAGTGGGCGAAGCCCTCCTCCAGGCACCTGACGAGGCGTCAGGAAAGTCAGCAAGTGGTCAGCATGAGTCCTGGAAAACCTGGGAGCAGCTGCCCGAACATGCGACTCGTTGTAGGGTGTCAAACAGCCCTTGACCTGCAAAAACGCAGGCAGGGAGCCTATTTTGGGAGTACCCCGATGTTGCGTACAATGTTCAAGTCCAAGATCCACCGGGCCACCGTCACCCAGGCCGACCTGCACTACGTGGGATCGGTGACCATCGACGCCGACCTGCTCGACGCCGCCGACCTGCTTCCGGGGGAGCTGGTCCACATCGTCGACATCAGCAACGGCGCCCGGCTGGAGACGTACGTCATCGAGGGCGAACGGGGTTCCGGGGTCGTCGGGATCAACGGGGCGGCCGCCCATCTCGTCCACCCCGGCGACCTGGTGATCATCATCAGCTACGCTCAGGTCACCGACGCCGAGGCACGTACGCTTCGGCCGCGGGTCGTGCACGTGGACCACGACAACCGCGTCGTGGCGCTCGGCGCCGACCCGGCCGAGCCGGTACCCGGCTCGGACCAGGAGCGCAGCCCGCAGGCCGTGTCGGCCTGACCGGCGGACCAGGAGGGCGACATGAGCGACATCGAGATCCGCGACGACCGCGCGGCGGGCCGTCTGGAGGCGGTCGCCGACGGCGAAGTCGTCGGCCACGTCGAGTACTTCGTGCTGGAGTCGCCCTCCCGGGCCCTGGTGCCCGTGCACACCATCGTGGAACCGGAGCACGAGGGAAAGGGCATCGCCGGCTCCCTCGCCCGCGAGCTGTACGCCATCGCCGAGCGCGAGGGCACCCCGGTAGCCCCGCTCTGCCCCTACGTCGTCAGGTGGGCCGAACGCCACCCCGAGGTGGCGCCGAAGGCCGACCCCGAGCTGCTGCGCGCGGCGAAGGAGTGGCTGGTCGCCCATCCCGGACGCTTCTGAGGGACCAGTGACCCTCGCCCTCCTGCACACCTCCCCGCTGCACGTCCCCGTCTTCGACGCCCTGCGCGACGAGGATCACCCGGGCCTGGAACTGCGCCACCTGGTGGCGCCCGACCTCCTCGCCCGGGCCCGCGCGGAGGACCCCGAGGCGGTGGCACCGCAGGTCACGGCCGCTCTGGAGCGGGCGGCGGCGGACGGCGTACGGGCCGTGCTCTGCACCTGCTCTACGATCGGCGAGGTGGTAGAACGCGCCGCCGCCCGGGTCAGCGTCCCGGTGGTGCGGGGCGACCGTCCGATGGCGGCGGCCGCGGTGACGGCCGGGCCCCGCGTCGTGGTCCTCGCGACGGTCGAGAGCACCCTGGCTCCGACCCTGGCCCTGATCGAGGACGAGGCCCGGCGCGCGAACCGCCCGGTCCGCGTCCGCGCCCAGGTCGTGGCGGACGCCTGGACCCGTTTCGAGGCCGGGGACGTCGAGGGCTGCGCCCGCCTGGTGGCGGCCGCCGCGGACACCGTGACCGATGCCGACGTGATCGTCCTCGCCCAGGCCTCGATGACCTCGGCCCAACGGCTGACGACGACGTCCGTGCCGATCCTCTCCAGCCCGCGCCCCGGCCTCGCCGCCGCCGCGCGGGCGGCCGGGTGAGTGCACCGGTCCCGTCCGGGTACGCGAGGGGTGCACCCCAGTGGTGCAGTCGAACCACCGGCCGGAGGACGCCATGACGAACCCGCAGCCCACCCCCGTACCCCCCGAGCCCCAGCCTCCGGACCCCTACCCCAGCCCGGTCCCCACCCCCGAGCCACCCCCGGCCCCGGCCCCGGGCCCTGTCCCCACCCCGCCCGCACCGACCCCCACACCACCCCCGGACCCCACCCCCACCCCCCAACCGGGCCCACCCCTCACCTGACCCCCCGCCCGCCCAAGGGACCCGGGGAACTGCGCACCCCCCGACGAGCCCCCACCGGCAAACGCAGCCCGGCGGCCCCTCACCTGGGGCCGCGGGGAACTGCGCAGTCCCACCACCGGCCGGCACCCGCAATCGGACGTCGGTGGCGACTCACCTGGGGCCGCGGGGAACTGCGCGGTCCCACCACCGCCCGGCACCCGCAATCGGACGTCGGTGGCGACTCACCTGGGGGCGCGGGGAACTGCGCGGTCCCACCACCGGCCGGCACCCGCAATCGGACGTCGGTGGCGACTCACCTGGGGGCGCGGGGAACTGCGCGGTCCCACCACCGTCCCGCACCCGCAATCGCACGCCGGCGGCCACACACCAAGGGGCGCGGGGAACTGTGCAAACCCGCAGCTCACCCGCGCCCGAAGCGCAACCTCGGCCGAGACCGACCGCCTACGCCTACGCAGTGACCTCGCTACGGTCCCCGCCCCACAGCGTGTGGAACGCCCCCTCCCGGTCCACCCTCCGGTACGTGTGCGCCCCGAAGAAGTCCCGCTGCCCCTGCGTGAGCGCCGCCGGCAGCCGTTCCGCCCGCAGCGCGTCGTAGTACGCCAGCGCCGCCGAGAAGCCCGGCACCGCGACCCCCTCGCGCGTGGCGGCGATGACCACCTCGCGCCAGTCGTCCTGCGCCCCGGCGATCTCCCGCGCGAACGTCTCGTCGGACAGCAGGCTCGGCAGGTCCGCCCGCGCGTCGTACGCCGCCCGGATCCGGTCCAGGAACGCCGCCCGGATGATGCAGCCGCCCCGCCAGATCGAGGAGACCGCGCCGAGGTCGACGTTCCAGCCGTACTCGTCGCTGCCCGCCTGGATCTCGTGGAAGCCCTGGGTGTACGACACGATCTTCGACGCGTACAGCGCCTGCTCCACCCGGTCGGCGAACGCGGCCGCCTCCGCCTCGGGCAGCGGCGTCGGCTTCGGTCCCGCCAGCCCCTGGGAGGCCTCTCGCAGACCGGCGTGACCGGACAGCGAACGCGCGAAGACCGCCTCGGCGATCCCGGACACCGGTACACCCAGGTCCAGCGCGATCTGGACGGTCCAGCGGCCGGTGCCCTTCTGCTCGGCCTGGTCGACCACCACGTCCACGAACGGCTTGCCGGTGGCGGAGTCCACGTGCGCCAGCACCTCCGCCGTGATCTCGATCAGGTACGAGTCGAGCCGGCCCGTGTTCCAGGTCCTGAAGACGTCCGCGATCTGCGCGGGGGAGTACCCGGCGACGTCCCGCAGCAGCTGGTACGCCTCGCCGATGAGCTGCATGTCGGCGTACTCGATGCCGTTGTGGACCATCTTCACGAAGTGCCCGGCGCCGTCGGGACCGATGTGCGTCACACACGGCGCGCCGTCGGACGCCTTCGCCGAGATCTTCTCCAGCATCGGGCCCAGCGAGTCGTACGACTCCTTCGGGCCGCCCGGCATGATGCTCGGCCCGTGCAGCGCGCCCTCCTCACCGCCGGAGACGCCCATGCCGACGAAGTGGATGCCCTGTTCACGCAGCGCCTTCTCCCGGCGCCTGGTGTCCGCGAAGTGCGCGTTGCCACCGTCGATGATCATGTCGCCGGGCTCCAGGAGCGGGGCGAACTCCTCGATCACCGCGTCCGTCGGATCACCTGCCTTGACCATGATGACCAGCCGGCGGGGCCGCTCCAGGGCCGCCACGAACTCCTTGGCGGTCTCGGCCGCGATGAAGTCGCCCTCGTCCCCGAAGTTCTCCACCAGCTCGCGTGTCTTGGACACCGTGCGGTTGTGCAACGCCACCGTGTAGCCGTTGCGCGCGAAGTTCCGGGCGAGGTTGCGGCCCATGACCGCGAGACCCGTGACGCCGATCTGCGCCGAAGTGCTCATACCGCCTGCTCCTCAAAGATCAAGTCGATCCCGTAGAACGTGCAAGGGATGCTGCCGCCGCTCCTGCCCGCCAGTATCGCCCAAAGGCCATCCTGACTCGGCGTTCGACCGGCCGCACTTGCACATACGGATCACAGCCGCCGACGCCTCAGTCCTCTCGCGGCGCACTTCACCCGGGGGGCGTACGGTCCGCGGACTGACGGTGGATCAACTCGGGCGTGCCGTGCGCCGCTTCGCGCCGGGGCCGGTGCGCCGTCAGGTGTCGGAGGCGGCTGATTGCTGCCTTGTCATGGCCTGTTCGGGGCGCTTACTTTTGGCCTTCCTGACGCGCGTGGCGAGGGGGATCTCAGACATGGCCGAACGCGGCCGGCACCGCCGGTACCAGCCGAACAGGATCAACCGGGCCTCGCTCACGGTCACGGCGGGCGGTGCCGGACTGGCGCTTCCGCTGGCCGCGGCCGCGACCGCCGACGCGGCCTCCGTGTCCACCTGGGACAAGGTCGCCGCCTGCGAGTCCAGTGGCGACTGGGGCATCAACACCGGCAACGGCTACTACGGCGGGCTCCAGTTCACCCAGTCCACCTGGGAGGCCTACGGCGGCACCCGGTACGCGCCGCGCGCGGACCTCGCCACCAGGGACCAGCAGATTGCCGTGGCCGAGAAGGTCCTGGGCGGTCAGGGTCCGGGTGCCTGGCCCGTCTGCTCGGCCCAGGCCGGGCTCAGCCGCGGCGGTGCCACGCCCGAGGTGCACACCGAGAGCGCCGCCACCCGCCCCGCCAAGAGTTCGGTACGGGACGTACAGCCCCAGACCACACCGCAGTCCAGGGCCGGCAAGGCCGAGATGTACACCGTCGTGCACGGCGACACGCTCTCCGGGATCGCCGCCGAACAGGACGTCGCCGGCGGCTGGCACCGGCTGTACGCGGCCAACCGGACGACGGTCGGCCCCGACCCCGACCTGATCCTGCCCGGCCAGCGGCTGAGCCTGAGCGGCCCCGAGACCCGCTCGCCGGCGAAGAAGGCCCCCAAGAAGGCGGCCAAGCCGTCGCACACCAGGCCCGCGGCCACACCGGAGTCCAGGACGAAGAAGGCCGCCACCCACGGCGACCACGCCCTGGTCGCACCGGTCGACGCGCCGGTCGGTACGGCGTATCACGCCTCCGGTTCGCACTGGTCGAAGGGCTACCACACCGGCGTCGACTTCCTCGCGCCCACCGGCAGCACCGTGAAGGCGGTCGAGGCCGGCCACGTCGTCACGGCCGGGTGGGGCGGCTCGTACGGCTACCAGGTGGTCATACGGCACGCCGACGGCCGCTACACGCAGTACGGCCATCTTTCGGCCATCTCGGTGCGGGCGGGACAGGGCGTGTCCACGGGGCAGCGGATCGGCCGGTCGGGCTCAACCGGAAACGCCACGGGCCCGCATCTGCATTTCGAGGTGCGGACGGGGCCCGGTTTCGGCACGGACATCGACCCGGTCGCCTATCTCCGGGCCGGCGGCGTCAGGCTCTGACCCGGGTCAGGATCCGACCCGGATCCGGCGGCGGTCGGCTCCCGGCGCCGGAACGTGGCCGACGGCCGGGAGCACGAACTCGGCCAGGTCCGTCACCGACGCGGTGCGCTGCCGTGGCATGTCGACCAAGCCGCTTCCCTCCAGGCCCGCTTCCGCCCGGCCCGGACCGTCCGCCGCGAAGTCCGCTTCCACCAGATCCAGCGAAGCCCGGCCGTCCGCCGAGAAGTCGGGCTCTACCAGGTCCGGCGGCGCCTGACCCGCCGGCATGAGGTCGGCTTCCACCGACCCGGCGCCCGCGAGGCCGCCCTCGGCCAGGTCCGCCCGGGTCGCACCCGCCGTCGGCACAGCCGCTTCCGGCGGCAGCGCCTCCCCGGTCCGACCCACCGCCGTCCGACCCACCGCTGTCAGAGCCACCGCCGTCAGAGCCGCCTCCGGCAGCGCCGCCGCAGTGGGGACCGCTCCGATCGGGTCGTCCGGCGGCAGAGCCGCCGCCGGGACCACGGCCGGCGTCAGAGCCGCCTCCGGGACCCGCCCGGTCCGGTCGGTCCTCGCCGGACCGGCCTCGGCCAGGTCCACCAGCGCCTCGATCAGCGGCTCCTGCGCGGTCTCGGGTTCCGGTGTGGCGCCCGCGGGACGCGGGGTGCTCTCGATGCGTTCGGTCGTCAGCAGGATCAGACCGCCCATCGCGACGACACCGCAGGCCAGCGCCAGCACGGTCCCCGTCGTGCCGTAGCGGAACGACTCGTGGAACATCGTGATGCCGACCGCCGCGGCCAGCACCGGGTTGACCACCGTCAGCGTGGCCAGCGGCGCGGCGAGGCCGCCCCCGCGGTACGCCGCCTGGGAGATCGTGACACCGGCGACGGCGTACACGCCGATCACGGCCAGCCAGAGCAGGTCGGACACGGCGGCACCGCCGTCCCAGTCGATCGCCACGACCTTGGTGAACACCGAGGACATGCCGAACGCCGTGCCGGAGGCGACGGCGAGCAGCACGCTGCGCACCGCCGGGTGCCGGTGCGCGGCGCGGCCCGCGGTCATCAGCGCGACGATCGCCCCGCCGGTGACCACCGCGACCCCGGTGCGTCCGGCGGAGTCCAGGGTGTGGGAGTCGGAGGTGCCCACCAGGGACAGCAGTCCGGCCAGGCCGACCGTGGCCATGACCGCTCCGCGCCAGGCGGTCGACCCGGCCCGGCGTCCGACGAAGAGGGCCGCCATGGGCAGCGCGAACACGATGGTGAGCGCGCCCAGCGGCTGGACCAGGCTGAGCGGGCCGTAGGCCAGCGCCACCACGTGCAGCAGTCCGCCGAGACCGTTCAGCGCCATCGCGCCCCACCAGCTCGCGCGGCGCAGCGGCGCGTACCGCTCGCCGGGGGAGGTGACCGCCACCTGCTCCTGCACGATCGCTCCGCCGGCGTAGGCGACGGCGGACACGAAGGACAGCAGCACGGACAACGCGAGGGCACTCACGCGTGGCTCCTCTGCGTCTGACGGATCCGCAGGGCGGTCCCGCACGGTGAACGGTCGGCTTCCATGAGCAACACTCTGCCTGCCCGATCGCTTCCCGTCGTCGTACCTGAGCACCCCATGCCTCGTACTACCGATGGAGTAGGGGAGGTCTCCGATCATCCCCAGGGTGGGTGACGGAGGGTGGAGACCCGCGGCTCCCGGGTCCCGGCGGCCCTGGTACTACTGCTGTTCGTGGACCTGGACCCCGATCTCGCCGCGCTCCGCCCGCTCGGCGGCTTCTTCGTCCTGCGGACTCTCCGGCCCGCGGCGGGAGACCCGGCGGGGGTCCGGATCGACGGCCTGCCGCCTCTCGCGACAGCCTATGGAACGTCCCTGCCGGACGGCCACCGTGACGTCCTCACCTCCCGGGTGGAGACGGTGGCGGCCCGTCTGCGCACCGACGAGTTCCGCGTCGCCGCCTCCATCGCCCACCAGGGGCTGGCCGCCCGGCTCTGGTCGGCCGCCCTCGGCTGCGCCGCCCGCTACGGCCGCCTCCCCGACCTGGACGCCCGGCTGCTGCGCTGGGACGCCGGTGCCGCCGCCCCCGACGACCTCTGGCTGACGGAGGTCCGTGCGCTGCCCGGCAGCGCGGGGCCGGACAGGCTCGCGGAGGCCGTCGTGCACGGCCATCTCCAGCCGCTGGCCGAGACTTTGCGGGCCCGCTACGGCGTCGCCGTAGGCCTGCTGTGGGGCAACGCCGCCTCCGCGCTGGCCGGGGCCGCCCGCGAACTGGAGCGGTGGGCGCGGGCCGACGGCCGTACCGAGGACGTGGACCGGGTCCGCGCGCTCGGCGACGCGCTCCTCGCGCACCCGTCGCTGCGCTCCGCCGGGGTCCGTACCGGCCCTGGCTTCCGGCGGCGCAGCTGCTGCCTCTACTACCGGGTTCCGGGCGGCGGGATCTGCGGTGACTGTTGTTTCACACAACCACCGCGCTCTTCCCCGAGCGCCGCATCTGGGTGACCATGGAACAACCGGCCGTGGAGATCAGGGGGTTGCGGGTGCGAGTGGGACTGCTGACCCGGGAGTACCCTCCGGACGTCTACGGCGGCGCGGGTGTTCATGTGGAGTTCCTCGCCAGGGAGTTGCAGCCGCTGGTCGACCTGGAGGTGCACTGCTGGGGCGAGGGCCGCGGGGTCGGCGTCGTCCGGCACCGTCCCTGGTCCGCGCTGGACACCGCCAACGACGCGTTGCGCACCTTCTCGGTGGACCTCGCCATGGCCGCCGGTCTCGCGGGCCGCGACCTCGTGCACTCCCACACCTGGTACGCCAACCTCGCCGGGCACGTGGCCAAGCTCCTGCACGGCGTCCCGCACGTGGTGACGGCGCACTCCCTGGAGCCGCTGCGTCCCTGGAAGGCCGAGCAACTCGGCGGCGGCTACGCCCTGTCGAGCTGGGCCGAGCGCAGCGCCATCGAGGCCGCCGACGCGGTGATCGCCGTGTCCGGTGCGATGCGCACGGACATCCTCGACTGCTATCCCGCGCTGGACCCGGCGAAGGTCCACGTCGTGCACAACGGCATCGACACCTCCCTGTACCGGCCGGACCGCGGCACCGACGTGCTGGCCCGCACCGGCATCGACCCGGGCCGGCCCTACGTGCTGTTCGTCGGCCGCATCACCCGCCAGAAGGGTGTGCCCCATCTGCTGCGCGCGGTACGGGACATCGACCCGGCGGTGCAGGTGGTGCTGTGCGCGGGAGCGCCCGACACCCCGGAGATCGACCGGGAGTTCCGGGAGCTGTTCGAGGAGCTGCGCCGGGTCCGGGCGGGCGTGCACTGGATCCCGCAGATGCTGCCGCGCCCGGACGTCATCCAACTCCTGACCCACGCGGCGGTGTTCGCCTGTCCCTCGGTCTACGAGCCGCTCGGCATCGTCAACCTGGAGGCGATGGCCTGCGGGACGCCCGTGGTGGCGTCGCGGGTCGGCGGCATCCCGGAGGTCGTCGAGGACGGCCGGACGGGGCTGCTGGTCGACCTCGACGACGACTTCGAGGCGAACCTGGCCCGGGCGCTGGACGCCGTCGCGGGCGACCGGGAGACGGCCCGGCGGATGGGCGAGGCCGGACGGGAGCGTGCCGTCGGGGAGTTCGGCTGGGACGCGGTGGCACGGCGCACGGTCCGGCTCTATGAGGAGATCCTCAAGCAGTCGTAACTGGCAGGCCGCTTGTTCGACGCGATCCGGGTACAGGCTTAGCGGGAGTGCTTCGAGGGCAGGCATGGAGCACCAAGGTGAGGGGAGCGGCCATGCGTCGTGGTGGGCCTTCGGTACTCGGCATCGTGCTCGCGGGCGGGGAGGGCAAGCGCCTGATGCCCCTGACCGCGGACCGCGCCAAACCAGCTGTCACGTTCGGCGGGACGTACCGTCTGGTCGACTTCGTGCTGTCCAACCTCGTCAACGCGGACGTGCTGCGCATCTGCGTGCTGACCCAGTACAAGTCGCACTCGCTGGACCGGCACATCACCACCACCTGGCGGATGTCGAGCCTGCTCGGCAACTACGTCACCCCGGTCCCGGCCCAGCAGCGGCTCGGCCCGCGCTGGTACCTCGGCAGCGCCGACGCCATCCTGCAGTCCCTGAACCTCCTCCACGACGA
Organism: Streptomyces sp. NPDC101237; assembly: GCF_044767465.1. Lineage (NCBI taxonomy): Bacteria > Bacillati > Actinomycetota > Actinomycetes > Kitasatosporales > Streptomycetaceae > Streptomyces > Streptomyces sp. NPDC101237. Next base: position 164,054 of record NZ_JBIWNY010000011.1, on the reverse strand, counting down.
ACAGCCCGAGTACGTCGCGGTGTTCGGCGCCGACCACGTCTACCGCATGGACCCCCGGCAGATGCTCCAGCAGCACATCGAGAGCGGCGCCGGTGTCACGGTCGCGGGCATCCGGATCCCGCGCGCGGAGTCCTCGGCGTTCGGTGTGATCAAGCCGGGTTCCGACGGGCAGACGATCGAGACCTTCCTGGAGAAGCCGGCCGACCCGCCGGGGCTGCCGGACGCGCCCGACTGCGTCTTCGCCTCCATGGGCAACTACATCTTCAGCACCAAGGCGCTCGTGGAGTCCCTGCACCGGGACGCCGAGGACGACGACTCGGTGCACGACATGGGCGGCTCGATACTGCCCCAGCTCACCGCCCGCGGCGAGGCCCAGCTCTACGACTTCGGCACCAACCACATCCCCGGCGAGACCAGCCGCGACCGCGGCTACTGGCGGGACGTGGGCACCCTGGACGCCTACTACGACGCCCACATGGACCTGATCGCCGAGCGGCCCGCCTTCAACCTCTTCAACCGCAGCTGGCCCATCTACACGCACTCCAACCAGCTCTCCCCGGCCCGCTTCAACGCCGGCGGCATGGCGAGCGAGTCCATCATCAGCGCCGGCTGCCTGATCCGGGGCCAGGTCACCCGGTCCGTGCTGTCACCGGGCGTGCGGGTCGACCCGGGCGCGGTGGTGCAGGGCTCGATCCTGCACGACAACGTGATCGTGGGCCGGGGCGCGGTGGTGCGCGGCGCGGTCCTCGACAAGAACGTCGAGGTCCCGCCCGGTGCCACCATCGGCGTCAACCCGGAGCGGGACGCGGAGCTGTACACGGTCTCCAAGGCCGGGGTGATCGCCCTCGGCAAGGGGCAACTGGTCTCGTAGCCCTCCTCCTCCCCGTCAGGGCCCGGCGCCGATCACGCGCCGGGCCCGTCCCGTCGTACCCCGAGCGGCGCGGGCCGTCCCACGTCGCCGTGCGCCCCACCGCGACGCGCTGCACCCGAAACCCGCCATTTGCCAGGCTTTGCGGTCTTTCCCCCTCACGATGCAGACAACGATGTCGAACCTTCGGAGGTCTTCCGACATGAGAGGGAACCGGCGCACACGGCTGTGCCTGGCCGGGGTGCTGACCGCGTCCGCGCTGCTCACCGCCCCCGCCGCAGGAGCCGCCGAACCGGCCGACGGGCGCCTGACCGACCTGGTGAACCCCTTCATCGGGACCCAGGACGAGGGCAACACCTTCCCCGGCGCGGCCGTGCCCTTCGGCATGGTGCAGCTCTCCCCGGACACCGGACACAGCACCGGCTACGACTACACGCAGCACCGGATCCGCGGCTTCTCCCTGGTCCACCTCTCGGGCGTCGGCTGCCGCATCGGTGGCGACCTGCCCGTCCTGCCCACCACCGGGGACGTCATGCAGACGGACTACGCCAAGTACGCGGCCGGCTTCGACCACGCCGACGAGGAGGCGAGCCCCGGCTACTACCGCGTCGGCCTCGACTCCGGCGTGCGCGCGGAGCTGACCGCGACCGCCCGCACCGGCGTCCAGCGCTACACCTTCCCGGCCACCGACAAGGCCAACGTCCTGCTCAACGCGGGCCAGGCGCTGCACAAGCCGGTGCGCGGCGAGGTCGAGATCCTGGACGACCACACCGTCCGCACCAAGATCACCGGCCACGGCTTCTGCCGGGAGACCGCCCCGTACACCGTGTACACGGTCACCCGGTTCAGCCGCCCCTTCACCGCCTACGGCACCTGGAACGGCACCGAGATCGCCCCCGGGGCCCGCACCGGAGCCGACGGCGCCTACGTGCGCTTCGACACCACCCGGGACCGTACCGTGGAGGCGACCACCGCCCTGTCGTACGTCGACGCCAACGGTGCGGAGGCCAACCTGCGCGCCGAGGGCGGCCGGTCGTTCGACGCGGTACGGCGGCAGGCCCGGGACGCCTGGGAGCGGCGGCTGGCCGGCATCCGGGTCCAGGGCGGCTCCGCGACCCTGCGCCGCACCTTCTACTCGTCCCTGTACCGCGCCTTCCTCGCGCCCAACGTCGGCGAGGACGCGGACGGCCGCTACGCCGGCTGGGACCGTCGGATCCACCGCTCGGCGGGCTTCACGTACTACCAGAACTGGTCGCTCTGGGACACCTACCGCACCCAGGCCCAGCTGCTCGCCCTGCTCGCCCCGCGCGAGGCCCGGGACATGGCGCTGTCGGTGCTGAAGGTCGACGAGGACGGCGGCTGGCTCCCGAAGTGGGGCTACGGCCCGGTCGAGACCAACATCATGACCGGCGACCCCGTCACCCCGTTCCTGACCACCGCCTACCAGGCGGGCCTGCTCAAGGGGCACGAGGAGCGCGCCTACCGGGCGCTGCGGAAGAACGCCGACGGGGTGCCGCCGGCCGCCAATCCGGGCGTCGGCCGCGAGGCCAACGCCGAGTACCTGTCCGACGGTTTCGCGCCGTACGTCAAGGGCCGCCCGCACACCAAGGTCGGCGACTCCGACTACGACCACGGCGCCTCGGTGACCCTCGAGTACGCGCTCTCCGACGCGATGCTCGCCCAGATGGCCCGGGACCTCGGTCACGGCGCCGACGCCGCCCGCTACGCCACCCGGGCCCAGAACTACCGCAACGTCTTCGACCCCTCCACCGGCTTCTTCCGCGCCCGGGACGCCTCCGGCGTCTTCACCGGCGACCCGGACCCGGCCCGTGGCATCGGCTTCCACGAGGGCACCGCCTGGCAGTACCAGTGGCTGGTCCCGCAGGACCTGCCCGGCGTGATCTCCCTGATCGGCGGCAGGGACGCCGCGGACCGGCGGCTGGACGCGTTCTTCGCCTACGACCGGCTGCTCGCCGACCCGGCGAAGACCGCCCGCGAGGTGTGGGTGCACGGCAACGCGTACGACTACTACCACGCGGCCGTGTACAACCCGATGAACGAACCCGACCTCATCGCCCCGTACGCCTACCTCTCCACCGGCCGGCCCTGGAAGACCACCGACGTCGTGCACGCGGCGCTCACCCTCTTCACCGACGGGCCCTCCGGGATGACCGGGAACGACGACCTGGGCACCATGTCCGCCTGGAACGTGCTGTCGTCGATCGGTCTCTTCCCCGTCCAGCCGGGATTCGGCACCTGGGGTCTGTCGACGCCCGTCTTCGACCGGGCCGACATCCGGCTCGACCGCCGCTACTGGCCGAGCGGCGGCTTCACGGTGACCGCGCCCGGCACCTCGGCCGCCGACCGGTACGTCCAGTCCGTCCGGGTCGGCGGATCGGCGTACGGCCGGACCTATCTGACGAACGGTTCGCTGCGCACCCTGCGCTCGCTCGCGTTCACGGTCGGCCCGCACCCGTCAGAGTGGGGTACATCACCCCAGGCGGCGCCGCCGGCGCTGAGGTGACCTCAGGTTTCCCATGAGTCCCGCCTCTTTCGGGGGAGGCGGGACTTAATCTGCTGTTAACTGTGTGTAGCGTGATCGTACTTGACCGTAATCAGGTGTCGGCGTTTGACTGCTGATTCCCCCCTCTGTCGACGCGAGGCACCCTTTTCGATGACTGTGCATGCTGACCTGCTCGCCCCTCTCGATCTGGCCTTCTGGAACATCGAGTCCGACCTGCACCCGATGCACCTCGGGGCGCTGGGTGTCTTCTCGGCGCACTCGCCGACCGCCGGCGCCCACGCGGCCGACCTGCTCGCGGCCCGCGCCGCCGCCGTGCCCGGACTGCGCATGCGCATCAGGGACGTCTGGCAGCCGCTGGCGTTCGGCGGCGCCGCCCGTGAGGCCGCCCCGGACTTCGACCCCCTCGACCACGTCCGGCTGCACGCTCCGACCGACGACTTCCACGCCGTCGCCGGCCGGCTGATGCAACGCCCGCTGGAGCGCGGCCGGCCGCCGTGGGAGGCGCACGTGCTGCCCGGCCAGGACGGGGTGTCCTTCGCCGTGCTGTTCAAGTTCCACCACGCCCTCGCCGACGGGCTGCGCGCCCTCAAGCTGGCCGCCGGCGTGCTGGACCCGCTCGACCTGCCCGAGCGCGCGCCGCGCCCGATCGAGCCGCCGCGCACCCTGCCCGCCCTGCCGGACGTGCGCAAGGTCCCGGAGCTGGTGCGCGGCGCGCTCTCGGACGTGGGCCGGGCCCTGGACATCGGCGCGTCCGTGGCCCTGTCCGCCCTCGGCGTCAGCTCGTCCGCCGCGCTGCGCTCCACGCCCACCGGGACCCGCAGCATCGCCGGCGTCGATCTCGACATCGACGACGTGCACCGGGTCCGCAAGGCCGTCGGCGGCACCGTCAACGACGTCCTCATCGCCGTCGTCGCCGGTGCGCTGCGCCGCTGGCTCGAGGAGCGCGGCACCCCCACCGAGGGTGTGGCGCCGCGCGCCCTGATCCCGGTCTCCAAGCGCCGTCCGCGCACCGTCGCCCCGCAGGGCAACCGTCTCTCCGGTTACCTGATACGGCTTCCGGTCGACAATCCCGACCCGCTCGCCCGCCTCGACCGCGTCCGCACGGCGATGGTCCGCAACAAGGACGCCGGCCCCAACCGGGGCGCCGGTGCCGTCGCGCTGCTCGCCGACCACGTGCCCGCTCTCGGGCACCGGCTCGGCGGACCGCTCGTCGGCCAGGCGGCCCGGCTCTGGTTCGACATCCTGGTCACCAGCGTCCCGCTGCCCGGCCTCGGCCTGCGCCTGGGCGGCCACCCGCTGACGGCGGTCTACCCGCTGGCCCCGCTCGCGCCCGGTCAGTCCCTCGCGGTCGCCATCTCCACCTACCGCAACCAGGTCCACTACGGCCTCGTCGCGGACGCGGCGGCCGTCCCGGACCTCGACGTGCTCGCCCGTGCGGTGACCGACGAGGTGGACTCGCTGATCGAGGTCTGCGATCCATGATGCGGTCGGGTTTGGAGGTAGGGCCCGGCGCTCCGTAAAATTCCCTGTTCGATGGCGGGCGCGAGTCGGAGCGCCGCTGGTGGATCAGGGAAAGCGGCGGCACGATGACGGTGACACAGGACGGCCCGACGGCCGAGGACCAGGTGGTCTACGGCCCGGGCATCGACCCGGAGCGGCTCGCCGTCTGCCTCAGCGTTCTCGACGAGCTGGACACGCTGGAGGTCGACCACCCGGACGCCATCGCGGTGCGCCGGGCCACGGCCGGCGTCTACCGCACGGTCAAGCAGCGCCGCCGCCAGGAGCGCCGGGCCGCCAAGACCGCGCACGACAAGGCGGTCACCGAGGCCACCGCGACGGGCTCCGCCCAGCGCATCGACGACGAGACCGAGGGCCTGCTGCCCTCCTCGCGGACCGAGGAGGGCGCGATCGCGGGGATACTCCAGCGGCCGCGCTCCTGCTACACCTGCAAGAGCCGCTACGTCGAGGTCGACTACTTCTACCACCAGCTCTGTCCGGACTGCGCCGGCCTGAACCGCGCCAAGCGCGACGCCCGCGCCGACCTGACCGGCAAGCGCGCCCTGCTCACCGGCGGCCGCGCCAAGATCGGCATGTACATCGCCCTGCGGCTGCTGCGGGACGGCGCGCACACCACGATCACCACGCGGTTCCCGAAGGACGCCATCCGCCGCTTCAAGGCGATGGAGGACTCGGCGGACTGGCTGCACCGCCTGGAGGTCGTCGGCATCGACCTGCGCGACCCGGCCCAGGCCGTCGCCCTCGCGGAGCAGGTCGCCGCCGCCGGCCCGCTCGACATCCTGATCAACAACGCGACCCAGACCGTACGACGGCTGCCGTCGGCCTACGCGGCCCTGGTCGAGGGCGAGAGCGCTCCGCTGCCCGCCGGCGAGCTGCCCGCCCACCAGGTCATCGGCGCCTTCAACTCGGGCGCCGTGGACGGCCTGGCCGCACTGCCGCTGGGCACCAGCGGCCTCGACGCCCAGCAGGTCGCCGACCTGGCGCTGGTCGCGGGCAACGCCAGCGTCGCCCGGCACCTCGACGGCACCGCCATCGACGCGGGCGGCCTCGTCCCGGACGTCGTCGACACCAACACCTGGGTGCAGACCATCGACCAGATCTCCCCGGTCGAGCTCCTGGAGACCCAGCTCTGCAACTACACCTCGCCGTTCATCCTGATCAGCGCGCTCCGGCCGGCCATGGCCGCGGCCGCGAGGCGGGCGGCGCGCGGCCGGTCGTACGTCGTCAACGTCTCGGCGATGGAGGGCGTCTTCGGCCGCGGCTACAAGGGCGCCGGACACCCGAACACCAACGCGGCCAAGGCCGCCATGAACATGGTCACGCGGACCAGCGCGGTGGAGATGTTCGAGAGCGACGGCATCCTCATGACCTCCGTGGACACCGGCTGGATCACCGACGAGCGCCCGCACTACGACAAGCTGCGCCTGGCCGAGGCCGGCTTCCACGCGCCGCTCGACCTGATCGACGGCGCGGCCCGGGTCTACGACCCGGTCGTGCGCGGTGAGCACGGCGAGGACGTGTACGGGGTCTTCCTGAAGGACTACGAGCCTGGCAAGTGGTGAACCCGGCCCGGCCGGGCCGTCAGGCGGGTGCGGGCCGCGGGGGCCGGTCGCCGGGCTCCCCGCGTCCGGGGGCCGGTGCGTGCGCCGCCCGCACCCGGGTGCCGCCGTCCACCAGGATGTCGGCACCCGTCACCCACCGCGCCGCGTCCGAGCACAGCCACAGCACCGCCCCCGCCACGTCCTCGGGCTCCCCGATGCGGCCCAGCGGCAGCCCGGCGGCGATCTCCGCCTCGCGCGGCTCCCACATGAAACGGGCCAGTTCCGTGCGCACCAGGCCGGGCGACACCGAGTTCACCCGCACCCGGGGCGCCAGCTCCCCGGCCAGCTGCCGGGTCAGGTGCAGCAGGGCCGCCTTGCTGGTGCCGTAGGCGCCGACGTCGGGGCCGACATGGGTGGCGCCCTCCGTGCAGATGTTGACCACCGAACCGCCGTGCTCGCGCATCCAGCCCCGCCACGCGCACTGCGTCAGCCGCAGCGGTCCCTCGACGTTGACCGTGAACGCCTCGCGCCACGCGCCGGGATCTGCGTCCATGAGCGGTCCGTAGGGGCGATTGGTGGCGGCGTTGTTGACGAGGATGTCCAGGCGGCCGAACTCGCCGAGCGCCAGCCGGGTCAGCTCCCGGGCGTGCTCCGGTTCGGCGACGCTGCCCGCGAGGCCGGTCCCGCCCAGCGCCGCGGCCGTGCTCCGGACCTCGTCCGTGTCCCGCGCGCTCACGCACACCAGGGCTCCGGCCGCCGCGAGCGCCCCGGCGACCGCGCGCCCGATCCCTCGGGTACCGCCGGTGACGACGGCCGCCCTGCCCCTGAGCCCGTACGTCGGCATCATCGCCGTACCGTCTCATGACGGACCGTCAGTCAACAGCCCCGAGGCGGGAGTTGCGGGTCGCGACCAGTTCCAGGACGGTTCGCCAGTCCTCCAGGACGCCGGCGTCGAACCCGGCGGCGCGGCTCTCCTCGTCGGCCTGCCGCAGGCGCAGCGTGTCGTCCTCGGTGGCGGCGCCGTCCTCGCTCACCAGGTGGTAGACCCGCTCCCCGAGCAGGTGCCGTACGGCGTCTGCCGTGCCGTCGGACCGGCCCGGCGGTGCCTCGATGCCGTGCACCAGACCCGCGACCTGGAGTTCCTTGTCCGCGGGGCGGCTGCGGCGCAGCAGGGCCGCGGTGCGCAGGGCTCGCTGGTGACGGCAGGCGTACAGCAGATCCATCAGCTCCTCGACGCTGCGCAGCTCCATGCGTCAGTCCTTCCGCGAGACAGCCGTTGTCCTCCGCCATCGGATCATGGGGAGTTTTCGACCCGGCCAACGCCGCCTGAACTGCTCGGCCCGTGCGGAGAGCGAGGTCTCTTGGCAGGAACGAGTGTTCGATATTGCGCCTGGGCGGGCAGGGCTCGAACGGTGCATTATGTTACAAAAGGGTGTATTCCGGGGTCACCGACGCGTGCGCCGACTCGCGATAGTTACACCTTGTTTGCACTACCTATCGAGCGGACCTGCGCTCATTTGGTTAATCTATAGAGGACGGACAGCAGTAAGGGGTCCCACCCACACCCACGGTCCGTCCCGGGGACGAGCCGGCCGACAACGGCCTGCTCTGTCGTGAGATACCGGCGCCACCGCGTCCCGACCGGCCTATCGACCAGACCCGAGCGGGCGCCGGGCACCGGAACGCCGTCCGGCACGCCCCGAGGGTGACCGACACATAAGGAGTGCGCGGTGACACCGGAGAAGACGAACATCGAGCAGCGCCCCAAGGAACGCACGGAGCGCTCGGGCCGCCGGCCCGGACAGCTCGGCAGCCTGGACGTGTGGGCCCGGTCCGCCCCGATCCGCCTCGCGGGGTACGAGGACGACCTCGCCGAGCCCCACATCCTGCCGAGCGTGGACTGACCGCCGGTCCATCCTCCGCGATCGCCGACGCATGGGCGTGCGAGACTCACGCCCATGCCGATCAGAGCAGCAACCGCGGCCGACTGGCCGCAGATCTGGCCCTTCTGGCACCGGATCGTCGCCGCCGCCGAGACGTACGGCTGGGACCCCGATACCTCGCAGGAGGCGGCCCGCGCCCTGTGGATGAGCCCGGCGAAACGGGTCTACGTCGCCGAGGACGCCACCGGAGCCGTCGTCGGCTCCGCCTACCTCACCGCCAACTACGGCGGCCCGGCCGCGCGCGTCGCCAACGCCGGCTTCATGGTCGACCCCGACCGGACGGGACAGGGCATCGGACGGGCCCTCGCCGAACACGTCCTCACCGAGGCCCGCACGCAGGGCTACCGCTCCATGGTCTTCAACGCCGTCGTCGAGACCAACCCCGCCGTGGCGCTGTGGACCTCGCTCGGCTTCACCGTCATCGGCACGGTCCCGGCGGCCTTCGACCACCCCGTACACGGTCCGGTGGGCCTGCACGTCATGTACCGCGCGCTGTGACCGCACTCCTCCCGCACCGCCTGCGAGACGGCCCGGCGGACATGCCCTAGCCGACGGGCGCCGTCCGCTGCCACGGCCGCAGGGTCTCCAGGGTGGCGGCCACCGCCATCAGGGCCGCCTCCGAGCCCGGCCGTCCCACCAGTTGTACGGCGCACGGAGTGCCCGAGGGCAGCATGCCGAACGGCACCGACATCGCCGGCCAGCCGGTGAGGTTCCAGGCCGGCGTCAGCGGTGAGTAGGCGGAGCCGGCCAGCGCGTTGCTCAGCCAGCCCCGCTCGTGCCAGGCGGCCGCCCGCGGGGCACGGCGGGCCAGCGCCGGGGTGAGCAGCACGTCGTGCTCGGCGAAGAACGGGGTCAGCCGCTCGCGCAGCCGGTCGCGGGAGTCGCCCGTGCGGACCCCGCTCAGGAACCGGCGGCCGATCGCCGCGTGCACCCGGGTCCGCCGGGCCAGCAGCGCCGGGTCCAGTCCGGCCGCGTCCACCGCCGTCCCCGCCGTCCAGTGCCGCAGCGCGGTGACGCCGATCGACGCCGGATACGGCGGCTCGGCCCGCCGCACCCGGTGGCCCGCGCCCGCCAGCAGTCCGGCCGCCTCCGCCACCGCGTTCGTATACGGCCTGGTCACGGTCGTCCCGATCAGTGGACTGCGCCGTGAGACGGCGATCCTCAGCGCGCCCCCCTGTTCGGGCTGCCCGAACTCCGTGCCGGCGAGGGCCGAAAGCATCAGCCGGACGTCCTCGACGGAGGTCGCCAGCGGCCCGTTCTCCGACATGCCGAACCAGTCGCCGTGCCCGATCCCGGCCGGCACCACGCCGAACCCCGGCTTGATGGTGACGAGGCCGCAGGTGGCCGCCGGGATGCGCAGCGAGCCCATGCCGTCGTTGCCGAGGGCGATCGGCGTCAGCCCGGCGGCCACCGCGGCCGCGCTGCCGCCCGAGGAGCCACCCGCGCTGCGCCGCGTGTCCCACGGGTTGCGGGAGATGCCGTGGACCCCGTCGGTCGTGCCGAAGACGCACAGCTCGGGCACGTTCGTCAGCCCCACGACCACCGCGCCCGCCGCCCGCAGCCGGGCCACGGTGGCGTGATCGGCGTCGGCCGGGGTGTCCGGTGTCGCCGCCGAACCGTCCAGATGCGCCTCGCCGCGCACCGCCAGATTGTCCTTCACGGCCAACGGGACCCCGGCCAGCGGGAGTTCGCCGAGATCCGCGCGGGCGGCCAGCTCGTCCGCCTCGGCGAGCGCCGCCTCGGCCCGGACCGTGCGGAACGCGCCGACGCGCCCGTCGAGGCGGGCGATCCGGTCCAGGTGCTCGGCCACCACCTCGCGGGGAGCGACCCGCCTCTCCCGCACGGCGGCGGCGATGTCGGCGGCGGTCCGGCCGGCCCAGCTGGTCACGGGTGCTCCTGGGGGTGCGGAAGGTGCGGAAGGGCTTACTCGTCGGTACAGAAGGGCACTCTGCCGCTCCGGGGGCGTCACGTCGAGAGCGGCGGCGACCGACAACGACGGCATCGACACCGCCGACGCCCGCGGCGGTGACTTCGACGGCTCCGGCTACACGTTCCCGGGCGAGGAACTCCCCTCCGGCCGCGTGGAGGTCGACGGGATCGCCTTCGACTTCCCCGCCGCCACCGCGGGAGCGGCCAACAACGTCGTCGCACGCGGCCAGCGCGTCGACCTGCCCAAGGGCCACTACCTGTCGGCCGTCTCTTCCTCACCGCCGGAAGCTACGGCTACGCCTCCGGCCGGGCCACCGTCCACTACGCCGACGGCACCACCAGCACCGCCGGGCTGAGCGGCGCCGACTGGTACGCGGTGGGCGGCTCCCTGACCGCGCCGTACCGCTACCGGCCGGACGGCGGCAAGGACCAGCACGGCGTCGGGATCGGCAGCTGCGAGGTGTGGACCGACCCGCGGCGCGAGGCCGTCGCCCTCACGCTCCCGGTCACCGGCCCCGCCGAGGCCGGCACGACCGCCCTGCGCGTCTTCGCGCTCTCCCTCCAGCCGTGGTTCAACCCCGACAGTCCCTGGGCGGGCCACGCCCCGCGCAACCCGTACACCCTGGAACCCCTGCCGTACACCGGATACACCTCAGGCAAGGACTACGTACGGGACTTCCAGGCCCCGCAGATGCTCGAACTGGTCCACGGCTACGACCCGGAGATAATCTGGTGCGACATCGGCGGCGACAACGACAGCCTCCATGTCCTCGCCGAGTACTTCAACCACGCCAAGAACCGGGCCCGTCCGGCCGACGTGACCGTCAACGACCGCTCCGGCATCGGCTTCCACGACTTCACCACGCCCGAGTACACGACGTACGCCGACACGGTCGTCGCCAAGTGGGAGGCCAGCCGCGGACTGGACCCGCGCAGCTACGGCTACAACCGGGCCACCCCGGACGGCTCCTACATGACCGCCGAGGAGGTCGTGCGCAGCCTGGTCGACATCGTCTCCAAGAACGGCAACTTCCTGCTCGACATCGGCCCGCGTGCGGACGGCACCATCCCGGAGATCATGCAGACCCGGCTGCGGGAGACCGGCGCCTGGCTCGCGGTCAACGGCGAGGCCGTGTACGGCACCACCTACTGGTCGCGGATGGCCCAGTTCGGCGAGGGCCTCCGGTTCACCGTCCGCCCGGACGAGGCCTTCTACATCCACTCCCTGGCCCGGCCCGGCGCCCGGCTCACCGTCGAGGCGCCGGTGCCGGTCCGGTCCGGCGACAGGATCACCATGCTCGGCCACGACCGGCCGCTGACCTGGACCGTCACCGGCGGAGCACTGGTGATCGACCCGCCGGGCCGGCGAACACGTGTGGGTCTTCAAGGTGGAGTGGCACGGCTGACCCCGACGGGAGGCCGCACGCCCGGCGGCGTGCGGCCCAGGCGCTAGGAGCGTGCGGCGGGTGCCGTGCTGCCCCGGACCGTCAGCCGGGGCACCGGCACCCGTACCGCGCGGGCCGGGCCGCCGTCCAGCAGGGCGGTGAGTTCGCGGGCGGCCGTCCGGCCGAACTCGGCGCTGTCGCGGGAGAGCGCCGACAGCCACGGCTTGACCATGCGGCACAGCGCCGAGTCCTCCCAGGACACCACGGAGACGTCGTCCGGGACCGCACAGCCCAGTTCGGCGGCGGCCGCGACACCGGCCACCGCCATCACGTCGTTGTCGTAGATCAGCGCCGTCGGGGCCGGAGCGGCACGCAGGACCCGGCGGGTGACGGCCGCGCCCTCGGCGTCCGAGTAGTCGGTGGTCACGGAGCGGACCTCGGAGAGCCCCCGGCCGTCCGCCTCGGCGCGCAGCGTGCGGATCCGGCGCTGGGTGTGGGCGAGGCCCGGCAGGCCCGCGATGTGCACGATCCTGCGGTGGCCCAGCGCCGTCAGCTCGTCCACCACCGACGCCATCGCGGCCGCGTCGTCCGCCCAGACCGTGGACAGACCCGGCCGGCGCCCGTCGGGGGCGCCGCCGATCACCACCGCGGGCAGGCCGAGTTCGTCCAGCAGGGCGGGCCGTGGGTCGTCGGCGCGCGGGTCCACCATCAGGACGCCGTCCACCCGGTGCTCCGCCCACCAGCGGCGGTACACCGCGCACTCGTCGCCCACGTCCTCGGCCATCTGGAAGAGCAGGCCGAGATGGCGCTCGGCCAGCACCTCCTGGATGCCGGAGACCAGTTGCAGGAAGAACGAGTCCACGCCCAACGAGTGCGCGGGCCGGGCGAGGACGAAGCCGACGGTGGCCGCGCCCTCGCCGGACAGGGCGCGGGCCGCCGTGCTGGGCCGCCAGCCGAGCTGCTCGGCGACCCGGTGCACCCGGGCCCTGGTCGTCTCGGAGACGCCGGGGCGGCCGTTGAGCGCGAAGGAGACCGCGCTCTCGGAGACCCCGGACCTGCGCGCGATGTCCTTCATCGTCGGCCGGCGCGCGGGGCTGCGTTTCTCCGCCAACTCACTTCCTCATTCATCGGGGACGTGATCCGCTAATGCGCTTGAGTTCCCCCACCCTAAAGCGCATTAGCGATCGGCGGCAAGAGGCCCGCAACGCTCCGCTGAGCAGGGGCTTTGAGCCACTAATGACTTTAGCGACGCCGAATCCATTGACGCGTGCCCAAAACGGCGTGCAGGGTCTGGCCCGACACCTTCGGCCGCCCCGCTGCAAAGGAGCAACGGACCATGCGCATCTCCCGCAGAGCCCTCGCCCTCGCCGCTGCCGCCGTCCTCGCCCTGCCGCTGAGCGCCTGCGGTTCCGGCGAGGACGGCGGCGGTTCCACCGACGCCTCCGGCAAGGTCGAGGGCGACATCACCTTCCAGACCTGGAACCTGCGCGCCAACTTCAAGCCCTACTTCGAGGGCCTGGTCGCGGACTTCGAGAAGAAGTACCCGGACACCCACGTGAAGTGGATCGACCAGCCGGCCGAGGGCTACGCCGACAAGATCAGCGCGGACGCGGCCGGCGGCACGCTGCCCGACGTCGTCAACGTCTCCCCGGACCTCGTCGCTCCGCTCGCCAAGGCGGGCCTCGCCCTCGACCTCGACAAGGCGGCGGCGAAGTACCGCCCCGAGTACCTGGACGGGGCCTGGGCCAGCCACCGGATACCGGGGACGAGCGGGACGTACGCCTTCCCGTGGTACCTGAACACCGGGCCGCTCTTCTACAACAAGGCGCTGTTCCGGCAGGCCGGACTCGACCCCGCGCAGCCGCCGAAGACCTACGACGACCTCTTCGCCGACGCCCTGGACATGGCCCGCAAGAGCGGCGGCAAGGTCGCCACCCTCGCCAACGTGCCCACCGTCGAGGACTTCGGACGCTACGGCGTCGAGCTGATGAACCAGCAGGGCACCGGGTTCGCCTTCAACGACGCCAAGGGCGTCGAACTGCTCACCAGGTACAAGGAACTGTACGACGCCAAGGCGCTCGACCCGCAGGCGCTGACGGCGTCGCCGGAGTCCTCCGGCAAGAAGTTCCTCACCGAGGCCGTCGCCATGAACCCCGGCAGCGCCCTGGACCTCGCCAACTTCCAGAAGCAGGCGCCGAACCTGTACAAGAACATCGGCATCACCGACCAGATCACCAGCACCGGGCACGTCAACATGTACGTGATGGGCGTGATGGTCAACTCCAGGACCAGGCACACGGCCGCCTCGGTCGCCTTCGCGCACTTCGTGACCGACGCCCGGAACCAGATGTCCTTCGCCAAGCAGGTCGCCATCTTCCCCAGCACCGCCGGCTCCCTGGACGACCCGTACTTCACCAAGGAGGACGGCACCGACGAGACGCGCGTGCGGATCGCCGCCGCCAAGTCCCTGAAGACCGCGGTCAACTACACGCCGGTCCTGTTCAGCGACCAGATGAAGACCGCGCTGCGCAACGAGGTCGCCAAGGCCCTCCAGGGCAAGGAGAGTCCCAAGGCGGCCCTGGACAACGCTGTCAAGGCCTGTGACCAGCTGCTCCGGCAGCAGGGCTGAGAGGCCCGTCATGGCCGGCGTGCCCCGCGTGCGGCGTCAGCTGCCCACCAGTCCCTGGCTGTTCGCCGCTCCCGGGCTGCTGGTCGTCGGCGCCTTCGTGCTCTATCCGTTCGTCTCCACGGTGGTCAACTCCTTCACCGACCGCCGCACCCTGATCCCCGGCCGGTTCGTCGGCCTCGCCAACTTCCGCGAACTGATCCACGACGACATGTTCTGGACCGGCCTGCGCAACAGCACCCTCTACATCGTCGTCGTCGTGCCCGCCCTCGTCCTCCTGCCGCTGCTGCTCGCGCTGCTCGTGCAGAAGAACATCCCGGGCATCGCCTTCTTCCGGTCCGCCTTCTACACCCCGGTCGTCGCCTCGATCGTCGTGGTCGGGCTCATCTGGGTCTGGCTCCTCGACGAACGCGGCCTGGTCAACTCCCTGCTCCAGACGGTCGGGATCGGCCGGGTCGGGTTCCTCAGCGACCAGTGGCTGCTCCTGCTGAGCGCGATGGCGGTCACGGTCTGGAAAGGCCTCGGCTACTACATGATCATCTACTTGGCGGCGCTCGCCAACGTGCCGCGCGAGCTGCACGAGGCAGCCGCCGTGGACGGCGCGGGCGCGGTACGCCGCTTCCTCTCCGTCACCGTGCCCGCCGTACGCTCCACGATGGTGCTCGTCGCCGCCCTCTCCTCGGTCGCCGCCTTCAAGGTGTTCTCCGAGGTGTACCTGATGGCGGGCCCGGACGGCGGCCCGGCCGGCGAGGACACCACCCTCGTGATGCTCGTGCAGCGCACCGGCACCGGCCTGACCGGCCGGGTCGGCTACGCCTCGGCGCTCTCCGTCGTCGTCTTCGTCGTCACCGTCGCGCTGATGCTGCTCGTGCTGCGCGCGGACCGGAGGGACCGCCCATGACCGCCACCCGGGCCCGCCTCACCGACGAGCACGGCCGCCGCATCCGGATCGGCGAACTGGTCCTGCGCTACGCCCTGCTGCTGGTCGTGCTGGCCGTCACCGTCGGACCGTTCCTGTGGCAGCTGTCCACCTCGCTCAAGGGGCCGACCGAGAACATCTTCAGCTCGCCCCCGACCTTTCTGCCCGAACATCCCACCCTGCGCAACTACCGGCGGGTCGCCGACACCATCCCCGTCTGGGACTACGCCCTCAACTCGCTGAAGGTGGCGGGCGCCGGCGTCGTCACCAACTGCGTGGGCTCCGCGCTCGCCGGCTACGCCCTGGCCCGGCTGCGCTACCGGGGCCGCCGGGTGGCCACCCTCGTGTTCATCCTCGCGATGCTCGTGCCGGTGGAGGGCATCATCATCGCCCAGTTCACCACCATGCGGGAACTCGGCCTCAACAACACCCTGATCGGCGTCGTGCTGCCCGGCTCGATCGGCGCCATGAACGTCCTGCTGATGCGCAACGCCTTCCTCAACCTGCCCTACGAGATCGAGGAGGCCGCCTACGTCGACGGTGCCGACGTCTGGCAGCGGTTCCTGCGGATCGCCCTGCCGTCGGTCAAGGGCACCGTCGCCGTCGTCGCGATCTTCGCCTTCATGGGCGCCTGGGACGACTTCCTGTGGCCGCTGATCGTGCTCAGCGACCCCTCCAGGTTCACCCTCACCATCGGCCTCAACTACCTGCACGGCACCTTCGCCAACGACGAACGCCTCGTCGCCGCCGGCACCGTCATCGCCGTGGCCCCGCTCATCGCCCTCTTCGCCTGCCTCCAGCGGTACTTCTTCCGCGGGGTCGGCGAGGGTGCCGTCAAAGGCTGAACCCCCCTCCCGCCCCCCGCGTCCCACCTCCCGCGATCCCGCAAGGAGACCGCATGCCCCCGGCCGTGCGTTTCGGCGTCAACTACACCCCCAGTGAGGGGTGGTTCCACCACTGGCTCGACTTCGACCTGGACTCCGTACGCGCCGACCTCGACTCGATCGCCGCCCTCGGACTCGACCACATCCGGGTCTTCCCGCTGTGGCCCTACTTCCAGCCCGACCGCACCCTGATCCGGCCGCGCGCGGTCGAGCAGCTCGTCGCCCTCGCCGACGCCGCCGCCGAACGCGGCCTCGACGTCAACGTGGACGGCCTCCAGGGCCACCTGAGCAGCTTCGACTTCCTGCCCGCCTGGACCCGGACCTGGCACCGGCGCAACCTCTTCACCGACCCCGACGTGGTCTCCGGGGAGATCGCCTACCTGCGCACCCTCGCCGCGGCGCTCGCGGACCGGCCGAACTTCATCGGCATGACCATCGGCAACGAGGTCAACCAGTTCGCCGCCGGCCCGCATCCCGACCCGGACCGGATCACCGCGCGGGAGGCCGGGACCTGGCTGACCCGGCTGCTGGCCGCCTGCGCCGAGGCCGCCCCCGGCAGACTGCACCTGCACGCCTCCTACGACGCCGCCTGGTACCAGGACGACCAGCCCTTCACCCCGGCCCACTCGGCCCGCCTCGGCGACCTCACCGCCGTGCACTCCTGGGTGTTCGACGGCACCGCCCAGCGCCACGGCCGCGGCGCCCCGCAGACCGAGCAGCACGCCGCCTACCTGGTGGAGCTGAGCAAGGCCTGGGCCGACGACGCGCACCGGCCCGTGTGGCTCCAGGAGGTGGGCGCGCCCGCGCCGCTGATCCCCGCCGAGCACGCGGCCGCGTTCACCGAGGCGACCCTCACCGCCGTACTGGACTGCCCCGACCTGTGGGGCGTCACCTGGTGGTGCTCGCACGACGTCAGCCGCGGCCTCGCCGACTTCCCCGAACTCGAATACGGACTCGGCCTGCTGACCAACGACCGCAAGCCCAAGGACCTCGCGCACGTCCTCGCCGCGGCCCGGTCCCGGGCGGCGGCACAGCGGTCCACGGCGCTCGTCGTGCCCGCCGACCCGGCCCGGCGCTCCCGGTGCGCGCCCGGCGGCCCCGTCTTCGACGCCTGGTTCCGGCTGGCCGCCGACGGCGCCCGCCCCACCACCGTCCTGGACACCCGCGCGGATGACCCCGAGCATCTCGCCGCGCGCGGCATCACCGAGGTCGTCACTCCCGATCAGGTGCTCCCCACCCCGCCGGGAGAGATCCGCTCGTGAACGCCGGCGCCCCGGGCACGAAGGCCGCTCGGCCCGGCCCGGCGCACGTCACCCGGCACACCCCGCACCAGGGCGAGGCGGCGGCACGGTTCGACGTGCGCGCGGAAGGGGAGCTGTACACCTCGTCGGACCCCGTGACCGCCACGCACACCTGGCACCCGGTAACGAACAAACGGAGCACCCCACATGCATGACGACCGCAGCTTGGTGGAAGCCCGCCTCAGGCGCGTCCTCGACGAGCGCATCCGTCCCGCCGTGTACCCCGAGTCCGTGCCGCTGGACGTCGCCGTGTGGCACGCGCCCGGCGAGCCCGTGCCGGTCGCCGAAGGACTCGCGGCCGAGCCCGGCCCGATCCGGGTGGGCGCCCGGTGGGGCGCTCCGTGGGGCACCAGCTGGTTCCGGGTGACCGGAACCGTCCCCGAGGAGTGGGCGGGACGGACCGTGGAGGCCGTCCTCGACCTCGGCTTCGACGAGAACATGCCCGGCTTCCAGTGCGAGGGCCTGGTCTACCGGCCCGACGGCACCCCGGTGAAGGGCCTCAACCCGCGCAACCAGTGGGTCAGGATCGGCGCCCCGGTGGCGGGCGGCGAGGAGGTCCGGCTGCACGTCGAGGCCGCCTCCAACCCCGTCATCCTCGACTACCACCCCTTCCGCCCCACTCCGCTCGGCGACAAGGACACCGCCGGAGACGAACCGCAGTACACGCTCACCCGGATGGACCTCGCCGTCCTCGACGAGACCGTGTGGAACCTGGTGATCGACCTGGAGGTCCTCGGCGAGCTGATGGCCGAGCTGCCGGCGGACGCCCCGCGCCGCTGGGAGATCCTGCGCGCGGTCGAGGCGGCCCTGGACGCGATCGACCTCCAGGACGTCAACGGCACCGCGCAGGCGGCGCGTTCCCGGCTCACCGGCGTCCTGTCCGTGCCGGCCGCACCGTCCGCGCACCGGATCAGCGCCGTGGGCCACGCGCACATCGACTCGGCGTGGCTGTGGCCGCTGCGCGAGACGGTCCGCAAGGTGGCCCGCACCACCGCCAACATGACCGCCCTCGCCGAGGACGAGCCGGACTTCGTGTTCGCCATGTCCCAGGCCCAGCAGTGGGCGTGGGTGAAGGAGCACCGGCCCGAGGTGTGGGCGCGGGTGAAGAAGGCGGTCGCGGACGGCCGGTTCGTCCCGGCCGGCGGGATGTGGGTGGAGTCGGACACCAACATGCCCGGCTCGGAGGCGATGGCCCGTCAGTTCGTGCACGGGAAGCGGTTCTTCCTGGACGAGTTCGGCATCGAGAACGACGAGGCCTGGCTGCCGGACACCTTCGGCTTCGCCGCCGGGCTCCCGCAGATCATCAGGGCGGCCGGCACCACCCGGCTGCTCACCCAGAAGATCTCCTGGTCCCAGACGAACACGTTCCCGCACCACACCTTCTGGTGGGAGGGCATCGACGGCACCCGGATCTTCACCCACTTCCCGCCCGTCGACACCTACAACTGCTCCATGAAGGGCAGCGAACTCGCCCACGCCTCGCGCAACTTCAAGGACAAGGGCCGGGCCCGGCACTCCCTGGCGCCGACCGGCTGGGGCGACGGCGGCGGCGGCACGACCCGGGAGATGGTGGCGAAGGCCGCCCGGGTACGGGACCTGGAGGGCTCGCCCTCGGTCGTCTGGGAGACCCCGCGGGAGTTCTTCGAGAAGGCGGAGGCCGACTACCCCGACCCGCCCGTCTGGGTCGGCGAGCTGTACCTCGAACTGCACCGCGCCACCCTCACCAGCCAGGCGCAGACCAAGCAGGGCAACCGGCGCAGCGAACACCTCCTGCGAGAGGCCGAGCTGTGGGCGGCCACCGCGGCCGTACGCACCGGAGTCCCTTACCCTTACGAGGAGTTGGACCGGATCTGGAAGACGGTCCTGCTCCACCAGTTCCACGACATCCTGCCCGGCTCGTCGATCGCCTGGGTGCACCGCGAGGCCCGCGCCACCTACCGGCGGATCGCCGCCGAACTGGAGGGGATCATCGACGCCGCCCAGCGGGCGCTGGCCGGGGAGGGGACGCGGAGTCTGGTCTTCAACGCGGCACCGCACACCCGCGACGGCGTTGCGGCCGGGGCCGCGGGCGAGACGCCGCCGCCCGCGGGGGTGACGGTGGCGGAGCGGCCCGAGGGCGGCCACGTCCTCGCCAACGGACTGCTCCGGATCGAGATCGACGCTCGCGGCCTGGTCGTGTCCGTGTACGACACGACGGCGGAGCGCGAGACCGTCGCCCCCGGCGCGGCCGCCAACCTGCTCCAGCTGCACCCGGACTTCCCGAACATGTGGGACGCCTGGGACGTCGACGCCTTCTACCGCAACGCGGTGACGGACCTGACCTCCGTCGACGAGCTGACGGCCGGGGAGGACGGCCGTTCGGTCCGGATCGTACGGTCCTTCGGAAGCTCCACGGTCTCCCAGGTGCTGTCCCTGCGGCCCGGGGAGCGCCGCCTGTCCATCGACACGGAGGTGGACTGGCACGAGACGGAGAAGTTCCTGAAACTGGCCTTCCCCCTGGATCTGCACGCCGAACGGTACGCGTCGGAGACCCAGTTCGGTCACTTCCACCGTCCGACCCACACCAACACCTCCTGGGAGGCGGCGAAGTTCGAGGCCTGCAACCACCGCTTCGTCCACCTGGAGGAACCGGGCTGGGGGGTCGCGGTCGTCAACGACTCGACGTACGGCCACGACGTGACCCGCGCGGTCCGCACCGACGGCGACCGGGGCACGACGACCACGGTCCGGGTGTCGCTGCTGCGCGCCCCGCGCTTCCCCGACCCCGAGACCGACCAGGGCGTCCACCGCTTCCGGCACGCGCTGGTGCCGGGCGCGGGGATCGCGGACGCGGTGCGCGAGGGCTGGCGCATCAACCTGCCCGAGCGCCGGGTGACGGGCGGCCGGGAGGTGGCTCCGCTGGTCACCGTCGACAACGACGCCGTGGTCGTCACCGCCGTGAAGCTGGCCGACGACGGCAGCGGCGACGTGGTGGTCCGCTTCCACGAGGCCCACGGCGGCCGCGCCCGCGCGACGCTCACGGTGGGCTTCGACGTCGCGGAGGTCACGGCGACTGACCTGCTGGAGCGGCCGCTGGCGGACCGCCCCGAGCGGGAGGGAAACCGCGTCCCTGTGCGGCTGCGCCCCTTCGAGCTGGTGACTCTGCGACTGGCGCGGGTCTGAGCGCCCCATGAGGGACGGTGGGGGCACCCCCGGCCGAAGGCCGGGGGCGGAGCGGCGCGGGCGGCCCCCGTCGTCCCTCACCCGAAGACCAGCCGCCTACCCCCGGAGCTGCAGCCGCAGCCACTCCTCCACCTCACCCACGTGCGCCGCCGCCGTGGCCCTCGCCGCCTCCGGGTCCCGGGCGACGAGGGCCCGGTGGATGGCGGCGTGCTCGCGCCGCGTCCGCGCGAACGCCCCCTCCTCCTCGTACCCCCGCCACACCCGCGCCCGGAACGTCCGCGAGGACAGGCCCTCCAGGATCGCGGCCATCGTGTCGTTGCCCGCCGCCCCGGCGATCACGCGGTGGAACGCGAGGTCGTGGGCGAGGATCTCCTCGGGGTCCTCCGTCGCGTTCATCGCCGTCAGGTGCTTCTCCACCTCGGCCAGCTGGTCGGCGGTGATCCGCGCGGCGGCCAGCGCGGTGGCCGTCGACTCCAGGACCCGCCGCACCTCCAGCAGCTCCACCAGCTGCGGCCCGCGGGACAGGTCGGCGACCACCCCGAACGTCTCCAGGAGGTCACCGGCCTCCAGCTGGGTGACGTAGATGCCGGAGCCGTGCCGGGCCTCCAGCACGCCCAGGACGGTCAGCGCGCGGATCGCCTCGCGCATCGAGCTGCGGGACATGCCCAGCTGGGCGGCGAGGTCCCGTTCCGTCGGCAGCCGCTGGCCCGGCTCCAGCCTCCCCTCCCCGATCATCTCCTTGATCCGCTCGATGGCGCGCTGCGTCACCGTGCCCTTCTGCGGGGCCGCCCCGTCCACGCCGCTCTCGTCCACACCGTTCCTCCTGTCGCCCGGTGCGCCGCAGTCTAATCAGCCAGGTGGTCGGACCACTACGGTTCGATTCACGGAAAAACCGCGTCCGTAGGGTGTCGAAGGCGCTGAGTGGTCTGATAAGTATGCGGGCATCTGCTCGAACACGCTCGATGAGGAGCTGCCCGATGCCCGGCAGAACACTGAGGAAGCGGAACAGGTCACGGATCATCGGCGCGACGGCCGTGGCCGTCGGCGCCTCGCTCGCGCTCGCCGCGTGCGGCAGCACGAACGACACCGGCAGCGGCAGCGCCGGAGGCGGCGGAGCCGGCAAGGTCGGGGTGATCCTGCCCCTGCTGACCTCGCCGTTCTGGCAGTCGTACAACGACTACGTACCCAAGATGGCGAAGTCGGAGGGTGTCGAGGCGCTGAAGACGGTCAACTCCAACAGCGACCCCTCGCAGCAGATCACCGACATCAACAACGAGCTGAACCAGGGCGTGAAGGGGCTGGTCGTCGCCCCGCTGGACAGCGCGGCCATCGAGGCGGGACTCGACCAGGCGGACCGCAAGGGCGTGCCCGTGGTCGCCGTGGACGTGGCGCCCGACAAGGGCAAGGTCGCCATGGTGGTGCGCGCCGACAACGTCGCCTACGGCACCAAGGCCTGCGAGTACCTCGGCCGGCACGTCAGCGGCGGCAAGGTCGTGCAGATCATGGGCGACCTCGCCTCGGTCAACGGCCGGGACCGCTCGGAGGCGTTCCGCACCTGCGTGAGGACGAAGTACCCGAAGCTCAAGGTCCTGGAGATACCGGCCAAGTGGGAGTCCGACACCGCCGCCTCCAAGCTGGACACCCTGCTGAACGCCAACCCCGACATCAAGGGCATCTACCTGCAGGCCGGAGGTGTCTACCTGGCGCCCACCCTGCAGACCCTGAAGTCCAAGGGCATGCTCAGGACCGCCGGGCAGAGCGGCCACATCACGATCGTCTCCAACGACGGCATCCCGCAGGAGTTCGACGCCATCCGCAAGGGCCAGATCGACGCGACCGTCTCCCAGCCCGCCGACGCCTACGCCAAGTACGGCATGTACTACATCAAGGCGGCGATGGAAGGAAAGACGTTCAAGCCCGGTCCGACCGACCACGACTCCACGATCGTCAAGCTGCCCGGCGGCATCCTGGAGGACCAGCTGCCCGCGCCGCTCGTCACCAAGGACAACGTGGACGACCCGAAGCTGTGGGGCAACACGGTCAAATGAGCACGCCACTTGTTGAGGCCCGCGACGTCGTCAAGCGGTACGGTCCCACCGTCGCCCTCGCCGACGGCCGGCTCACCGTGCTGCCCGGCGAGTCCCACGCCCTCGTCGGCCGCAACGGCGCCGGCAAGTCCACCCTGGTCACCGTCCTCACCGGCCTCCAGGCCCCGGACGAGGGGACGGTCCGTTTCGACGGCGAACCCGCGCCCCCGCTCTCCGACCGGGACGCCTGGCGGAGCAAGGTCGCCTGCGTCTACCAGAAGCCCACGGTCGTACCGGAACTGACGGTCGCCGAGAACCTGTTCATCAACCGGCAGCCCGCGCACCGGGGGTTCATCAGCTGGCGGCGGCTGCGGAGCGAGGCGGCCGCGCTGCTGGACACCTGGGACGTCCGAGTCGACCCCGAGGCCCGCACCGCCGACCTCAAGGTCGAGGACCGCCAGATGGTCGAGATCGCCCGGGCGCTCAGCTTCGGCGCCCGGTTCATCGTCCTCGACGAGCCGACCGCGCAGCTCGACAACCGGGAGATCGAGCGGCTGTTCAGCCGGATGCGGGCGCTCCAGGACTCGGGCGTGACCTTCCTGTTCATCTCGCACCACCTCCAGGAGGTCTACGAGGTCTGCCAGACCGTCACCGTGCTCCGTGACGCCCGCTGGATCACCACCGCGCCCGTCGCCGAACTCCCGCGCCGCGCACTGGTGGAGGCGATGGCGGGGGAGTCGATCGCCGAGCAGCGGCACGGCCGCGACGCGGTGGCCGACGAAGCACCCGTCGTCCTGGACGCACGCGGCCTGACCGCGCCGGCGTACCGGGACATCGACCTGACCGTGCGCCGCGGCGAGGTCGTCGGCATCGCCGGATCCAGCGGCAGCGGGAAGACCGAGCTGGCGGAGTCCTTCGCCGGGCTGTACACGCCGGCCTCGGGAGCCGCGCGGCTCGACGGCGAGCGGCTGCCGTTCGGCGACGTGCGGGCCGCTCTCCGGGCCGGCGTCGGCTGCGTGCCGCGCGACCGGCACGGCCAGGGGCTGGTCTTCGGGATGAGCATCGGCGACAACGCCACCCTGAGCGTCCTGGACCGACTCGGCCGCTTCGGGTTCGTCGCGGGCGAGCGCCGGCGCCGCTTCGCCGACGAGCTGATCGAGCGCCTCGACATCCACGCCGAGGGCCCCGACCAGCCCGTCTCCGACCTCTCCGGCGGCAACGCGCAGAAGGTGGTCATGGCCCGCGCCCTGGCCTGCGACCCCCGGCTGCTCGTGCTCATCAACCCCACCGCGGGCGTGGACGTGAAGTCCAAGGAGTCCCTGCTCGCCCGCATGGACAACGCCCGCGAGGACGGCACCGCCGTACTGGTCGTCTCCGACGAACTCGACGACCTGCGCCGCTGCGACCGCGTCCTCGTCCTCTTCCACGGCCGCGTCGTCGCCGAGCACCCGGCGGGCTGGCGCGACCACGAGCTGATCGCCTCCATAGAAGGAGTGGACCCGATGCCCGCAGGAGCCGGCTCCCCGGCCGAAGGAGTGGACCATGGCTGACACGAAGGCCCCGTCGGCCTCGGCCGCCGGCCCGCTGCACGTCCCCGACGCCCGCGCCGCCAAGACCGTGCTGCTCCGCAGAGTCCGCGAACTCGCCCTCGTACCGGCCCTGCTGGTGCTGCTGATCCTGGGCGCGATCGTCAACGACTCGTTCCTCACCGAACGCAACCTCATCTCCATCCTGGGCGCCTCGGCGGCCCTGGCCATGGTGGTCCTCGCCGAATCGCTGATCCTGATCACCGGGAAGATCGACCTGTCCCTGGAGTCCGTGGTCGGCATCGCGCCGGCCGTCGGCGCCCTGCTGGTGCTGCCGAGCGCGGAGTCCGGCTGGGGCACCGGCTGGCCGGCCGGGCTCGCCCTGCTCGCCGTCCTCGTCGTCGGCGGGCTGATCGGCGCCTTCAACGGCGTCCTGGTGGTGAAGTTCAAGCTCAACGCCTTCATCGTCACCCTCGCCATGCTGATCGTGCTGCGCGGGCTGCTCGTCGGCGCCACCAAGGGCAAGACGCTGTTCGGCATGCCCGACGCGTTCTTCTCCCTGGCCACCTCCACCTTCCTGCGGGTCCCGCTGTCGGTGTGGCTGGCCGCGGTCGCCTTCGGCGCGGCCGGGCTGATCCTCAAGTACCACCGGGTCGGCCGCGCCCTGTACGCCATCGGCGGCAACACGGAGGCGGCCCGCGCGGCCGGCATCCGCGTCGACCGGGTGGTGCTCGGCGTCTCCGTCGTCGCGGGCGTCCTCGCCTCCGTCGGCGGGATCATGCAGACGGGCTACGTCGGCGCGATCAGCGCCAACCAGGGCAACAACATGATCTTCACGGTGATGGCGGCGGCGGTCATCGGCGGCATCAGCCTGGAGGGCGGCAAGGGCACCATGTTCGGCGCCCTGACCGGCGTACTCCTGCTGGGTGTCGTGCAGAACCTGCTCACCCTGGCGCAGGTTCCCTCGTTCTGGATCCAGGCGATCTACGGCGGCATCATCCTCGTCGCTCTGATGATCGCCCGCGTCACCACGGGACGAGCGCAGGACTGAACGGCCCGCGTCCCGAACCACCCCCGACGGAAAGGCAATTGCGTGTCCCCGAGCCCCGGCCCCCGCGCGCGCGTCACCGCGGTCGACACCTACGACATCCGCTTCCCCACCTCGCGCGAGCTCGACGGCTCCGACGCGATGAACCCGGACCCCGACTACTCGGCGGCGTACGTCGTCCTGCGCACCGACGCCGCCGACGGGCAGGAGGGACACGGGTTCACGTTCACCATCGGGCGGGGCAACGACGTCCAGGTCGCCGCGATCGACGCCCTGCGGAACCACGTGCTCGGCCGCCCGGTCGACGAGATCTGCGACGATCCCTCGACCCTCTTCCGGGACCTGATCGGCGACAGCCAGCTGCGCTGGCTCGGCCCCGAGAAGGGGGTGATGCACATGGCGATCGGCGCCGTCACCAACGCGGTGTGGGACCTGGCCGCGCGCCGGGCCGGGAAACCGCTGTGGCAGCTGCTCGCCGACGCCGAACCCGAGTGGATCGTCCGCCAGATCGACTTCCGCTACCTCACCGACGCCCTCACCCCCGAGGAGGCCCTCGGCATCCTCCGGCGCGCCCGGCCGGGCGCCGACGAGCGCCGGGCCCGGCTCCTGGAAAGCGGCTTCCCCGCCTACACCACCTCGGCCGGCTGGCTCGGCTACGACGACGAGAAGCTCACCCGGCTCGCCGCCAAGGCGGTCGCCGACGGCTTCCGGCAGATCAAGCTGAAGGTCGGCGCCGACCTCGCGGACGACATCCGGCGCTGCCGGGTGGCCCGCGCGGTCGTCGGCCCGGACATCCGGATGGCCGTCGACGCCAACCAGCGGTGGAACGTCGACGAGGCGATCCGCTGGACCAAGGCGCTCGCCGAGTTCGACCCGTACTGGATCGAGGAACCCACCAGCCCCGACGACATCCTCGGCCACGCGGCCGTCCGCCGCGCGGTGGCCCCGGTCAAGGTCGCCACCGGCGAACACGTGCAGAACCGGATCGTCTTCAAGCAGCTGCTCCAGGCCGGTGCCATCGACGTCGTCCAGATCGACGCGGCCCGGGTGGCCGGCGTCAACGAGAACCTCGCCGTCCTGCTGCTCGCCGCCAAGTTCGGCGTGCCCGTCTGCCCGCACGCGGGCGGTGTCGGCCTGTGCGAACTCGTCCAGCACCTCTCGATGTTCGACTACCTCGCGGTCGCCGGCACCACCGACGACCGGGTCATCGAGTACGTCGACCATCTGCACGAGCACTTCCGCGACCCGGTGGTCATCCGGCAGGGTCACTACACGGCACCCACCGCACCGGGCTTCTCGGCCGCCATGCGACCGGAGTCCGTCGCCGAGTACACCTTCCCCGGCGGCACCTTCTGGGCCGCCGACCCCGACACCCGGAAGGGACAGGCCGCATGACCGACTTCGAGGGACTGAGGGCCCTGGTCACCGGCGGCGCCTCCGGGATCGGACGGGCCACCGCCGAACTCCTCGCCGAACGCGGCGCCCGGGTCGCCGTCCTCGACCTGGACCCGTCGGCCGTCGCGAAACCGCTGCTCGGCTTCCGCGCCGACGTCACCGACGACGCCCGCGTGCGCTCGGCCGTGGCCGACGCGGCCGAGGCCCTCGGCGGCCTCGACGTCCTGGTCAACAACGCCGGTGTCGGCGCGCAGGGCACGGTCGAGGACAACGACGACGACGAATGGCACCGCGTCTTCGACGTCAACGTCCTCGGCATGGTCCGCACCGCCCGCGCCGCCCTGCCCCACCTGCGCCGCTCGCGGCACGCGGCGATCGTCAACACCTGCTCCATCGCCGCCACCGCCGGGCTGCCCCAGCGCGCCCTCTACAGCGCGACCAAGGGCGCCGTGTACTCCCTCACCCTCGCCATGGCCGCCGACCACCTCCGCGAGGGCGTCCGCGTCAACTGCGTCAACCCCGGTACGGCCGACACCCCGTGGATCGGCCGCCTCCTCGACAAGGCCCCCGACCCGGCCGCCGAACGCGCCGCCCTGGAGGCCCGCCAGCCCTCCGGCCGGCTGGTCTCCGCCGCCGAGGTCGCGGGCGCCATCGCCTACCTGGCGAGTCCGCTGTCGGGCGCCACCACCGGCACCTCCCTCGCCGTCGACGGCGGCATGCAGGGCCTCAGGCTGCGCCCGGCGGCCCGGTGAACGCCCTCGGCCGCAGCGGCGTCCCGGTCAGCCCGCTGGGGCTCGGCACCGCCGCGATCGGCAACCTGTACACCGACGTCCCCGACCGGCAGGCCCACGACACGGTCACCGCCGCCTGGGAGCGGGGCGTCCGCTACTTCGACACCGCCCCGCACTACGGCCTCGGCCTGTCCGAGCGGCGGCTCGGACAGGCGCTGCGGGCGTACGACCGGGACGCCTACACCCTCTCCACCAAGGTGGGCCGCCGCCTGGAGCCGGGGCCCGGGGACGGCGACGACCTCGCCGACGGTTTCGCCGTGCCCGACACCCACCGCCGGGTCTGGGACTTCACCGCCGACGGCATCCGCCGCACCCTGGAGGCGAGCCTTCACCGGCTCGGCCTCGACCGGATCGACGTCGTCTACCTCCACGACCCCGACGACCACGCCGAGCAGGCCTTCCGCGAGGGCTACCCGGCCCTGGAGAAGTTGCGTTCCGAGGGCGTCGTCCGCGCCATCGGCGCCGGCATGAACCAGACGGCCATGCTCACCCGGTTCGTCCGCGACACCGACGTCGACGTGGTGCTGTGCGCCGGCCGCTACACCCTCCTGGACCAGAGCGCCCTGGCCGACCTGCTCCCGGCCGCCGCCGCACGCGGCGCGTCCGTGGTGATCGGCGGCGCCTTCAACTCCGGTCTGCTGGCCGATCCGAGGCCCGAGGCCACGTACAACTACACGCGGGCCCCGGCCGACTTGCTCACCCGCGCCGTGCGGCTGAAGACGCTCGCCGAACAGCACGGCACCACGCTCCGCGCGGCCGCCCTCGCCTTCTGCGCCGCTCCCGCGGCCGTGGCGAGCGTGCTGGTCGGCGCCCGCTCGGCGGCGGAGATCGAGGACGGGGCACGCCAGTTCGCCACCCCCCCTCCCGCCGCCTTCTGGCAGGAACTGCGCGCCGCGGAAATCCTGCCCGCCGACACCCCGCTGCCGACGGAGGACCCGTCATGAGAGTCGCCCTGCACACCAAGGTCCGCGCGGACCGCGTCGACGCGTACGAGGCCGCCCACCGCGAGGTGCCGGCCGCGCTCTCCGACGCCATCCGCGCGGCCGGCGCCACCTCCTGGACCATCTGGCGCAGCGGCACCGACCTCTTCCACGTGCTGGAGTGCGCCGACTACGGCGCGCTCCTCGCCGAGCTGGAGAAGCTGCCGGTCAACGTCGCCTGGCAGGCCCGGATGGCCGAACTGCTCGACGTCGTCCACGACTACTCCGGGGCGGGCACGGACGCCGGTCTGCCCGTCGTCTGGGAGTTGCCGTGACCGTCGACGCGCACCACCACGTCTGGGACCTCTCGGTGCGCGACCAGGGCTGGATCACCGGGCCCGGACTGCGGCCCCTCAGACGGAACTTCGGCGTCGAGGACCTCCGGCCCGCGGCGCGGGCGGCCGGCGTGACCCGCACGGTCCTGGTCCAGACGGTCACCGTCCGCGACGAGACCCCCGAGTTCCTGGCCCTGGCCGCAGCCCACGACCTGGTCGCCGCGGTCGTCGGCTGGACCGACCTGACCGACCCGGCGGTCGCCGACGAACTGGCCCGCCTGCGCGAACTCCCCGGCGGCGCCCACCTGAAGGGCATCCGCCACCAGGTGCAGGACGAACCGGACCCGGAGTGGCTGCTGCGCCCCGACGTCCACCGCGGGCTGGAAGCGGTCGCCGAGGCCGGGCTCGTCTACGACCTGGTCGTGCGGCCCCACCAACTGCCGGCGGCCGTCAAGGCGGCCGAGGCCCATCCGCGGCTCACCTTCGTCCTCGACCACCTGGGCAAACCGCCGATCGCCTCCGGCGCCCTCGACCCATGGGCCGGCGCGGTGCGCGCGCTGGCGGCCCTGCCCAACACCGTCTGCAAACTCTCCGGCATGGTCACGGAGGCCGACCCCGCCTCCTGGACGGTCGAGGACCTCCGCCCGTACGCGGAGACGGTCCTGGACGCCTTCGGCCCCGGCCGCCTGATGTTCGGCTCGGACTGGCCGGTCTGCCTCCTGGCCGGCACCTACGCCGAAGTCCTCCGCGCATCCCAGCAGTTGATAGGCCCCGGCGAACGCACCCAGGTCTTCGAGACCACCGCCGCCCGTGTCTACTGCCTCTGAGCCGCCTTCGTCAGCCGCGTGGGCGGCATGAACTCCCGCACGTACGACCGCTCCCAGCACGCGCCCGTCTCCCGCAGCTCCCGCCACCCGGTGTAGCGGTAGCGGAAGAGGCGGGCGCGCACGAAGCGCGGCGGCCGGTCGGGCGGGAAGGGCGAGCGGCGCAGCAGCCGCAGCGTGTCCCGGTCGTTCTCCAGGAGGCGCTCCATCAGGCCGCCGAACCAGTCGTCGGCGTACGCGGGGGAGAGGGCGGCGAACCACATCAGCCAGTCCAGGCGGAGATGGTAGGGCGCGAACTGGCGCGGCCAGCGCCGCGGGTCGCCGGGCTTGCCCTTGAACTCGTACTCCCGCCAGTCCGCGTCCTCGCGCGGAGCCTCCGCCAGCGTGCCCTCGACCACCACCTCGTACCGCACCCGGCTGACGCTGCCGAACGCGCCGTAGGTGTTGACCAGGTGGAGCGGGTCGAAGGAGCGGTTCATGACCTGGCGGCGGGAGACCATGTTCAGCACCGGGCGGTAGCTGAGGCAGACCAGCAGGACGGCGACGGCGAGGACGACGGCCTCGTACCAGAGCGGCGTGCCGGCCGCGGCGGTGCGGCCGGACGGCAGCCGCAGCGCCGACAGGGCCAGCACGATGGTGATCCAGTTCAGCCAGGAGAAGTTGCCGGAGGCCACCAGCCACAACTGGGTGAGGATCATCAGCGACGCGGCCGCCGTGGCGACCGGCTGCGGGGTGAAGAGCAGGAAGGGGACCACGAGCTGGGTGACGTGGTTGGCGGCCACCTCGGCCCGGTGCACCGGCCCCGGCAGGTGGTGGAAGAACCAGCTCAGCGGGCCCGGCATCGGCTGCGTCTCGTGGTGGTAGTGGAGGCAGGTGAGCTTGCGCCAGCAGGCGTCCCCGCGCATCTTGATCAGACCCGCGCCGAACTCCACCCTGAACAGGATCCAGCGCAGCAGGAACAGGACGACGACCGGCGGGTCCACCTCGTCGTTGCCGAGGAAGGCGGCGAGGAAACCGACCTCCAGGAGCAGCGACTCCCAGCCGAACGCGTACCAGGTCTGGCCGACGTTGACGATCGAGAGGTACAGGGCCCACGGGACCAGCCACAGCACCGTCGCGGCCCACAGCGGGAGCCGCGAGTCCAGTCCGGCCAGCAGCGCCGCCGACACCGCGCCCCCGGTCCAGGCGCAGGCCGCGAAGAAGCGGTCCGAGTAGCGCAGGTGGAAGAGGCTCGGCGCCCGCCGGAACGGGACCCGGGCGACGTACCGCGGGATCGGCAGCATCCCGCGCTCGCCGAGCAGCGCCCGGAACTGGAGCGCCGCCGTCAGGAACGCGACGAGGTACACGCCGGCCAGCGCCCGCTGGAAGACCAGCCGGCTCAGCCAGTACCCGGGTGCGGTGAACCAGTCCACGGCCGTGCGCCCCTGCCTCTCTGCGGTCCGCGCCCCGGCCCCGATGCCGGGAGAGGGCCCGTCACCCTGTGTACCGCGCGCCCCCGGTGATGTAACCCGGGAGGGTGAGGCGGCGGAAATCGGATGAATTGCCCGGCTCCGGTTCCCCTGGCAAGGTGGCCCCATGGCTGATCGGGGAGCGAGCGCTCCGTCACTCCCGGACGACTGGCCCGCCCACCCGGACCACCCGATCCTGGCGCTCAACCGGCTGGGCACCTTCGACTGGGACCTGGACGCCGGTCTGTTCCACATGGACGCCCAGGCGTACGAGGTGTTCGACCTGACCCCCGAGGAGTACGACGGACGACCCGAGAGCCTGGCCGTCCGGGTCCCCCTGACGGAGGGGAGCCGGCTGGACGCGGTGGTGTCCGCCGCCATCAAGGACGGCAGCGAGAACTACGGGGCCTACTTCCGCATCCGCCGCCGCGACGGCACCCCGCGCTGGACCCACACCCAGGGCTACATCAGACGGGACGAGACCGGCCGCCCGCGCCGGATCGTCGGCGTGGTCAGGGACGCCACCCAGGAGCTGGAGGACAGCGAGGCGCGCAGCCTGCGGGCCGCCCAGGACGAGGCGCTGCGCCAGCAGACCGGCGTCGTGCAGGTGGTCACCGCCGCGCTGGCGCACGCCCGCAGCGTCCAGGACGTCATCGACGCCCTCAAGGACACCCAGGGCATCCCCAACCTGGGCGCGACCAGTCTGGTGATGGGACTGGTCGAGGCCGGCCGGATCAGGCTGGTCGCCGAGGGACCGGTGGGCAGCTTCGTGCCCGGCACCCGGATCACCCGGATAGACGAGCCCTACCCGATGGGCGAGGTGGTGCGGACCCTCGGGCCGCGCTTCATCGAGTCACCGCAGGAGTTCGCCGACGGCTACCCGATCCTGTGGCCGCACATCACCGAGCTGCACATCACCTCGGCGGCCTACCTCCCGCTCATCGCGCAGGGCCGCCCGATCGGCGCCATGGGCCTGCTCTACGACGACCGGCTCGGCTTCTCCACCGAGGAACGCGCCGTCCTGGTCGCCCTCGGCAGCAGCATCGCGCAGAGCCTGCAACGCGCCATGCTCTTCGAGCAGGAGAAGGACCTCGCCCAGAACCTCCAGCAGGCGATGCTGCCGCGGACCATTCCCAGCGTGCGCGGGGCGGACGTCGCCGTCCGCTACCGCTCGGCGAGCGGCAGCGGCACCCTGGGCCGGGACATCGGCGGCGACTGGTACGACCTGATCCCGCTGCCCGGCGGCCGGGTCGGAGCGGTCATCGGGGACGTCCAGGGCCACGACACGCACGCGGCGGCCGTCATGGGCCAGCTGCGGATCGTGCTGCGCGCCTACGCCGCCGAGGGCCACGCCCCGGCCGCCGTGATGGCCCGCGCCTCCGTCTTCCTGCACGAACTCGACACCGACCGCTTCGCCACCTGCCTGTACGCCGAGGCGGACCTGACCACCGGCGTCGTCCAGGTGGTCCGCGCCGGGCACATCGACCCGCTGGTGCGCGGCGCCGACGGAAGCTGCCGGCGGGTCCCGGTGGACGGCGGGCTGCCGCTCGGCCTGTCCGCCGAGTTCAAGAGCCTGGAGTACCCGGTGTCCACGCTGGAGCTGGACTCCGGGGAAACGCTGCTGCTGTGCACCGACGGGCTGGTCGAGCAGCCGGGCACCGACCTGGGCGACGGGATGCGGTCCCTGATCCGGCAGGTCGCCGAGGGGCCCGAGGACGTGCGGCGGCTCGCCGACCGGCTGATCGAGGTCGCCGAGGACCGGGGCGGCGACGACGACGTGGCGCTGCTCCTGCTGCGCCGCCGGGCCCCGGACACCGCCCAGGCCCTCGGCCGCCTCCAGCAGCACGTGGCCTCCGGCGACCCCGAGGCGCTGACCCTGGCCCGGCACATGATCCGTGCCGCCGTCCGGGCCTGGGGAGCGGGCGACCGCGCCGACGAGATCGAGCTGGTCGCCGACGAACTGATCACCAACGCGCTGATGCACACGGAGGGGTCGGCGATCGTCACCCTCAGGGTCCTGTGCGGCGGCGACCGGCGGCTGCGCGTCGAGGTCGAGGACTCCTCCAGCGCCCTGCCGCGCCGGCGCGAGGCGGGGGAGGACGGGGTGTCCGGGCGGGGCCTGCTGCTGGTGGACGAGATCGCCGACGCGTGGGGCGTGGAGGCGCGCGGCGGCGGCAAGGCGGTCTGGTGCGAGTTCCGGATGCCGGAGCCGGACTGACCCCGACGGCCACGGGGGTGGCACCCTGGACGCATGCCCGAGCTGCCCGAGGTCGAAGCGCTCAAGGACTTCCTGACCGAGAACCTGGTCGGTCACGAGGTCGTGCGCGTCCTGCCGGTCGCCATCAGCGTCCTGAAGACGTACGACCCGCCGGTCGGCGCCTTCGAGGGCAGCGAGGTGGTGGCCGTGCACCGGTACGGCAAGTTCCTGGACGTCGAGGGCGACGGCGGTCTGCACCTGGTCACCCATCTGGCCCGGGCGGGCTGGCTGCGGTGGAAGGACCGGCTGCCGGACGGACCGCCCCGGCCCGGCAAGGGCCCGCTCGCCCTCAGGGTGGCCCTGGAGACCGGCGCGGGCTTTGACCTGACCGAGGCCGGCACCCAGAAGAAGCTCGCCGTGTACGTCGTCCGGGACCCGGGGGAGGTGCCCGGTGTCGCGCGGCTCGGCCCCGACCCGCTCGCCGCCGGCTTCGACGAGGCCCGGCTCGCCGCCCTCCTCAAGGACGAGCGGCGCCGGCTCAAGGGCGCCCTGCGCGACCAGAGCCTGATCGCGGGGGTGGGCAACGCCTACAGCGACGAGATCCTGCACGCGGCGAGGATGTCCCCGTTCAAGCTGGCCGCGTCCCTGACGCCGGAGGAGGTCCACGGGCTGTACGAGGCGCTGCGCACCACCCTCACCGAGGCGGTGGAGCGCTCCCACGGCCTGGCGGCTGGCCGGCTCAAGTCGGAGAAGAAGAGCGGTCTGCGCGTCCACGGGCGGACCGGCGAGCCGTGTCCGGTCTGCGGCGACACGATCCGCGAGGTCTCCTTCAGCGACTCCTCGCTGCAGTACTGTCCGACCTGCCAGACGGGCGGCAGGCCGCTGGCGGACCGCCGGATGTCCCGGCTGCTCAAGTGACCCGCGTTCACCGGGGGTCCAGGGTCACCAGGGGCTGCCCGTCGGCGTTGCGCACCTCGTAGCGGTCGATCTCGTCCGGGTGCATCGAGGAGCCGCCCGACATGATGGACACCCGGTCGTCGTGGTCGCGCTCGGCCCAGGTGGTCACGATCTGTTCGGAGCCGTCCCGGCCGATGGCCACCAGCCGGCAGGTGCGCGGTCCGTCGGCGTCCTTGACCTGGAGTTCGATGGTGCTGCCGGAGTCCGTGTCCGCCGACTTCACCTGCGCCCACACGCCGGAGCGTGTGTCGGTGGCGGCGGTGACCCGGACGGCCGGCGGGGCGTCGTGGCCGGTGTACGCCACGATGCCGGGGCCGACGACCGCGAACACCACCGAGGCGGCGAGGCCGTACAGCAGCCTGCGGCGCTTGACCCGGTGCCGGCTCACGACCTCGGCGAGCAGCCGGTCGAGCAGCCGGGGGCCCGGCTGGGCCATCGGGTGCACGAAGCGCGGCGTGGCCCGGCGGTACAGCATCAACTGCCGTGTGGCGGGGCCGAACTCGGTCACGTGTGCCGTGCAGCTGGGGCACTCCATGAGATGGTCCTCGAAGCGGAAGGCATCCGCCTCGTCCAGCACGCCGAGCGCGTAGGCGCCGACGTCGCGATGCCTTTCCAGGGACCTCATGCCGAATCCTCGTGCCGTGAGTGCGGGTGGGGGTTACTCATTGCTCCTTGCTCCCACCCGTACGCAGTCGGCCGCTGTTTCACTCAAGGCACGTACAGAATCGTAATCAACGGGTTCGGAGCGGCCGGGCCCGCGGATTGGTGCCGATTCAAAAAAGATGGATGGCGAGATGTCCGAGGGGCAGACCGAGCCGCCAGGCGGCCGTCCACACCTTCGGTCCCTCGTCCTCACCGAAGACCGAACCGCCGCCCGGCACCGCGTCCAGGTCGGGTGCGAGCAGTTCGGTCTCCTCCAGCCAGCGCCAGGCCGCCGCGGCCAGGTCCAGGTCGGCCGACGGCCCGCCGGCCGCCGTCGCCTCGGCGGTCAGCCCGGCCATACGGTCCCCCACCCAGTCCTGCCAGGGCTGGTCGTAGGCCGTCAGGGAGAGCCAGTTCTCCAACTGGGAGACGACCCGGATGCCCGACAGTTCGCCGTCCGTGTCGGAGAGGTAGATCGTCAACGCCAGCGCGTCCCGGCCGGCCCGGAACTCGAAGGACGTCGGCGGCATGAGATCGCCGGTGCGCAGCAGCTCGTCGGCGATGTACTCGGCGTACAACCAGGCCATCGGGACCGCCAGTTCCCCGCTCCCGGCCCCGTCCGTGCTTTCCTGCCCTCTGTGCAGCATCCCGTCCTGCCTTCCTCCGGTGCGCGCGTGGCCCCGACCCCGGGTCCGTCCCTCTCCCGGTGCGGAACACGGATGAAGACAGCTGATGGCTCCAACAGGGTCCTCAGCAAGGCGCTTTACCAAGGTTTGACCTGGCTTCCGGTTTCATCCCAGGTCGGGTGCGTAACCGGGCAGAACCCGGCGCAGGGCCCGCAGCGCGTAGTACGCCCGCGACTTCACGGTACCGGGCGGAATGCCCAGGGTCTCGGCGGCCTCCGCCACACTGGCCCCCTGGAAATACACCAGCACCAGGACGTCACGGTGTTCCGGGGTGAGAGTCTTCACAGCCTCCCGCACGTCCAGCGCGGCGGCGGCGCGTTCGGCGTGGTCGCCGACGGCCCGGGTGTTCTCCAGGACGGCGTCGTGCACCTCGGGCGGCCGCGCCCGGCGGGCCCGCCTGGCGTCGATGGCGAGCCGCCGGCCGACCGTCAGCAGCCAGGGCAGGACGGAGTCGAAGTCGTCGGCGCGCAGCGCCTCGGGGTGCTGCCAGGCACGTACGAGGGTCTCCTGGACGAGGTCCTCGGCCCGTTGCCGGTCGCCGTCGCTGAGGCGCAGCAGCAGCGCGAAGAGCGGGCGGCCGTGCTCGCGCTGGAGCGCCGCGAGCTCGTGCTCGGCGGTCGTCGTCCCGTCGGGAAGGGTGGTTCCGGCCGTCATGGCCGTATGGCATCGCAGGGCCGGGCGGCGGGACAGTGGGCGCACAGGGATCTGCGGCGGACGGTCGATCGGGGCGGCGAACGGTGCGACGAACGGTCCGTCCTCCCCGTAACCCCACTCGGATGGGTCAATCGGGACGCCTGAGTTGTTTGCGACCCGGCTCGGCTTCGTACCCATTGATCTGTAAATCGGACAAGGCTTGCGACTCTGGGGTGCTCCTGATGATCAATCGCAGACGCCAGGTGGCCCTGGCCCTGACCGCCCTCCTCGCCACCGCAGCCGCCTGCCAGAACCACGTGCGGCAGGAGAACGCCACGCCGTCCGGCCGGCCGGCCCCCGCCGTGCCCGCGCCGGGCGGCGGCTTCACCCTCGTCGCCTCGGGCGACGTCATGCCGCAGAAGTCCGCGCTGGACCACGCGAACCTCGACGCGGGCGGCAAGGGCCACGACTTCCGCCAGATGCTGGCCGGCGTCGAACCCGTCGTCTCCCACGCCGATCTGGCGCTCTGCCACCTGGCCACCGTGACCGACGCCGAGGGCGGCACGCCCGGTCCGGCCGGCGTCGGCTCCCCGCCGCAGCTCGTCGAGGGGCTCGCCGCGGTCGGCTACGACAGCTGCTCCACCGCCTCCGACCGCGCCCTGGACGGCGGCGCCGACGGCATCCGGCGCACCCTCACCGACCTCGACCGGACGGGACTGCGGCACGCCGGCACCGCCCGCACCCAGGCCGAGGCCGCCGCGGTCACCCTGCTCGGCGCGGGGCCCGCCAAGGTCGCGCACCTCTCCTACACCTTCGACGTCAACGGCAACGCCCTGCCGCCCGGACAGCCCTGGGCGGTCAACCTCCTGGACGGGAACCGCGTCGTCGCCGACGCCCGCGCCGCCCGGCGGGCGGGCGCCGACGTGGTCGTCGTCTCCGTGCACTGGGGCACCGACGGGCAGGACGCGCCCGACCAGCAGCAGCTCACGCTCGCCAAGCAGCTCACAGCCGCACAGACCGGCGGCCGCCCGGACATCGACCTGGTCCTCGGCACCCACGCGCACATCCCGCAGGCGTACGAGAAGGTCAACGGCACCTGGGTCGTCTACAGCCTGGGCGACCAGCTGGCCGGCGAGCTGTACAACCGCCAGGGCCGCCAGGACCCGCGCGGCAACCAGTCCACCCTCGCCCGCTTCACCTTCGCCCCGCCGACCCGTCCCGGCGGCCGCTGGGAGGTCGCCAGGGCCGAGTTCGTCCCGCAGCTCTACGACATCGACTCGGGCCGGGTCGTCGACCTGAACGCCGCCATCGACCAGGGCGCCGACTACACCGCCGTGCGCGACACCATCCGGGACGTGGTGCTCGGCCGCGGCGCCGCCAAGGACGGGCTGGTGATGGGGGAGTAGCGGCGCTCACTCCACGTCGACGTGGTCCATGGTCCGCAGCAGCTCCTTCAGCACCCGTACGCACGCCGTGATCTCGGCGTCGGTCAGGCCGCCGCCGACCTGCCGGTTCACCGCGTGCTCGCGGGCGAGGACCGCGGTGATCACGGTCCGGCCCGCGTCCGTGAGCCGGATCAGGGAGGAGCGCTGGTGCGCCGGGTTGGGGACGGCCTCGGCCCAGCCGCGGGCGGTCGCGTCGTTCACCGTGCGCTGCACGAACTGCCGGCTGAGCGCCATGATCCGGCCCATCTGCGGCACCGTCATCGGCCCGAACCGGCGCAGCAGGTCCAGCACGGACCGCACGCCGACGGAGGCTCCCTCGATCTGTTCGCCCTGCTCGATCTTGCGGAAGGCGCGCCGGTAGAGCGGGCCGATCAGGTCGTACACCTCGGTGATGCGCTCACCCAGTTCGTCGGGGCCCAGGGGCTCGTCGATGTCGTTCACGCGGCCATCATGCACCTCGCGCGTGTGACACCCGAGGTGTCACGGTCGTCATGACAACTCGGTTGTCAAAACGCGACAAGAATGACACCTTGGTTGTCATGACAGATGGTGCGGACGTCCGCTTCTTCCCGTCCCGCGACGGAGACCTCGCCTACCTCGACACCGGCTCCGGCGACCCGGTGGTCCTGGTCCACTCCGGATACGTCGACCACCGCATGTGGGCGGACCAGATCCCGGCCCTCGCAGCCGGACACCGGGTGATCGCCCCCGACGTCCGGGGCCACGGCTCCTCCGCCAACGCGAGCGAGCCGTTCCGCTGGGCCGACGACCTCGCCGCACTGCTGCGCCACCTCGACGCCGGACCCGCCGTCCTGGTCGGCGTGTCCATGGGCGGAGTGATCGTCACCGACACCGTGCTCGAACACCCCGAACTGGTCCGCGCGGTGGTCACCTGCGGAGCGGCCACCGGCGACTTCCGATACTCCGACGCCTGGCACACCGGACTCCGGGCCGAGTACGCCCGGACCCTCGGCGCCGGTGACATCGAGGGCTGGCTCGACGCCTTCGTCCGCGTCGCCGCGGGCGCGCGGCGCGACGTAGGAGACCTGGACCCCGAGATCCCGCGCCGGCTGCGTGAGATGGCCCGCCGCACCCTCGCCGGACACACGCCCGGCGAGAGGGACTGGCACGTGCCGGTGACCGGCTCCTGGCCCCGGGTGCCGAAGATCGGCGTCCCGGTCCTCATGATCAACGGCGGCCTGGAGCCCGCCGAACTGCTCGCCGCCGCCGAGCGCCTCGCCCGCGAGGTCCCCGACGGCCGCGCCGAGGTCGTCGAAGGCACCGGCCACTACCCGAACCTGGAGCGGCCGGACGTCTTCAACGGCCTCCTGCTCGACTTCCTGCGCGCGCTCTAGCGTCCGCCTCCCGCGCGGGCTCTAGCGTCCGGCCAGCCGTGACCTCTTGTACGAGTAGCCGAAGTAGAGCACGCACCCGATCACGAACCAGACGGCGAACCGCACCCAGGTCTCCCACGCCAGGAACGTGATCAGCCAGACCGAGAAGACGACACCCAGCGCCGGCACCACCGGCATCCACGGGGTGCGGAAGGCGCGCGGCAGGTCCGGCTGCCGGTAGCGCAGCACGATCACCGCCACGCACACCACCACGAACGCCAGCAGGATGCCGATGTTGGTGAGTTCGGCCGCCTCGCCGATCGGCACGAACCCGGCGAGGAGGGCCGAGGCCGCTCCGACGATCCAGGTCACCCGGGTCGGCACGTGCCGCGTCGGGTGCGTCTTCGCGAACCAGGAGGGCAGCAGCCCGTCCCGGGACATGCTGAACCAGACACGGGTCACGCCCAGCATGAAGGTGAACATCACCGTCAGGATGCCGATGATCGCGCCCACCGCGATCACGTCCGCGAGTCCGCTCAGCCCCACCGACTTGAACGCCGTGGAGAAGCCGCTCTCCGGGTCGATGTCCTTGTAGTTCTGCATGCCGGTCAGGACCAGGCAGGCCGCCACGTACAGCACCATGGAGATCGCCAGCGAGTAGATGATCGCCTTCGGCATGTGGCGCTGCGCGTCCTTCGACTCCTCGGCCGCCGTCGACATCGCGTCGTACCCGAAGACCGCGAAGAAGACC
Source organism: Streptomyces sp. NPDC101237 (assembly GCF_044767465.1). Taxonomy (NCBI): domain Bacteria; kingdom Bacillati; phylum Actinomycetota; class Actinomycetes; order Kitasatosporales; family Streptomycetaceae; genus Streptomyces; species Streptomyces sp. NPDC101237. The sequence continues at coordinate 124,495 of NZ_JBIWNY010000011.1, read as the reverse complement.
GTGGCCGCGCCCGTGAACGCGCCGCCGACGCCGAACGGGAAGAACGGGTGGTAGTTCCCCGTATCGATGTGGAACACGCCGACGCCGATCACCAGCAGCACCACCAGCACCTTGAGCACCACCACGACCGTCTCGAAGCGGGCCGCGCTGCGGATGCCGAGGTTCAGCAGGTAGGCGATCAGCAGACAGAGGATCGCGGCGAACAGGTCGACCCGGTGACCGGCCCCGGTGCCGGGGGCGCCGAGCATCCACCGCGGCAGGTGCGCGCCCATCTCCTCCACCAGGAAGCCGAAGTACCCCGAGATGCCGATCGCGACCACCGCCACGATCGCCGTGTACTCCAGGAGCAGGTCCCAGCCGATGAACCAGCCCGCGAACTCGCCGAGCACCGCGTAGCCGTACGTGTACGCCGAACCCGCCTTCGGGATCATCCCGGCGAACTCGGCGTACGACAGCGCCGCGCAGGCGCTGGCCAGCCCGGCGACGAGGAAGGAGAGCAGCACGGCGGGTCCCGCCGTGCCGTTGGCGACCGTGCCGGCGAGGGTGAAGATGCCCGCGCCGATGATGCCGCCCACGCCGATCGCGGTCAGCTGCCACAGCCCGAGCGATCTGTCGAGCCGGGGTCCCTCGCCGGTCTCGCTCTCCTCGATGTGTTCGATGGGTTTGCGGCGGAGAATTCCCTCACCCATGCGGAGCTTCGCCATGTGCCTCACCTCATCGCCGGTCGCGAACGGCTGACGGCGGATCATGATGGCCCAGGGCTGTCAGGGACGGAAGACGCCACGCACGCTCTCGGCCCAGCCGGGCACCCAGATCCCGGTCGTGGGACCGGGCGGCCGCGCGGCGGCGAGATGCTCCCGCAGGACGGCCAGCGCCGGGTGCGGATTGGCGGCGGTCCACAGCAGGGAGTGCGGATACACCGGCGTCGGGTCGAGCAGCGGGATGCGGCGCAGATCGTGCTCCTGCGGCCAGACCAGCCCGGTCCGCTCGCTGACCAGCGTCGCCACGGTGCCGGAACGGGCCACCGCGTCCTGCACCGCCCCGCTGAAATTGGGGCCCGAGGAATCGATGGTGAGACCGAACTCGGCGGCGAGCGCCGCGTAGTAGGCGGCCCACTCGGTGCCCTCCACGATGCCCGGCATCCAGATCCGGTGCCCGGCCAGCTCGCCGGGCGCGACCGCCCGGCGGTCCGCCAGGGCGTGGCCGGGGCCGGTGAGCAGCTGGACCGGTTCGTCGTACACCCGGGCCGCCTCCACGCCCCTGGGCAGCGGCCGGCCGGGCATGGCGACGGCCCGGAAGGACGCGTCGACCGCGCCGGAGCGCAGCGCGCCGAGCGCCGAGTCGACGTCGAAGAGCGTGACGACGTCCAGGGCGATCTCGCCGTGCGCCTCGTGGAAGCCGCGCAGCAGCGCCGCCGGGGCCAGCCGGGCGCCGACCACGTCCACCCGCAGCGGGCGCCGCCCGGACCGTACCGAGGCGGTCGCCCGCTCCTCCGCGAGCAGCAGCTCGCGGGCGTGCGGCAGGAAGGTCCGGCCGTCGACGGTCAGGTCGGCGCCTCGCGGAGTGCGGGTGAACAGCCGCACGCCCAGCTCCTTCTCCAGCGCCGCGATCCGCTTGGAGACGGCCTGCTGGGTGACCGCCAGCACGGCGGCTGCCTCCTGGAACTGCCCCGAGTCGGCGACGGCGACGAAGGTGCGCACGGCTCTGAGATCCACACCCCCACCGTACAACCGATGGTTGTGGCGGGGGCCCGGCGAGTTGTTTGATTCGGCGGCCACCTGCGCGTTTTCATGTCCCGGGTCAACGGGAGGTTGTGCATGGGACGGCGGTTCGGGTGGCTGTGGGCCGCGTACTCGGTCAGCGTGCTCGGGACCTGGCTCGCGTTCGACGCGTTCCCGCTGATCGCGGTCCTGGTGCTGCACGCGAGCGCGGCCCAGGTCGCGCTGCTCGCCGCGACCGGACCCGCCGTGGGCGCCGTGCTGGCGGTACCGCTCGGCCCCTGGGTGGAGTTCCGGCACAAACGGCCGGTGATGGCGTGGATGGACCTCGTCCGGTGCGCCGCGCTGCTGAGCGTGCCCGCCGCCTACCTCCTCGGGGCGCTCGGCATCGGCCAGCTGACAGCCGTCGCCGTGGTGGTCGCCGCCGCCGACATCACCTTCAACGCGGCCTCCGGGGCGTTCCTCAAGTCGCTCGTGCCGCGCGACGGGCTGCTGAGGGCGAACGCCCGCTTCGAGTCGACGATGTGGACCGCCACCGTCCTCGGACCCCCGCTCGGCGGAGCCGCCGTCGGCGTGCTCGGCCCGATCACGACGGTGGTCGCGAACGCGGTCAGCTTCCTGCTGTCGGCCCTCGGCATCGGGGCCGTCGGCGGCGGCGAGCCGGCCCCCCGTGACAGAGGAGCCGCCCGCCCGCGCGCCGCCGACCTGTTCGACGGCTGGCGGCACATCCTCAGCAGCCCCGAGCTGCGGCCCCTGTTCCTGAACGTGGCCCTCGTCAACGGCCTGATCATGGCCACCGCACCGCTGCTGGCCGTCCTCATGCTCGGCCCGCTCGGCTTCCCGCCCTGGGAGTACGGCCTCGCCTTCGCGGTGCCCTGCCTGGGCGGCCTGGTCGGCTCCCGCCTGGCCCGCCCGCTCGTCGCCCGGCACGGACAGCGCCGGGTCCTGCTCGCCTCGGGCGCGCTGCGCGCCGCGTGGTCCCTCGGGCTGGCCTTCGTCCGGCCCGGCCTGCCCGGACTGCTGCTCATCATGGTCACCGAGTTCGGGCTCATACTCTGCGCCGGAGTCTTCAACCCGGTGCTCGCCACCCACCGCCTCGACCACACCCCGGACGATCTGACCGCCCGCACCCTGTCCGCCTGGTCGGTGGGCACCAAGGCCTCCATCGCCTCGCTGACCGCCCTGTGGGGAGCGCTGGCGGCCCTCGCCGGGACGCGCACCGCGATCGCCGCGGCCGGGGTCCTGCTGCTCGCCACCCCGGCCCTGCTCCCGCGCGCCGCGGACCGGGCTACGGCACCACCGTCACCGGCCACCGTCCCGCCTTCACCAGACGGATCGCCACCGAGCCGATGAACCGGTGGCCGGCCTGCTCGGAGGCGCCCACCACGACGGCGTCCGCCTTCAGCTCGTCGGCCGCCTTCGTCAGGCCGGTGTAGGGGTCACCGCGGAACGTGTGGAACTCCCAGCGCACCTCGAATATCCCCTTGAGCCGCTCGGCCGCGTCCCTGATCTGGGCGACCAGGTCCTCCGCGATCTCGTCGGTCGTCTCCGCCACCGGCGCCCCGAGCGCGGCGCCGGCCGCCAGCACCGGCTGCACGTACACGACGGCCAGCAGCGCGTGCTGCCGCCGGGCCAGACCGGCGGCGTAGGAGGCCGCGTGCCACGAGGAGTCCGAGCCGTCCACACCGACCACGATGACCTTCGGCCCGTCCGTGCCCCGCTCGAACTGGTGTTGTTCCGCCACGCCCCGAGGCTATCGGAATCCACCGGTCCGGTGAGTGTCCGGGGTGGCCCGCCGCGAGTCGTGCGCGGCCGCCCTTCGGGCTCCGGCCGTTCGACGGGCGAGTCCGGCGGGCGCTTCCTACAGTCGGAGCATGAGTGCCGCCGTCGAGCCCGCCCCGGGCAAGGACACCGCGGGCCCGGTGCGCCCGCCCCGCGGCAGGCGGACGACCTGGGTGCCGGAGGCCTTCGGGACCTTCTTCGGCGCCCTCGCCCTGCTGTGCGCCCTGCTCTCCTTCCTCGCCCCGTTGCGCGCCCTGCTCCGTCCGGTCGTGCACTTCCTCGACGCCGTCGTGGTCCCCGTCAGCCCCAACCTGGCCTACGCCGTCTTCCTGTTCCTGCTGGCCGGCGCCACCGCCGCCCGCAAGAAGGTCGCCTGGTGGCTGGTGGTGGTCTACCTCGGCCTGCTGGCGGTTGCGGACGTCCTGACGGTCGCCTTCGGCTTCGACTGGTACTCCTTCAGCTCACTGCTGGTGTGCGGATCCGCCCTCGCGCTGCTGATCGTGGCCAGAGGCGAGTTCTACGCCGCCTCGCGCCGTGCCGCCGTGCGCCGTGCCGTCGGCGTCCTGCTCGTCGGCCTGGTCGTGGCGATCCTGGCCGGCTGGGGCCTGGTCTCGCTCTTCCCCGGCTCGCTCCCGCACGGCCAGCACCTGGCCTGGGCGGCCGACCGGGTCTGCGGCGGCCTCGTGGACGGCGGCAGCTACGGCGGGCGGCCGCCCCGGTTCGTCGCCTTCCTCCTCGGCCTCCTCGGCGCCCTGGCCCTGCTCAACGCCGCCGCCACCCTGTTCCGTTCACAGCGCCTGGAAGCGGCCCTGCACGGCGACGAGGAGTCCCGCATCCGCGCCCTCCTGAAGACCTACGGCGAGCGGGACTCGCTCGGCTACTTCGCCACCCGCCGGGACAAGGCCGTCGTCTTCTCGCCCAGCGGCAAGGCCGCCGTCACCTACCGGGTCGAGGCCGGCGTCTGCCTGGCCAGCGGTGACCCGGTCGGCGACCCGGAGGCGTGGCCGCACGCCGTCGGCGCCTGGCTGGAGGTGGCCCGCCGCCATGCCTGGGTGCCCGCGGTGATGGGCGCCTCCGAGGACGGCGCCAAGGCCTACGTCCGCGCCGGGCTCGGCGCCCTGCAACTCGGCGACGAGGCCATCCTGCACGTCGCCGGCTTCGACCTCGGCGGCCGGGAGATGCGCGTCACCCGCCAGGCCGTCAACCGGGTCCGGCGCTCCGGCGCCACCACCCGGGTGCGCCGGCACGCCACGCTCACCGAGGCGGAGATGGAGGAGGTCGTCGACAAGGCCGACGCCTGGCGCGACACCGAGACCGAACGCGGTTTCTCCATGGCCCTGGACCGGCTCGGCGACCCCGCCGACGGCGACTGCCTGCTCGTCGAGGCCCTCGCGGAGGACGGCCGGCTGCTCGCCCTGCTCTCCTTCGTGCCCTGGGGCGCCGACGGCGTCTCCCTCGACCTGATGCGCCGGGACCGCGCCGCCCCGAACGGCGTCATGGAGTTCATGGTCGCCGACCTGTGCGCGGCCGCTCCCCGGCTCGGCGTGCGCCGCGTCTCGCTGAACTTCGCCGTCTTCCGCTCGGTCTTCGAGGAGGGCGCCCGTATCGGCGCAGGACCGGTACTGCGCCTGTGGCGCCGCCTGCTGCTGTTCTTCTCCCGCTGGTGGCAGCTGGAGGCCCTGTACCGCTCCAACGCCAAGTACCGCCCCGAGTGGTACCCGCGCTTCATCTGCTACGGCGAGACCGGCTCCCTCGCCCGGATCGGCGTCGCCTCCGGAATCGCCGAAGGCTTCGTCTCCGTACCGTCGTTGCGCAAACTCTGGGGAAAGGGGCACCCGAAGACCGGACCGCGGCCCGTGGAGGCACCGCCGTCTTCACCGGTGCCCGGTCTCGACGGAGGGGACGAGGCCGGGCCCGGAGCCCCGGCACCCGGCCTGCCGGACCAGTTCCGGGTCCGGCGCGCCACCCTGGACCGGCTGCGCGCGGCGGGCGTCGACCCCTATCCGGTGCGGGTGGTGCGGCCCACCCGGGCGCTCGCCGACGTCCGCGAGGGCGAGACGGCAACCGTCGCCGGACGGATCATGCTGGTCCGCGACTTCGGCGGCATCGTCTTCGTGACCCTGCGCGACTGGTCCGGCGACCACCAACTCGCGCTCACCCGCGACGAGTCCGGCGCCGCCCTGGCCCGTTTCACCGCCGACACCGACATCGGCGACCAGATCACCGCCACCGGCCGGGCCGGTCTCAGCGACCGGGGCGAGCCCACCCTCTTCGTCACCGACTGGCAGCTCACCGCCAAGTGCCTGCGCCCGCTGCCCGACAAGCACCGCGGCCTGGCCGACCCCGAGGCCCGGGTCCGCCGCCGCTACCTCGACCTCGCCACCAGCCCGGCCGCCCGCGCCGTCCTCCGCGCCCGCTCAGCCGCCGTACAGGCGCTGCGCCAGGGCCTCCTGGACCGCGGGTACCTGGAGGTCGAGACGCCGATGCTCCAGCAGATCCACGGCGGCGCCAACGCCCGCCCCTTCACCACCCACATCAACGCCTACGACCTCGACCTGTACCTGCGCATCGCCCCCGAGCTGTACCTGAAACGGCTGTGCGTCGGCGGGCTGGAGAAGGTCTTCGAACTCGGCCGCACCTTCCGCAACGAGGGCGTCTCCCACAAGCACAACCCCGAGTTCACCATGCTGGAGGCCTACCAGGCGTACGCCGACTACGACGTGATGCGCGGCCTGGCCCGCGAACTGATCCAGGGCGCCGCCGTCGCGGCCGCCGGTTCCCCGGTGGTCCGCCGGGACGGACGGGAGTACGACATCTCGGGCGACTGGCCGGTCAAGACCGTGTACGGGGCGATCTCCGAGGCGCTGGGCGAGGAGATCGGGCCCGGCACCGAGCTGCTGCGGCTGCACCGCCACTGCGACCGGACCGGCGTGCCGTACACCGCCGACGACGGACCCGCGGACGTCGTCCTGGAGATGTACGAACGCCTGGTGGAGGAACGGACCCAGCTGCCCACCTTCTACAAGGACTTCCCGACCGACGTCTCCCCGCTCACCCGCCAGCACCGCACCGACCCGAGGCTCGCCGAGCGCTGGGACCTGGTGGCCTTCGGCACCGAACTCGGCACCGCCTACTCGGAGCTGACCGACCCCGTCGAACAGCGCCGCCGGCTGACCGCGCAGTCGCTGCTGGCGGCCGGCGGCGACCCCGAGGCGATGGAGCTGGACGAGGACTTCCTGGACGCCCTCGAATACGGCATGCCGCCGACCGGCGGTCTCGGCATCGGAGTCGACCGGCTGGTCATGTTCCTCACCGGCCTGACGATCCGGGAGACGCTGCCCTTCCCGCTGGTCCGCCGCCGCTGACCGACGCCGCCGCCCCGACCCGCCGACGGCCCCGCGGGACTTGGCGAACTCTTTCCGAAGCCTTCCGGCACTGGTCCGTGCGGGTGCTTTCGGGCCGCCGCACCGGTGTCTAAGTGGTGCGCCACAGGCCCGCCGGGCGACTGATGGGTCATGCAGAAGGATCAGTTGTTCACCCGGCGTCGGCTGCTGCTGGCCGGCGCCGCAGCTCTGGGCGCGGCGGGCACCGCGGGACTCGTAGTGGCGAGCGACGGCGAGGAGGCGGCGGGCACCGTCGCCCCGGCCGCAGGACCACCGGCCCGCCAGGCGCCCAAGTCCTCGGCCTTCCGGCTCCAGCCGCTCACCGGATACGGCCCGCCGCCGACCGCGCCGCGCAAGCTCAAGGTCCGCAAGGAGCCCATCCTGCGGATCTCCGGAACCGGCCGCCGCATGATGCTCACCTTCGACGACGGACCCAACCCCGCCTACACCCCGCACATCCTGGACACCCTCGCCAAGTACGACGTGCGCGCGATGTTCTTCCTGTGCGGGGAGTGCATCGTGGTGAACCGGGAGCTGGTGGCCCGGATGGCCGCCGAGGGCCACGTCGTGGGCAACCACACCTGGACGCATCCGCTGCTGACCACCCTGAACCGCCGTGAGATCCGCGACGAGATGGAGAGCACCAGCGACGCCATCGAGGACACCTACGGAGAACGCCCGCAGTGGTTCCGCGCCCCCTACGGCGCCTGGAACCGCGCGGCCTTCCAGCTCGGTGCCCAGATGGGCATGGAGCCCATGGCCTGGACCGTCGACAGCACCGACTGGACCACGCCGGGCACCCGCACCATCGTCGACACGATCGAGAACGGCGCCGCCCCCGGTGTCGTCGTCCTCTCCCACGACGCCGGGGGCGACCGCTCACAGAGCGTCCAGGCCCTGCGCGAGTACCTGCCCTATCTGCTGGACAACGGCTACCACCTGACCGTGCCGCGCCGGCGGACCTGAGCCGGACCGGGCCCGTCCGACGGGTCCCCGCCCGCCCGGCCGGGCCCGCCTCAGCGGGCCTCGACCAGGCGGGCGAAGACCACCACGTTCCCGTCGTAGCCGTTCTGCTTCGAGAAGCCGCCGCCGCAGGTGATGACCCGCAGTTCCGGCGTGCCCTTGGAGCCGTAGACCCGGTCGCCCGGGAAGTCGGCCTTGGCGAAGACCTCGATGCCGTAGATCTCGAACACCGCGGTCCTGCCGTCGGTGCGGTCGACCTCGATGCGGTTGCCCTTCTTCAGCGAGCCGAGGCCGTAGAACACCGCCGGCCCCTTCGTGTTGTCGACATGGCCCACGACCACGGACGTGCCCTTCTCACCGGGCGAGACGCCCCCGGTGAACCAGCCGGCCAGGTTCGGGTCGTCCGGCGGCGGTGCCGCGACCCAGCCGTCCGCGTCCAGACCCACCGGCATCACGGGCGCGTCGACCCGGATCGCGGGGATCCGGACCCGGTTCGCCGCCGAGTACGGCAGCGAGGTGGCCGCCGCGGTGGCGAAGGTGTCAGGGAGCGTGCTACGGCTGTCCGGGGCGGCGGCCGAGGCCGGCTGCGGCGGACCGACGTCGAACTCCCCGGAACCGTTGCGGATGAGGGCCAGACCGGTCAGCAGGACGAGCGCTATGACGCCCCAGGGGGCACGCTTGCGCCGCCGCTCCTCCTCCTCGGCCAGCTCGGAAAGTTCGGATGCAGACATTCGCCATCCCCTCTCGACACGGCCGCCGCGACATCCGCAGCGCGCCGGTCCGCGGCGCGCATGGGAAAACGCTAAGTCCCGCGCGCGCGTGCGGCGACGGGGCGGCGGGCGAACGGGTGGCCGGCGCGCGCTTCGGTGCGCCATCCGAGTTGCCGTTCCCAGGTTTTTTCTGACGGTCCGTGACCTGCGGCAATATCCGATTGTGTGCTTTTCGCTCGGCGTGTCCGCTCACCAGGACGGACCATTCTCGACATGCGGGCGTGTTCACGGCATCTGAGGGTCTATGCGGGAGGTGCTTTCTCGCCGATCTACCGGGGACGGTTCCCGGGGCGCCTTCCGCGGAGGAAGAGATGCGAAACTCACGTGCCCTCGCGGCAGCGTGCACGGTGGTCGCCGTGCTCGGCGTCGCCGCCCCCGTGGCCGTCGCCGACGGCCTCGGAAATCCCGGCGGCCCGCCCAACACACAGGCCCCGGTGGTCGGCGGGACCGGCGTCGGCCCGGGGGTCGGCGGCGTCGGCGGAGTCGGTGGCGTCGGCGGGGTGGCTCCCGGTGTGGGCGTCGCCCCCGGTGTCGGTGTGGCGCCCGGTATCGGCGTCGCCCCCGGCTTCGCGGTCCCCGGTGTCGTCGTTCCCGCCTACGGCCTCGGCGGGTTCGGCCGCGGTGGCTTCGGCGGGCGGGGTTGCGAGGGGTTCGGCGGGCGGGGCGGCGACGGGGGAGGCGGGCGGGGCGGGGACGGCTTCGGCGGCCGGGGCGACGACGGCTTCGGCGGCCGCGGGGACGGCGGCCGGGGTGACGACGGGCGCGGTGACGGCGGCCGGGGTGACGGCGGGCGCGGTGACGGCGGCGCGGGCGGCGGCTGGAGCGACGGCGGGCGCGGTGACGGCGGCCGCGGCGACGGCGGCTTCGGCTGCGGCGGCGGCGGCGAGGGGTCGCGCGACATCGTCGCCCAGCCCAGGGCGATCACGAGCGGTTCCCGCCTCACCGTCACCGTCGACGGCTGCCGCAGCGGCGTGATGTACTCCCGCGCCTTCCGGTCGACGTCGCTGTTCCCGTTCGGCGGCGACATGGCGCGCGGTGTCGCGACCATCGAGCGGGACGCCCGTCCCGGTCCGTACGACCTGACCGTCCGCTGCGACGGGCGGACGCTGACCCGGTCGTCCGCGTTCTACGTGCTGGGCGGGGTCAGGGGCGGCCTCGGCGGCAGCGTCTCCAGTGGTGCCACCCCGGCCGACATGGCGATCGGCGGCGGGCTGGTGGGCGCGTCGGTGCTCGCCGGCTGCGGATTCTGGCTGCGTCGCCGGCACGAGAAGCGGCTCTGAGCCCTGCGGCCCGTCTTCGCCCCGGCCCCCGCGTGGGTGCGGGGCGAAGACCCGCTCGGCGGGTCCGTCGGCCGGGACCCGCTCAGGCACCGTCCTCGCCGGCCCGCCGGCGTGCGATGCGGTACGCGGTGCCGACCGACGCCGTGACGAGCAGGGCGCCGAGGCCGATCTCCCTCACGTCGAACCCGTCGACGCTGCCGCCGGCGCCCGCGCGCACGCCCCGGTCGGGCTGGAAGGGCTGCGTGCCGGACCCGGTGAGGCCGTCGGCGCCGCTGTCGGCACCGCCGCCGGTGAGGCTGTCGGACCCGTTGTCCGCCGCGCCGTCCGTACGGGAGCCGGTGTGCACCCCGGACTGGCCGCCCGTGCCGCCGTCGGTGCGGCCGTCGGCCCGCACCCCCGTCCCGTCGTCGGCGCGCCCCGACGACTGCGTGCCCGCGATGCTGAGTTGGGTCGACCCCCGCGTCCCGTCGCAGTCGACCGTCACCCGGTACGAGGTCCGGGATCGCGCGTCCGGGTGGACCGTGGCCGCCACCGAGTCCCGCCCCTGCGGGATCCGGACGGTGTCGAACACGTCGGAGCTGACCGTCGCGGCGCCCCGGCAGGTCTCGTCGCGGCTCACCTGCAGACTGATCCGGCCGCCTGCCGAGACGGTCGACGGCGTGACGCGGACGCCGAAGGAGGCCTGCCGGCCGGCGTCGGAATCCCCGTGGCCCTCGTCGTCCGTGAGGGCGGCCGGAGCGCCGAGAACGAGCGCCCCGATCCCGAGCAGCGCGGCCGAGGCCAGGCGTATTGCGTGCATGCTGGTTCCTCCGGTCCCCGAGGAGCTGTCCGCGGATCCGTTCCGCTCGTGCCGGAAATGCGCCTCGATGTCTGGAACGCTAGGAACATCCGTACAGGCGCGCGAACGCAGTAGCGCGAACGGGGGACGCCGGTGGGCCGGACGGGTGACCCGGACGCGGCACCCGGGGGACCGGCACGGCGTGGCGCGCCGCGGTGTCCTCCGGGTGCCCTCGGGTGCGCGGGTCCTCCGCTACCCCCCGAGGTGCGGGAAGAGGTTCAGGAACGGTTGCGCCGTGGCGGTGATGCCGCGGCTGTACGGTTCGTCGAAGTCCCAGATCAGGAAGAGCATGAAGGCGATGGTCGCGGAGAACAGGCCCGCCAGGATCAGTTCGCGCCGGGTGCGCCTGATCTGCAGCGCGAAGATCATGCCGATGGTGATCACGGCGCCGGTCAGCAGCCCGACCCACACCACGCTCGGCATGGTCGCCCCGGTCGAGTCGGCCCGGGCGCTGCGCGACTGGTCGACGGCGGCCACCTGGTCCACCAGCGGCTGGTAGGCCTGCGCCTCGAAGTCGCTCTTCGGCTGGTAGTCGGTGACGTCCTGACGGATCGTCGCGAGCAGTTCCGCGCCGCGCGTGCTGAGCCGCCCGTGGTCGGCCATCTCCTTCCACTCCTTGTCGACGACCTGCCGGGTGTAGGCCTCGACGTCGGCGCGGATCCGGTCGCGGGTCTCGGGCGGATAGACCCGGACGCGCTCATAGATCTCGTGCAGTGCCTGCGCCTCCGCCTGCACGTGGTCCTGCGCGGCGCTGCGGGCCTCCCAGACGCCGGCCACCGCGAGGCCGAGGACGATGGCGTAGATGACTCCGATCCACATGGTCATGTACTCGATGACGTCCGGCGTCTCGGAGGGATCCTCGTCCTCCGCCGCCCTCTTGTGCCGTACGAGGGTGATGACGACGACCACGGCACAGGCCGCGAGCATCGCGAGGACGAGAACAAGCCAATCCGGCAACGGAAGCCTCCAGAGGGTGTGGGCCGCCCGTCAGCGCGCGCGGAACGCGGCGATGGCGAGGATGGCGGGTACGGCGATGAGCAGGACGTAGGTGACCGGAGAGGTGCGGTTCGGGGCCGCGCTCGCGGTCGACTGGACGTGGTACGGCGGGTAGGTCACCGGGGTCGGTGAGGGCCGCGGGGTGGGCTTCGGCGGCGGGGTCGGGGCGGGTGTCGGCTTCGGTGCGGGCCGGGGCGCGGGCCTCGCGGCCGGCGGGGGCGGCGGTGGCGGTGCCGGGGCCGGCGGGGCGGGCCGCGGCTTCGGAGCCGGTTTCGGCGTGGGCTTCGGCTTCGGTGTCGGGGTGGGCTTCGGTGGTGGAGGCGGAGGAGGCGGAGGAGGTGGCGGGGGAGGCGGGGTGGGGGTCGGTGTGGGGCAGGGCGGGGGTTCGGGTGGCGGGCAGAGCGGTGGTGTCGGCCAGGAGTCGCCGGCCACGGCCACCGCCTGGACGCCGTCGGGTCCCGCCGAGGCGTAGGCGCAGGCGTCGGCCGACGCCGTGCCGACCGGACAGCCCACCAGGGTCCAGGTCAGCGTCAGCAGGGCCAACACCTTCGGGACGGGCGCGAGTCGGGTCGCTTCGGGTGCGTGCACGACCGAGATCATGAGGCGCTGGACGCCGTCGTACGCCGGAGTGCGGCGGGATTGGCCCGAACGGGGGACAGGTGGCGTAAACCGGTTTGAATCACGCGGCATGCCGGGTGGCTCGAAGCGTACGTCCGTGCGGGAGGCGCGCCGGGGGTGCGGTGTCCCGAAAGAAATTTGTGCGCCCGTTGAACACTTCGGCCCCCGGAATCCGTACCTGGTGTCGTGCGGCGGCGCACAGGCGCTGCAATATGCAGGCGATTATGGGGAGTTGAAGATGAAGACCTCCTGGAGGAGCGCCTCTTTGGTGGCCACGGCCGCAGGCGTACTGGCGTTGACGACAGGATGCGGTCAGGACAATGTGACCACTCCGTCCTCGGCGGCCCAGAACGTCGGAGCCACCGCTCCGGCCGGCGTCGGCAACGTGGGCAGCGTGACCAGTCCCTCCGCCGGTGCCGGCAACGGGTACGGCGCCGACGGCAGCCAGGCCGCGGGCTCTCCGGTGGCCCCGGCCGGCGAACTGAGCGTCGCCAGCAACCCGGACCTGGGCAAGGTGCTGACCGACAGCAGCGGCCTGACCCTCTACCGATTCGACTCCGACACCGCCAAGCCCCCGAAGTCGAACTGTGACGGCGGCTGCGCCACCACCTGGCCGCCGGTGCCCGCCGACGACGCGAGCGCCGGTGCGGGCATCGACAAGGCGCTGCTCGGCGAGGTCACCCGCACCGACGGCACCAAGCAGCTGACCGTGGGCGGCTGGCCGGTGTACCGCTACGCCAAGGACGTGAACGCCGGAGACGTCAACGGCCAGGGCGTGGGCGGCAAGTGGTTCGCGACCGCCCCCGACGGCAAGAAGGCCACCCTCTCCGACCTGCCGGGCCTGTCCGTCCGCAAGGACGCCAAGCTCGGCGACATCGTCGTCGACAAGAACGGCATGACGGTCTACCGCTTCATCAAGGACAAGGCGTGGCCCAAGTCCGTCTCGAACTGCACCGGTGACTGCCTCGCCAAGTGGCCGGCCGTCGCGGAGGTCGCCACGAACGACACCAAGGGCATCCAGAAGAAGGGCCTGATGGGCTTCACCCGGCCCGACACCGGCCAGAAGCAGATGACGGTCAACTGCTGGCCGATCTACACCTTCTCCGGCGACGCGAAGGCCGGGGACACCAACGGGCAGGGCGTCGGCGGCACGTGGTACGCCGTCTCGCCCGAGGGGAAGCTGGTCGGCGCCCCCGGTCAGTAACGCCCTCCGGGCGCGAGCCCCTGGCGACGCCGCACCACCGCCCGCCCCCTCCGCACCGCACGGAGGGGGCGGGCTCCTGTGCGTGCGCCGTGCGCCGTGCGCCGCGCGCGGATGTGCCGTGCGTCGCACCCGCAACCGGCGGAATGCCCGAACACCCCCAAAGCGCACCCGGAAATCCCAGGTGGTGACCGGGAACGGACGGTCAATTTCCGGTTCCGCTCGCCCAGTTCGCAGGCGATCAGTAGCCTCTGCTCGAACACCGGATCGCCTCAGCCTTGGAGAGATACATGGAGCGTCCCGCCTGGGCCCCACGAAACATCGACATCTCGGTGCCGAGCGTTTCGCGTATCTACGACTACTACCTGGGCGGTTCGCACAACTTCGAGGTCGACCGGGAGGCGGCCCGCAAGGCGATGGCACATCTGCCGGGGCTGCCGAAGATCATGCAGGCCAACCGCGCCTTCATGCGCCGCGCCGTGCGGTACGCCGCGGGCGCCGGCATCGAACAGTTCCTGGACATCGGCTCCGGCATCCCGACCTTCGGCAACGTCCACGAGGTGGCGCAGGCGGCGCGCCCCGGCGCGCACGTGGTGTACGTCGACCACGATCCGGTGGCCGTGGCCCACAGCGAGGCGGTGCTCGCGGGCAACGAGGGCGCGGACGTGGTCGCCGCGGACCTCCGCAAGCCTCAGGAGATCCTGTCGAGCCCCCAGGTCGAGCGTCTCATCGACCTGAATCGGCCAGTGGCGCTGCTTCTCGTTGCCATACTGCACTTCGTGGAAGACGCGGACGACCCGTACGGGACAGTGGCACAGTTGCGCGACGCACTCGCGCCGGGCAGTCTGCTGATCCTCACACACGCCTCTTACGAGCGGATCCCGCTGGCTCCGGAGCGGGCCGAGAGCGCGGTGGACGTGTACAAGGACATCCGCAACCCGCTCATCATGCGTTCGCGAGACGAGATCGCACGGTTCTTCGAGGGGTACGACATGGTGGAACCCGGACTGGTGCCGATGCCGCACTGGCGGCCGGAGTCGGCGCCGGAGGACGAGGATCCGTACGCCTTCGCCGGGTTCGCCGGCGTGGGGACCGCGGCGTGAGCGCGGAGCCGGACGGCCCCGAGGACAGACTGCGTCGGTTCGCGACGATCTGGAGCCGGGCGGTGTTCCCGGTGACCTCGACGTCCCTGACCCGGCCGGAGTTCGAGGCACAACTCCTGCCGCTGGCACGCCGGCTGAGCGAGGTGCTGCTGGCGCACGGCTTCGAGGCCGAGGAGGCCAGGCAGGTGGGGGCCGCGCTGATCGACGCGCACTGCACCGACCCCGAGGCGCTCACCCGCTCCCTCGACTGCGTCGACGCCTACCTGGCCCTGTACTGCGGCGGGGACGGCCTCCAGGACGAACTGCGGATGCGCTCCTCGCGGATCCAGCACGCGATGGCCGCCGGCTTCGCCCAGGCGCTGCGCGAACGCACCCTGTCCGAGCAGGAGGCCATCGCGCAGGCCGCGTTGCGGGCCCAGGGCGTGGTCGCCCAGGCGCTGCACGCCAGCGAGGCACGGTTCCGCGCGGTCTTCGAGGGGGCGGCGATAGGGATCGGCATCGCCGACCTGGACGGCAACGTCCTCCAGGTCAACGGCGCGCTGCTGCGCATGTTCGGCGGCTCCGAACAGACCCTGCGCGGCCGCAAGGTGATGGAGTGGGCGCATCCCGAGGACGCGCCCCAGACCTGGCGGCTCTACGAGGAACTGGTCCGCGGCGACCGCGAGCACTACCACGTCGAGAAGGCGTTCAACCGCCCCGACGGGACGGTCCTGTGGACCAACCTGACCGTCTCCCTGCTCCGCGACGCGGACGGCGAACCGCAGTACCAGCTGGCCCTCATGGAGGACACCACCGAGCGCCGGCTGCTCAACCTGCGGCTGCGCTACGAGGCCACCCACGACGCGCTCACCGGCCTGCCCAACCGCACGCTGTTCTTCGAGCGCCTGGAGAAGGCCCTGGCGGCCGGCGACGGCCAGCGATTCGGGCTGTGCTACCTCGATCTGGACGGCTTCAAGACCGTCAACGACAGCCTCGGCCACTCGGCCGGCGACCGGCTGCTGGTGGAGGTCGCCGACCGGCTGCAGTCCTGCGCGACCGCGCCCGGCGAGATGGTCGCCCGGCTCGGCGGCGACGAGTTCGTGGCGCTGACCACCGGACCCGGCACCCAGCGGGAGGTCGACGACCTCGCCGACCGCATCATGAACGCCCTGATCACGCCGATCAGCATCGACGGCCGTGAACTCATGGTCCGCGGCTCCATCGGCATCGTGGAGGGCCCGGCGGGCGAGCGGACCCCGGCCGAGGTGCTGCGCAGCGCCGACATCACGATGTACCGGGCCAAGTCGGCGGGCGGCAACCGCTTCGAGCTGGCCGACCCGGAGGCCGACGCCCGCGCCATCACCCGGCACGGCCTGACCACCGCGCTCCCCGCGGCCCTGGACCGGGGCGAGTTCTTCATCGAGTACCAGCCGCTGGTCCACCTCGGCGACGGCAGCGTGCGCGGCGCCGAGGCACTGGTGCGCTGGCTGCACCCGCAGCACGGCGTCCTCGGCCCCGACCGGTTCATCCCGCTCGCCGAGCACACCGGCCTGATCGTGCCGCTCGGCCGCTGGGTCCTGGAGGAGTCGATCCGCCAGGCCCGTGAGTGGCGGGAGCGCTACGGCGCCGCGGACCCGCTGCGGATCAACGTCAACCTGTCGCCGTGCCAGCTCACCCACCCCGGCCTGGTCCAGGACACGGTGGACATCCTGGAGCGGTCCGGAGTCGCCCCCGACGCCCTGTGCCTGGAGGTCACCGAGTCGGCGCTGATCGGCGCCGACGACGATCTCCTCAAGCCGCTGCGGCGGCTCGCCGAGATGGGCGTGGACATCGCGCTGGACGACTTCGGCACGGGCTACTCCAACCTCGCCAACCTGCGCCGTCTGCCGGTCAGCGTCCTCAAGCTGGACCGCTCCTTCACCCAGAGCATGCAGCAGTTCCCCGCGGACCCGGTCGACCTCAAGATCGTGGAGGGCATCGTCTCCCTCGCCCACAGCCTCGACCTCGCGGTCACGGTGGAGGGCGTGGAGACGGGCGCGCAGGCCGAACAGCTCCGGATACTGGGCTGTGACACGGCCCAGGGCTGGTACTACGCCCGCCCCGGCCCGCCGGAACGCCTGCACGACCTCGCCCTGGTGGACGCGACGGGCTGACCGGCCCGGCGCGCGGACCGTCCGGTCCTCGGCCGGCTGTGGGAGCACATCGGCGCGGCCGCCGGACCGGCCGGGGTCCCGAGGGCGCGTGACGTCGCGGCCCGGTAGCCGGCCCCCGCCGCGTCCGAGCCCGCCGCGCCGGAGCCCGGTCCGGCGTCCCGTGGCCCGGCGGCCCCGCGGGGCTCGGTGCGGGCCCGCCGTCCGCCCGGCGCGCCGGTGCGTGCGCGCCGATCACCTCTCCAGCAGCATCCGCTGCAGCTCCCGCGCGGCCCGCGGCGGAGCCACGTCGCTCCGGTGCGCCAGGGCGATCGTCCGGTGGAGTCCCGGCCGGGCCAGCGGAGTGACCCGCAGCCCCCGCCCCGACCTGGCCGCGACCATCCGCGGCACCACGGCCACCCCGAGCCCGGCCCGCACGAACCCCAGCACGGCGTCCATCTCGCCGCCCTCGACCGCGAAGTGCGGCTCGAACCCGGCGGAGCGGCACGCCGCGACGGTCAGCTCCCGCAGGTCGTACCCGTGCCGGAACATCACCAGCCGCTCGCCCTCCAGGTCGGCGATCTGCACCCCGCCGCGGCCCTGCCCGGGAGCCGTCGCCTCCGGTGAGGACACCACCACCAGGTCCTCCCGCAGCAGCTCCACCGTGGTCAGCGCGGGCGAGGCCGGCGGCAGCGGCAGCACGATCAGGGCCAGGTCCAGCGCCCCGCGGGCCAGCTCCCGCACCAGGTCGTGGGAGCCGCTCTCCTCGATCAGCAGCCGGATGCCCGGGTAGCGGTCGTGGAAGGCACGCAGGACGTCCGGCAGCAGCCCGGTGCACAGACTCGGCGTCGCCCCGAGCCGCACCCGGCCGCTGCGCAGCTGCACCAGCTCCTGCACCTCGTGCCGGGCGGTGTCCGCGTCCGCGAGGATCCGCCGGGCCAGCGGCAGCAGCGCCTCGCCCGCGTCGGTGAGCGTGATGTTGCCCCTGGCGCGCAGGAAGAGATCCGCTCCCAGCTCCCGCTCCAGCGCCTTGATCTGCTGGGACAGCGAGGGCTGGGCGACGTGCACCAACTCCGCGGCACGGGTGAAGTGACGGGTCTCGGCCACGGCGACGAAGTACTGGAGCTGCTGGAACTGCATGGGGGCATGATAGCTCCTGGCTATCGAATCAAGCCGTACCATGTCTTGGACCGATCGGGTCCCGGCGGCCTACCGTCCTGGACATGGCTCTGGCAACGCGGACGGACCGACGGCCGTCCATGGCACGCACGATGTGGGACAGCTCCGTCGGCAAGAAGACCGTGATGGCCGTCAGCGGGCTGGTCATGCTGCTGTACCTGGTCGCGCACGTGATCGGGAACCTGAAGATCTTCTTCGGCGCGGGCGAGTTCAACCACTACGCCCACTGGCTGCGCACCGTCGGCGAGCCCTTCATGCACTACGCGTGGACGCTCTGGCTCGTCAGGATCGTCCTGGTCGTCGCCGTGGTCGCGCACGCCACGTCCGCGTACCAGCTCAGCCGCCGTGACATCAAGGCGCGCCCCACCAAGTACGTGCACGGCAAGCCCCGGGCCGGCTACGCCACCCGCACCATGCGCTGGGGCGGGATCATCCTCGCCCTCTTCATCGTCTGGCACATCCTGGACCTGACCACCGGCACCGTGCACTCCGGCGGATTCCAGGAGGGCCACCCGTACCAGAACGTCGTGGACACCTTCTCCACCTGGTACGGCAACGTCATCTACATCGTCGCGATGCTCGCGCTCGGCCTGCACATCCGGCACGGCTTCTGGAGCGCGGCCCAGACCCTCGGCGTCGGCAGCCGTACCCGCGACCGCGCCCTGAAGGTGACGGCCGACGTCCTCGCGCTGCTGCTCACGGCCGGCTTCATCGCCGTCCCCGTGGGCGTCATGACCGGAGTGGTGAGCTGAACATGACCGACTACGCCAACTACACGACCGGCGACGCCGTCACCGACGGCAAGGCCCCCTCCGGACCGGTCAACGAGCGCTGGGACAAGCGCCGTTTCGAGGCCAGGCTGGTCAACCCGGCCAACCGGCGCAAGCACACGGTGATCGTCGTCGGTACCGGACTCGCGGGCGGCTCCGCCGGGGCCACGCTCGCCGAACAGGGCTACCACGTCGTCCAGTTCTGCTACCAGGACTCCCCGCGCCGCGCCCACTCCATCGCCGCCCAGGGCGGCATCAACGCGGCGAAGAACTACCGCAACGACGGCGACTCCGTGCACCGGCTGTTCTACGACACCGTCAAGGGCGGCGACTTCAGGGCCCGGGAGTCCAACGTACACCGGCTCGCCCAGATCTCCGTCGAGATCATCGACCAGTGCGTGGCCCAGGGCGTGCCGTTCGCCCGCGAGTACGGCGGCCTGCTCGACACCCGGTCCTTCGGCGGCGTCCAGGTCTCCCGCACCTTCTACGCCCGCGGCCAGACGGGACAGCAACTGCTCCTCGGCGCCTACCAGGCGCTGAGCCGGCAGATCGCCGCCGGCACCGTGGAGATGCACCCGCGCACCGAGATGCTCGACGTGATCGTCGTCGACGGAAGGGCCCGCGGGATCGTGGCCCGCGACCTGATCACCGGGAAGATCGACACCTACTTCGCGGACGCCGTCGTCCTCGCCAGCGGCGGCTACGGCAACGTCTTCTACCTGTCGACGAACGCCATGAACTCCAACGCCACCGCCGTGTGGCGGGCGCACCGGCGCGGCGCGTACTTCGCCAACCCGTGCTTCACCCAGATCCACCCCACCTGCATCCCGCGCACCGGCGACCACCAGTCCAAGCTCACCCTGATGAGCGAGTCGCTGCGCAACGACGGCCGCATCTGGGTGCCGAAGGCCAAGGGCGACACCCGCCCCGCCGGCCAGATCCCCGAGGACGAGCGCGACTACTACCTGGAGCGCATCTACCCGTCCTTCGGCAACCTGGTCCCGCGCGACATCGCCTCCCGCGCCGCGAAGAACGTCTGCGACGAGGGCCGCGGCGTCGGCCCCGGCGGGCAGGGCGTCTACCTGGACTTCGCCGACGCCATCGCCCGGATGGGACGAGGGGCCGTCGAGGCCAGGTACGGCAACCTCTTCGACATGTACCAGCGGATCACCGACGAGGATCCGTACCAGGTGCCCATGCGGATCTACCCGGCCGTGCACTACACGATGGGCGGCCTGTGGGTCGACTACGACCTCCAGACCACCGTGCCCGGACTGTTCGCGGTCGGCGAGGCCAACTTCTCCGACCACGGCGCCAACCGGCTCGGCGCGAGCGCGCTGATGCAGGGCCTCGCCGACGGCTACTTCGTGCTCCCGGCCACCATCAACGACTACCTCGCCCGCAACCCCCACCAGGACGCGGTGACCGACGAACACCCCGTCGTCCAGGAGGTGCTGGCCGAGACCGAGGACCGGCTCAACCTGCTGCTGTCCGTCGACGGCGACCGCACCCCCGACTCCTTCCACCGCGAACTCGGCGAACTCATGTGGGAGTTCTGCGGCATGGCCCGCACGGACGCGGGACTGCGCAAGGCGCTGGAGCGCATTCCGCAGATCCGCGAGGAGTTCTGGCGCCGGATCAAGGTGCCGGGCACCGGCGAGGAGTTCAACCAGTCCCTGGAGAAGGCCAACCGCATCGTCGACTACCTGGAACTGGCCGAGCTGATGTGCCTCGACGCGCTGCACCGCGCCGAGTCCTGCGGCGGCCACTTCCGGGAGGAGTCCCAGACACCGGACGGCGAGGCCGCCCGCCGGGACGACGCGTTCTCCTACGTGGCCGCCTGGGAGTTCACCGGCACCGGGGACGCCCCCGTGCTGCACAAGGAAGACCTGGTCTTCGAGTACGTCCACCCCACCCAGCGGAGCTACGCATGAAGCTCACCCTGCGCGTCTGGCGGCAGAAGAACGCCGACGCCGACGGCGCGATGTCCACCTACGAGGTCGACGGCATCTCCTCGGACATGTCCTTCCTGGAGATGCTCGACACCCTCAACGAGGAACTCATCCTCAAGGGCGAGGACCCGGTCGCCTTCGACCACGACTGCCGTGAGGGGATCTGCGGCGCCTGCTCCCTGGTGATCAACGGGGACGCGCACGGCCCGGAACGCACCACCACCTGCCAGCTGCACATGCGGTCCTTCCGGGACGGCGACACGATCGACGTCGAGCCGTGGCGGGCCGCCGCCTTCCCGGTCGTCAAGGACCTGGTGGTCGACCGGTCCGCGTTCGACCGGATCATCCAGGCCGGCGGCTACATCACCGCGCCCACCGGCGCCGCGCCGGAGGCGCACGCCACGGCGGTGCCGAAGGCCGACGCCGACTTCGCCTTCGAGCACGCGGAGTGCATCGGCTGCGGCGCGTGCGTGGCGGCCTGCCCCAACGGGGCCGCGATGCTCTTCACCTCCGCCAAGGTCAACCATCTGAACGTACTGCCCCAGGGCGCGCCCGAGCGGGAGACGCGGGTGCTGGACATGGTGGCGCAGATGGACGACGAAGGCTTCGGCGGCTGCACGCTGACCGGAGAGTGCGCGACCGCCTGCCCGAAGGGCATCCCGCTGGTGTCCATCACGAGCATGAACAAGGAGTGGCTGCGGGCCGCCCGGAAGGCGGGAAAGCGGTAGCGCCGCACGAGGCGCGTACATGAACGTTCGCCGACAAGAGCGGACGGGCGGGGCCGGGGCTGGTGCTCCCCGGCCCCGTTTCGCCGTCTCCGACGGCCGTGCCGGGGCCGCGCAACGACGCGGCCGGGTCACGGTAACGTTGCTTCGGCGCGTCCATCAGGACACGCGCGGGGGTGCGTCACCCCCCGAATCCCGGCATTCAGCAGCCGCACATCCACGGGTCCCGCGCACGTCACGCCGAGTCCAGCCTGCCACGGAAGAAAGCAGGTGCAGATTTCCTCAGCTTCCGCTCGGCGCAGGAGACCTCCATGACCGCCATGCCCGCCTCACCCCCTGCTCTCGCCGCCCCGACCGGGGACTCCGGCTACCTGGTGCAGCTCGCCCGCGACGAGGACGACGTCCGCGCCGCGCAGCGCCTGCGCCACCAGGTGTTCGCCGGAGAGATGGGCGCCCGGCTCGACGGGCCGGAACCGGGTCTGGACGTGGACGCCTTCGACGCGTTCTGCGACCACCTGCTGATCCGGGAAGCCCTGACCGGCGAGGTCGTCGGCACCTACCGGCTGCTGCCGCCCGAGCGTGCCGCGGCCGCCGGCCGCCTCTACTCCGAGGGCGAGTTCGACCTCGGCCCGCTCGCCGCCATCCGCCCCAACCTGGTCGAGGTCGGCCGCTCCTGCGTGCACCCCGCCCACCGCGACGGCGCCGTGATCGGCCTCATCTGGGCCGGCATAGCCCGGTACATGGTGGACCGCGGCCACGAGTGGCTGGCCGGCTGCTGCTCCGTCCCGCTCGCCGACGGCGGTGCCCTCGCGGCCGCCACCTGGGAGCGGGTGCGCGCCAAGCACCTCGCCCCGGAGGAGCTGCGGGTCCGGCCGCTGCGCCCCTGGACGCCCGAGGGCCCGGCCCCGGAGGGCCGCGCCGAACTGCCCGCGCTGCTCCGCGGCTACCTGCGGCTCGGTGCCTGGGTCTGCGGCGAACCCGCCCACGACCCGGACTTCGGGGTCGCGGACATGTACGTCCTGCTGTCGATGCGCCGCGTCAACGCGCGCTATCTGCGGCACTTCCTCTCGCTCGTCCCGGCCTGATGAGCGTCTGGCTGCCCAGCGCGCCGTGCACCCCCGGCGCCTGCGTCGAGTCCGCGAGGTCGCTCGCCGTCCTGCCGCGCGCCGTGCTGCGGTTCACCGCGGTCCTGGCCCTGATCGTCGTCGCGATCGTGCTGCTCCCGGCCGGCGGCCGGATCCCCACCGCGTGGGTGCGGCGGTTCTCCCGGCTGGTCGTCCTGGCCGCCGGGGTCCGGATCCGGACCAGCGGCAGCGCCCCGGCCACCGGCGGAGTGCTGCTCGTCGCCAACCACATCTCCTGGATGGACATCCCGCTGCTGGCCTCCGTACGGCCCGCCCGGATGCTCGCCAAGAAGGAGATCCGCGACTGGCCGGTGGCCGGCGCGCTGGTGGCCGGCGCGGGAGCGCTCTTCATCGACCGGGACCGGCTGCGCGCGCTGCCGGACACCGTCGGACGGATCTCCGGCGCGCTGCGGGACGGTGCCGCGGTGGTCGCCTTCCCCGAAGGCAGCACCTGGTGCGGCCGCGCGCAAGGCCGGTTCCGCCGGGCCGTCTTCCAGGCCGCCCTGGACGCCGGCGCGCCCGTGCAGCCGGTGCGGCTGCACTACCGGCGGGAGGCGGGCGGGGCCAGCACCGTGCCCGCCTACGTCGGCGAGGACACGCTGCTCGCCTCCGTGTGGCGCGTGGTGTCGACCCGTGGCCTGGTCGCCGAGGTGGACGTCCGGCCGCTGATACCGGCCGGCAGCCACCCGGACCGCCGCACCCTCGCCGGCGCCGCCCAGCCGGTGACCCACGAGCCGGCCTGGACGCACGCGGCCCTGGTCAGCGCCGGGACGGGCGCGCAGCGGCCGCTCTCCCCGTGGAGCCTGGGCGAGTCGACGCCGTAGCGCTGCAACTCGCCCGCCGGCTTGGTCCGCTGGGCCTCGCCGCCGGACAGCTCCGTGGCCGGCTGCCCCAGCCGCAGATAGCCGAGACCCACGTCGAGCAGCGTGCCCAGACCGCGTGCCACCGCCGGTGTGTCCGCGAAGAACTCCGCCGCGCTCTCCACGGTCAGGTCCAGCACCTCGGCGATGTTCCGCCCCCGGTGGGTCACTTCGAGCGTCGCGGGGTTGTAGCGGGCCCCGCCGCAGTCCGGGCACGGCGCGTAGGTGCCGGGCAGGAACAGGGCTCCACGCCGACCCGGAGACCCCGGTGAAGACGGACAGTACGTCCCGGGGGATGTCCACGTCGACGCCCGGAGACTGTGCTCCCGGGCGTCGCGGACGCGGACTTAGGGATCGTGAGTGCTGGGCATGGAGGGAGACTTGGTACGGACGACTCGCCGGGCAGGGACAAACCCCGCGAGTCCAGTCCGTGCGGTGTGTCAGGGCCGCGGAGGGTTGTTCCGGTTCCGCTCCTGGTCGATGTAGTCGGTGGCCTTCTGCTGGCCCATGTCGACCTGGGACTGGTACTTGTTCCCGGTCCGCTGGTCGATCATGTCGCCGCCCTTGTCGACGCCCTTCTTGGCCTGTTCCTCGTGGCCCTTGAGCATCCCCTTGAGCTTGTCCAGCATGGACATGGCAGCCCTCCTCGCTGGTTGAGGCTTCCCCACCAGCGTCACCGGCCCCGGCCCGGTCCGCATCTCGGCCGCCGTCCTCGTGCGGGCCCGGCCCGCCTGTGCGAGGTTGGAAGACGCGGAATCCCGCCTACCGCAAGCTGAGCGCAGAAAGGCCCGGGTCCCATGAGCACTCCCGGTTTCGGATACGGCCGCAGTCCCTTCGAAGACTTCGACGAGCTGATGTCCCGGTTCTTCGGCGGCTCGGGACCGGCCGTGCCGGCCCGTCGTCCGCAGCGCGTCGACATCGGCAGCCTGCTCTCCGAGCGGGCGCGCGAACTGGTGGCGGAGGCCCGCGAACTCGCCGCGGGCGAGGACAGCGACGAGGTCGACGCCCGGCACCTGCTGGCCGCGGCCACCACGCACGACTCCACCCGACGGCTGCTCACCGAGGCCGGTGCCGATCCCGACCAGCTCCGCGAACGGCTCACCGCCGGGCACGGCGGCACCGGCGGCCGGACGGAGCCCACCGCGCTCACCCCGGCCGCCAAGCGCGCCCTGCTCGACGCCTACCAGATCTCCCGCGCCGAGGACGCCTCCTACATCGGCCCCGAGCACCTGCTGCGCGCCCTCGCCGCGAACCCCGAGTCGACGGCCGGCCGGGCGCTCGCCGAGAGCGGCTGGGAACCGGCCCGGATGCCGGCCGAGAGCGCGGCGGAGCGGAAGAAGCCCAGCACCACGCCGACCATCGACGAGTACGGCCGCGACCTCACCGAGGACGCCCGCGCCGGGCGCCTGGACCCGGTGATCGGGCGGGACGACGAGGTCGAGCAGACCATCGAGGTGCTCTCCCGGCGCGGCAAGAACAACCCGGTGCTGATCGGTGACCCCGGTGTCGGCAAGACCGCCATCGTCGAAGGCATCGCGCAGCGCATCGTCGCCGGGGACGTGCCCAAGACCCTGGAGGGCAAGCGGCTGGTCTCCCTCGACCTGGCCGGCATGGTGGCCGGCACCAAGTACCGCGGCGAGTTCGAGGAGCGGCTGAAGAAACTCCTCGACGAGGTCCGCGAGAACAGCGACGGACTGGTGCTGTTCCTGGACGAGTTGCACACCGTGGTCGGTGCCGGCGGAGGCGGCGAGGGCTCCCTGGACGCCGGCAACATCCTCAAGCCCGCCCTCGCCCGCGGCGAGCTGCACCTGATCGGCGCGACCACGATCGACGAGTACCGCAAGCACATCGAGAAGGACGCGGCCCTGGAACGCCGGTTCGCGCCCATCCTGGTCGGCGAGCCCAGCGTCGACGACACCATCGCGATCCTGCGCGGACTGCGCGACCGGTACGAGGCCCACCACCAGGTCCGGATCACCGACGAGGCGGTCGTGGCGGCCGCCGAGCTGTCCGACCGGTACATCACCTCCCGCTTCCTGCCGGACAAGGCGATCGACCTGATGGACCAGGCCGCCGCCCGGGTCCGGCTGCGCTCGAAGACCCCGCCCACCGACACCCGGGACATCGAGGACCGGATCGCGGCCCTGACCCGGGAGAAGGACCAGGCCGTCGCCGACGAGGAGTACGAGCGCGCCAAGGAACTCCGCGACCGGATCAAGGAGACCGAGGCGGAACTGGCGCAGGAGGGCACGGCCGACGAGCACGCGCCCAAGGTGACCGCCGAGGACATCGCCGAGGTCGTCTCCCGCAGCACCGGCATCCCGGTCGCCGAGCTGACCGAGGAGGAGCGGGAGCGGCTGATGAAGCTGGAGGACCACCTGCACGAGCGGGTGGTGGGCCAGGACGAGGCGATCACCGCCGTCGCCCGCGCGGTCCGCCGCGCCCGGGCCGGCATGAGCGACCCCAACCGCCCCATGGGCAGCTTCCTCTTCCTCGGCCCGACCGGCGTCGGCAAGACCGAGCTGGCCCGCGCCCTGGCCGCCGCTCTCTTCGGCGACGAGAACCGCATGATCCGCCTGGACATGAGCGAGTTCCAGGAGCGCCACACGGTCTCCCGGCTGGTCGGCGCCCCGCCCGGATACGTCGGCCACGAGGAGGCCGGCCAGCTCACCGAGGCGGTGCGCAGGCAGCCGTACGCCGTGCTGCTCCTGGACGAGGTGGAGAAGGCGCACCCGGACGTCTTCAACACGCTGCTGCAACTGCTCGACGACGGCCGTCTCACCGACGCCCAGGGCCGCACCGTCGACTTCAAGAACACCGTCGTGATCATGACGTCGAACATCGGCGCCGACCGCATCCTGGCCGCCGGCACCGAGGAC
Source organism: Streptomyces sp. NPDC101237 (assembly GCF_044767465.1). Taxonomy (NCBI): domain Bacteria; kingdom Bacillati; phylum Actinomycetota; class Actinomycetes; order Kitasatosporales; family Streptomycetaceae; genus Streptomyces; species Streptomyces sp. NPDC101237. Next base: position 98,246 of record NZ_JBIWNY010000011.1, on the reverse strand, counting down.
TACACCAAGGTCCGCGAGGCCGTCATGCCGGCCCTGCAGCAGCACTTCCGGCCGGAGTTCCTGAACCGCATCGACGAGATCATCGTCTTCCGCGGCCTGGACCGCACCCAGCTGCGCGAGATCGTCGACCTGCTGCTGGAGCACACCCGGCGCCGTCTGCACGCCCAGGACGTCGGCCTCGACGTCACCGACGAGGCCGCCGGGCTGCTCGCCAACCTCGGCCACGAACCCGACTTCGGTGCCCGCCCGCTGCGCCGCACCATCCAGCGGGAGGTCGACGACCGCCTCGCCGACCTGCTGCTCTCCGGTCAGCTGACGGCCGGCGACCGGGCGGTGGTGGACGCGCCCGACGGCGAGATCGTGATCCGCGCCGACCGTCCCGCCGAGGTCTGATCAGGCGTTCACGACGGCGGCGAGCCGCCGATAGGAGTCCAGCAGCGCCGTACGGTCGTACGTACTGGTGGTGACCAGGACCTCGTCGGCGGCGGTCTCCTTCAGGACCGTCTCCAGCTCGTCGGCGACCTGCTCCGCGGTGCCGGCCAGCTGCCCGGCCAGACCGGACTCGAAGAGGCCGCGCTCCCTGTCGGTCATCGTCCTGCCCTCGACCGCCTCGGCCGGGGGCAGCGGCGGGAAGCTGCCGTGGGTGCGGGAGTACGCCATCGACCAGGCCTCGGGGACGAGCAGCCGCCGGGCCGCCTCGGGGGTCTCGGCGACGGCGACGGTCCCGGAGATCACCACGTACGGTTCGGTGGCCCACGCGGAGGGACGGAAGCGGTCCCGGTAGCGGTCGACGCCGCGGCGCATCCGGTCCCGGTCGCGCAGGTCGCCGATGACCATCGGCAGTCCGGCCCGGGCCGCGATGTCCGCGCCCTCGCCCATCGCCAGCACGAACGGCGGCACCCGCAGCCCCTCGGCCGGGCGGGCCCGCACCCCGGTCGGCGAGGTGCCCTCGAACCAGCCGAGGAGTTCGGTCAGTTGGGCCGCGAAGTCGTCGGCGTCGTCCTTGCCGCGCCCGAGCGCCCGGCGGACCCCGTCGGTGAAGCCCACCGACCGGCCGAGCCCCATGTCGATCCGGCCGGGGAACAGCGACTCCAGCACGCCGAACTGCTCGGCCACCACCAGGGGCCGGTGGTTGGGCAGCATCACGCCGCCGGTCCCGACCCGGACGGTGCGGGTCGCGGCGGCGACGGCGGCGGCCAGCACGGTCGGCGCCGAACCGGCGACCCCGGGCACCCCGTGGTGCTCGGACACCCAGAACCGGTGGTAGCCGAGTGCCTCCACCTCCCGGGCCAGCGCCACGGTGTCCCGCAGCGCCGCACCGGGGGAGTGGCCCTCACGGGTGCGCGAGCGGTCGAGGACGGAGAAACGGGTCCGGGCGGTCAGCGCGTTCACAGTCGGTTCAACAGCGCGGCGCCCCCAGGATTCCCGCCGCGGGACCGCGGTGCGGGAGCCCGGTTAGGGTGGCCGCGTGACCGAGAGCAGCAACCGTCCCCTCGCCGTGTTCGACATCGACAACACGCTCGCCGACACCGCGCACCGGCAGCGGTTCCTGGAGGGGAGCCGCCGGGACTGGGACGCGTTCTTCGCCGCCGCGCCGCACGATCCGCCGCTCGCCGAGGGGATCGCGCTGGCCGTGGCGACCGCCGAGGAGTGCGAGATCGTCTATCTCACCGGGCGGCCCGACCGCTGCCGGCGCTCCACCCTGGACTGGCTCGCCGCCCACGGGCTGCCCGAGGGACGCGTGCACATGCGGCGCGACGCCGACCGCAGGCCCGCCCGGCGCACCAAGCTGGAGATCCTGCGCCGCCTCGCCGAACGCCGGGAGGTCCGCGTCCTGGTCGACGACGACGAGCTGGTGTGCGACGACGCCGAGCGGGCCGGGTTCACGGTGGTACGGGCCCGCTGGGCCGACCGCTCGGCCGCGCTGGAGCGGGCCCAGGAGGCGGACGGGCGGACCTGAGGCCCGCCCGGTGGACGCGTCCGGCGCGGCCGTCAGCCCTCGTCGTCGATGCGGAAGCCCACCTTCAGGCCCACCTGGTAGTGCTCGATCTGCCCGTTCTCGATCTGGCCCCTGACCTGGGTCACCTCGAACCAGTCCAGGTTGCGCAGAGTCTGGCCGGCGCGCGCGACACCGTTGCGAATGGCCTGGTCGATGCCCTCGTTGGAGGTGCCGACGATCTCGGTGACCCGGTAGGTGTGGTTCGGCATCGGGATGCTCCTCTCGTGGTCACTCCACCGTGCCGCATCCGGCAGCCGCGCGCGAGGCGTCGGTGACCGGCGGCGCCGCGGCGAAGGGACCGCCGGGGCCGAACACGAGCCGTCCGAAGTGCTCGGCGATGATCCGGTGCCCCGCCGGATCGGGGTGCACCTCGTCGGGGAGCGGGAACTTCTCGTACTCCCGCTCGCCGTACAGCTCCCGGCCGTCGAGGTGGTGCAGGTTCGGGTCGTCGGCCGCGCGCTCCGCGACGATCCGGGCGAGTTCGGCGCGGACGACGCCGAGGGTCAGGCGGCCGGCCGCCCGTTCGGCGGGGTCGCCGGTGGCCCTGAACCGCAGGGTCCCGCCGTCGAAGTCGGGGGCGAGCGGTCCGGGCGTGTCCTCCTGAACGGGGCACAGCAGGGCCGAGACGACCAGCAGCGGTGTGTGCGGATGTCCTTCGCGCAGGGTGTCGAGGAATCCGTGCACCGCGGGGGTGAAGGCGCGCAGGCGCATGGCGTCGGCGTTGACGATGTTGATGCCGATCTTCACGCTGATCAGGTCCGCGGGCGTGTCCCGCATCGCGCGCGCGGTGAACGGGTCCAGCAGCGCGCTGCCGCCGAATCCCAGGTTGACCAGCTCGACCTGGCCCTGGGCGGCCGCCAGGGCGGGCCAGGTGGCCGTCGGGTGCGTGGCGTTCGAGCCGTGGCTGATGGAACTGCCGTGGTGCATCCAGACCCTGCGCCCGCGGTCCGGCGCGCGCTCGACGGGGGCGTCGGTGCGCAGCGCGACGAGCTCGGTGATCTCCGTGTGCGGCAGCCAGATCTCGACGTCCTTGTCGCCGGCGGGCAGACCGGTGAACCGCGCGGTGCCGGGCGGCCCCTGCGTGAGTTCGGCGGACTGGGTGAACATGTCGGTGACCGTGTACACGTTGCCGCCGGGCACCGTCGCCTGGGCGGTGAGGCGGCCGTCGGCCACCAGGTCGTACACGCCGTCCGCCGGGGCCGGGAACCCCTGGTGGACCCGCTTGGTGGGCAGTGTGTCCAGTTCGACGGTGGTGGCGCGGGTGCGGAAGACCAGCCGCACGCCGGAGGGCTGGGCCTCGGCCTGGGCCAGCCGGTCGTCCGGGATCTGCCGGCGCGCCCACGCGGGCAGCCGGTGCGGGAGCAGGCCGTGCGCGGTCCGCTCCACGTCGAGGAAGCCGCGCAGCAGGTCCGCGGTGACGGGGGTGGTGATCCAGTCGGGTTCGGTGCTCAATGGCTCAGCCTGTCGAGGAGGGGGTGGGTGCGGCCCGGCCGCGCAGCAGGGCGTCGAGGGAGTCCACGATCCAGGCCCACGACTCCCGCGCGTCCGGGGCGCTGTGGTCGAAGCCGCCGGCCAGTTCCAGGCTGACGTAGCCGTGGAAGACGCTGCCGAGCATCCGGACCGCGTGGGTCTGGTCCGGTTCCGCCAGGTCGTAGCCGCGCAGGATGGCCCGTGTCATCTGCGCGTGCCGCACGCCGGCGCTGGCGGCGGCCGTCTCGGGATCGAGGCGCAGCCGGGCGGCGGCGTACCGGCCCGGGTGCTCGCGGGCGTAGCCGCGGTAGGCCTCGGCGAAGGCGGCCAGCGCGTCCTTCCCGGCCCGGCCGGCCAGGGCGTCGGCGGCCCGGTCGGCGAGTTCCTCCAAGGCGAACAGGGCGATCCTGGTCCTGAGTTCCTGGGAGTTCTTCAGGTGCGAGTACAGACTCGCGACCTTGACGTCGAAGCGCCGGGCGAGCGCCGAGACGGTCACCTGGTCGAAGCCGACCTCGTCGGCCAGCTCCGCCCCGGCCACGGTCAGCCGCTCCGGGGTGAGCCCTGCTCTAGCCATAACCTTCCTCCTGTCCAGCGAGAACGATAATGCATTTGCCTAAAGCTTTTAGGCAAATTAGCCTGCCGTGCATGAAACCCCTGACCGAGCGGGAGATCCGCGCCGCCTTCGTGAACTGCACCAAGGGCGAGGCCAAGCGCCTGTTCGTCCCCCATGACCTGTCCGACCGTCCGTGGGGCGATCTGGACTTCCTCGGCTGGCGGGACCCGCAGGCGCCCGACCGCGCCTACCTGGCCGTCGAGCTGGACGGACGCACGGTGGCCCTGGCCCTGCGCTCCTCGGGTGCCTCCTCCGGACAGGCGCGGCGCAGCATGTGCTCGATCTGCCTGACCACCCACACCGGAGGCGTCTCGCTGATGGTCGCCGCCAAGCCGGGCAAGGCCGGGCAGCAGGGGAACTCCGTGGGCGTCTACCTGTGCAGCGACCTCGCCTGTCCGCTCTACGTCCGGGGCAGGAAGGACGCGGGCGCCGGGGCCCGCATGCCCGAGTCGCTCACCCTCGAGGAGAAGGTCCGGCGGACCCTCGCCAACCTCACGGCCTTCGTCGCCCGGGTCACCGCCTGACCGTGCGCCGCGTCGACAGCCCTTGACCCTGCGTATTGGTCTGTACCAAAATCCCGTACACCCGCACGAGCCACCCGTGCTCGTTCCCCCACGTCGGGCCGTTTCCCCCTGTCCGCCAGACAGAAGGACCCCCTCGTGAGACCTCGTCGCCCGCTCGCCCTCGTCTGTGTCTCCGCCGCGCTGCTCAGCGCCTGTGGCGTTCTGCCGGGCGGCTCGCACGGGCGGCACACCGTCACGGTGTGGCTGATGCAGAACAGTGCCTCCCAGGAGTTCCTGCGCCGGTTCACCGCGGACTTCGAGCGCACCCACGAGGACATCCGCCTCGACATCCGCGTCCAGCAGTGGACCGGGATCGTGGACAAGGTGCAGACGGCGCTCAAGTCCGACTCCGCGGACGCTCCCGACGTCATCGAGGTCGGCAACACCCAGGTCCCGCAGTACGTCGAGGGCGGCCGGCTCACCGACCTGACCCTGGAGTCGATGCGGGACTGGGGCAAGGAGCACTGGCTGCCCGGCCTCGCCGAACCCGGCCGGGACGACAGCCGCCAGTACGGCATCCCCTGGTACGCGGCCAACCGCGTGGTCATCTACCGCAAGGACCTCTTCAGGAAGGCCGGCATCACCTCACCGCCCAGGACCCGCGACCAGTGGCTCACCGACACCGCGAAGCTCGACTCGGGCGGGAACCAGGGGATCTACCTCGCCGGACAGGACTGGTACACGCTCTCCGGGTTCGTCTGGGACGAGGGCGGCGACCTCGCGGTGGAGACGGACGCGGGCTGGCAGGGCGCCCTGGACAGCCCGGCCGCGCTGCGCGGGATGGACTTCTACCGGCGGCTCCAGGCCCTCGGCGCGGGACCCGTCGACGCCGACGAGGAACACCCGCCCCAGGCGCGGGTGTTCGCCTCCGGCCGGGTCGCCCAGCTCATCGCGGTGCCCGGCCTCGCCCAGTCCATCGTGCACGAGAACCCGGAACTCAAGGACGAGATCGGCTACTTCCCGGTGCCGGGCCGCACCGCATCCCACCCCGGTGCCGTCTTCACCGGCGGCTCCGACCTGGTCGTACCGCAGAACACCGACCGGCCCTACGACGCCGCCGCCGTCGTCGGCGCCCTCGCCGGCGCCAAGTGGGACACCGAACTGGCCCGCACCATGAACTACGTGCCCAACAAGACGACGCTCGCGGGCGCGGTGGCCGGGTCGGAGGGGGTCGCCGCCATGGCGGCGGGAGCCGCGCAGGGCCGGGCGACCCCCCACACCCCTGACTGGCCGGCCGTCGAGGCCGACAATCCGATCAAGGGCTACATGACCAAGGTGCTCCGCGGGGAAGACCCGGCGACCGAGGCCCGCCGTGCCTCCCGCAGGATCACCGAACTGCTCGCGCCGGACTTCGGCTGAGCCGGCGGGTCAGCGGGCGACGCTGAGGGAGAGCGCGAAGCGGCCCTGCGGGTCGGTCCACCAGTGGGTCAGCTCAAGGCCCGCGGCGGCCAGTTCGGCGGTCACACCGTCCCGCCGGAACTTCGCCGAGATCTCGGTGCGCAGTTCCTCGCCCGCGGCGAAGTCCACCGCCAGGTCCAGCGCCGGCACCTTCACGGTCTGCGCGACACGGGAGCGCAGCCGCATCTCGATCCACTCCTCCTCCGCGTCCCACAGGGCGACGTGGTCGAAGGCGGCCGGGTCGAAGTCGGCGTCCAGTTCACGGTCGACGACGGCCAGGACGTTCTTGTTGAACTCGGCCGTCACCCCGGCCGCGTCGTCGTACGCGCGGACCAGCACGTCCTCGTCCTTGACCAGGTCGGTGCCGAGCAGCAGCGCGTCACCGGGCGCGAGCAGCCCCCGCACCGAGGCCAGGAAGGCGGCCCGCTCGGCGGGCAGCAGGTTCCCGATGGTGCCGCCGAGGAAGGCCAGCAGCCGGGGACCAGGCGTCTCGGGCAGGCTCATCCGGCCGGTGAAGTCGGCGATCAGGGCGTGCACCGACAGTCCGGGGCGTTCCTCGACGAGCGCCCGGCCGGCCTGCGTCAGCGCGCTCTCGCTGACGTCGACCGGGACGTACACCTCCAGGGAGGTCAGCGCGTCGATGAGCAGCCGGGTCTTCTCGGAGGAACCGGAGCCCAGCTCCACCAGGGTGCGGGCACCGCTCGCGGCGGCGATCTCGGCCGACCGGGCGAGCAGGATCTCCCGCTCGGCCCGGGTCGGGTAGTACTCGGGCAGTTCGGTGATCCGCTCGAACAGCTCGCTGCCGCGGGCGTCGTAGAACCACTTCGGCGGCAGCGCCTTGGGCGTGGCGGTGAGGCCGTTCAGGACGTCGGCGCGCAGCGCGGCGTCCGTCGCGTCCTCGGGAAGGGTGCGGGTGACACGGAAGGGACTCACGTACAGGGCTCCTTCGGGGATGCGGACGCCGGGGCCTCGGCCGGGTTCGGATCCCGGTTCTCGAGCGGGGCGAGAGTGACGCCCCGACGGCTCGCGACGAGCAGGGTGCGGTCGGGGACGTCCTGCCAGCGCGGGTCGTCGTCGTAGGGCTCGGAGGCGACGACGACCCGGTGGCCGGGTTCCGAGAGATGGCTGAGACTGTCGCCCCAGGCGGTGGCGGCGATGGTCTCGCCGTCGGTGAGCAGCAGGTTGAGCCGGGCGGCCGGGGCCGCCTCGGCCACCTGGAGAACCGTTTCGGCGAGGGCGCGGCCCGGCGGTGTGCCGGACCGCAGCCGGTGCAGGACCAGGGCCCAGACGAACGCCGAGTCGGTGCGCGCCTCCAGGGAGAGCAGGTCGGCCGCGGGCAGCAGCGGCACCAGGGACGCCACGGCCTGCGGCCAGCCGGGGATCGCCCCGTTGTGGCTGAACAGCCAGCGGCCCGCGGCGAACGGCGCCGCCGCGGCCTCGCCGTCCGCACCCGCCAGCGTCGCGTCCCGTACGGCGGCCAGCAGCGCGCCGGTGCGCACCACCCGGGCCAGGTCGGCGAAGGACGGGTCGGCCCAGACGGGCCCGGCCCGCCGGTAGCGGGCCGGCTGCGGATCACCGTCGGCGTACCAGCCCACGCCGAAACCGTCGGCGTTGACCGTCCCGTACCGCTGCCGCCGCGGTGCCCACGACTGCCGGTACAGGGAGTGGGCGGGCTCCACGAGGAGCCGGCCGAGCGGCTCCTCGGGGCCCAGGCAGGCCAGATGACGGCACATCAGGCGGTCTCAGCGCTGCGGGCGGTGCGGAATCCGGAGAAGATCTGCCGCCGGATCGGATAGTCCCAGTTGCGGAACGTCCCGCGGCAGGCCACCTGGTCCACGGCGAACGAACCGCCCCGCAGCACCTTGTACTCGGGGCCGAAGAAGACGTCCGAGTACTCCTTGTACGGGAAGGCGCTGAAGCCGGGGTAGGGGAGGAAGTCGCTGGACGTCCACTCCCAGACGTCACCGATCAACTGCCTCACGCCCAGCGGCGACTCGCCCTGCGGATAGCTGCCCGCCGGGGCGGGGCGCAGGTGGCGCTGGCCGAGGTTGGCGTGGGCCGGCGCCGGATCCGCGTCGCCCCACGGATAGCGCCGGGACCGGTTCTCGCCGGGGTCGTGCCGGGCGGCCTTCTCCCACTCGGCCTCGGTGGGCAGCCGGCGGCCGGCCCAGCGGGCAAAGGCGTCCGCCTCGTACCAGCTCACGTGCAGCACCGGCTCCTCGGGCGGCACGGCCTCGGTGATCCCGAACCGGCGCCGCAGCCACTGGCCGCCCTCGCGCCGCCAGAAGTGCGGGGCGACGATCGAGTGCTCGCGGACGTGCGTCCAGCCCTCCGGGGTCCACCAGCGCTCGTCCTCGTAGCCGCCGTCCTCGATGAACGCCAGGTACCTGCCGTTGGTCACCGGGGTGGTGTCGATCCAGAAGGACGCGACCTCCCGTCGGTGCGCGGGGCGTTCGTTGTCCAGCGCCCACGGCTCGGTGGAGGTGCCCATGGTGAACGGGCCGCCGGGGACCAGGACTTCGGCGGGGCCGGTGAACGGCGGCGCCGGGTCCGGGTCCGGGGCGGTCAGGGCCTGGGGGCCCCTGCGGAGCTGATGGGTGATCAGCATCGTCTCGTCGTGCTGCTGTTCGTGCTGGGCGATCATCCCGAAGGCGAAGCCCGCCTCGGTCAGCCGGGTGCCGCTGAACGCCGAGCCCTCCAGCAGGTCCAGCGCCCGCCCGCGCACCTCGGCCGCGTACCGCCGGGCCTCCTCCGGCGGCAGCAGCGGCAGCGTGGGACGTTCGGAGCGCGGGTGCTCGAAGGCGTCGTAGAGGCTGTCGATCTCGGGACGCATCGGCTCCCGCCCGCCGACGTTGCGCAGCAGCCAGAGTTCTTCCTGGTTGCCGATGTGCGCCAGGTCCCAGACCAGCGGGGACATCAGCGGGGAGTGCTGGGCGGTGAGGTCGGGCCCCTCGACGCAGCTGGTCAGGAGGGTGGTGCGGTCCCTGGCCGCGGTCAGGGACGTCAGGGCCCGGTCCCGCAGGGTCTCGATGTCGATGTCGGTCTCAGGGGCGGTCATGCGGAAATGTCCTTCCCGTGGGCGCGGCTCGGTGTGCCGCGCAGGGGGTCCAGCAGGTCGTCGGCCGGGCAGCGGCCCTGTCGCACGTACCGGTCGGTGAACGCCGCGACGGCGGCCACCACCTCGCCGGTCGCGCCGAGCCGGGGCAGTGCCTCCAGCGCGGCCGCGAAACAGGCGACGGCGGCCTCGCGCAGCTCCGGGTCGCCGAGCCCGGTACGGGCCGCGTCGATCCACAGCGGATTGTTCGGCGCGGTCCGCGGACCCGCCCGCTCGGCCAGCTGTTTCACCGTCCGGTAGGCGGTCTCGGCGGCCTCCGGGTCGTCGAACAGCGCCGTCGTCACCGCCAGCGGCACGATCCAGCCGTCGTCACCGGGCTGCGCGTCGATCATCCGCAGCTCCAGATGACCGCGCGGCCGGACCGGCGGGAACAGGGTGGTGAGGTGGTACGCGAGGTCGGCCCTGGTGGGCGACCCGGACCGGGTCCACTCCCGGAAGGTGAGCCCGTCGGGGACCTCCCAGGGGCCGCCGTCCCGGCGCAGGCACATCACCGGGGCGTCCAGCACGTGCCGGGCCCAGGACGCGCGCGGGTCACCGGCCAGCGGCGGCGCTCCCGCGCGGCCGGCGCCGATCTCCATCCACAGCAACTGCCGGGTGGAGACCCAGCCGGTGGGGCGTCCGCCCACCAGCGGGGAGTTCGCGAAGGCGGCCACCAGGACCGGGCCCAGCCGATGGGCCAGCCACCAGCGGCGGACGTGCCCCAGCGGGCCGGGCTCCTCGTGGCCCGCGTCCAGGCACACCTGCACGGAGGCCGAGCTGCACATCATGTGGCGGCCCGCCGGGCCGGTGCGGTCCAGGCATCTCTCCATCGCCTCGTAGCGCGGTTCGCGCAGGAAGCGGCGGGGGGTGTGCCAGGGATCGTGACCGGCGCCCACGAGGCCGAGGCCCTGGCGGGCGAGGACCGTACGGACGGCGTCCAGGTCGGCGGAGACGGTACCGATGCACTCCGTCAGGGAGGCGGCGGGCGGCGAGCTGAGCTCCAGCTGACCGCCGGGTTCGACGGTGAGCGCCGACCCCAGGGGTACCGTGCGCAGTGCGGCGTAGGCCGCTGCGAGTCGTTCGGGTGTCACGCGGAGCTGTGGTCGCCGCAGCTCATGAACCAGCCATTCCACCTCCACCCCGACCGTGCGGGGCGGGCCGGTCTTGAAGCAGATGCCCTTGACCAGGGCCTCCACCTCGGCTTCGGTCACGGCGGTGCGATCGTCCGAGAAGTCGGTCTTCACCGACCCGCCGGTACAGTCGCCGCCGTCGGATATCGAGTCGGACATGTAGGGATCCTCCTGAGATTCCACCATGCCGCCGGCCCGGCCGTGGTGGGGCCTGGGACGGCATCGTCCGTTCCACCCAAGACCTTCGCGTCGATTCGCACAAGGGTACCTATTCGGACGTTCTAGATCGGTAACCTCTGCTTCCTCGCACGTTCCGGCGCCGTTTCGGGCGCAGGAAACTCCGTTGCACCGCACCACAAGCATCACCCAGGATGCCTGCGTGAGCACGACGGGGGAGACCGCGCAGGTCGCGGGTATGGCGTCCACGGGGGTGGCGCCATGAGCGCGCGCCTGCGCGGGATCGCCCGGGAGACCGAGGAGATCGTCGCCGCCGGGGGCTACCGGACCTCTGACGGACGCGAGGTCTCGCTGGCCGCCGGCATCGCCGCCGCACGTGCCGGGACCCGGATGCACGGCCCGCGACCGGTGCCGGTCACCGCCTCCGACCCGGTCCGCACGGAGTTCGAGGTGACCGGCGAGAGCAGCCTGGAGGCCGCGCGCCGGCTGGCCGACGCCCCGGTCGCGGTCCTGAACTTCGCCTCGGCCCGCAATCCGGGCGGCGGCTACCTGAACGGCGCCCAGGCGCAGGAGGAGGCCCTGTGCCGTGCCTCGGCGCTCTACGCCTGCCAACTGCACGCCCGCGCCTTCTACGACCACCACCGCGCCCACCGCGACCCGTTCTACTCGGACCGGGTGATCCACTCCCCGGCGGTGCCGGTCTTCCGCGACGACCGCGGCCGGCTCCTCGCCGAGCCCTACCGCGCCGGTTTCCTCACCGCGGCCGCGCCCAACGCCGGCGTGATCCGCCGGACGGCACCGGAGCGCACCGCCGAACTGCCGGACGTCCTGGCCGGACGGGCCGAACGGGTCCTGGAGGTGGCCGCCGCGCACGGCTACCGGCGGCTGGTCCTGGGCGCCTGGGGCTGCGGCGTCTTCCAGAACGACCCCCGCCAGGTCGCGGGGGCCTTCCGGGGGCTGCTGGGCCCCGGCGGGCGGTTCGCCGGGACCTTCGGCCACGTGGTCTTCGGGATCCTCGACCGCACACCGGGATCGACGGTACGCGCGGCCTTCGCCGAGGGGTTCCCGGCCGGCTTCTAGCGCCTCACTGCCAGCCGTAGCGCTCGTGCAGGCGGTTGCGTACGAGGTTGAAGCGGCCCCGGTCCAGCGCGCAGGCCTCGCGGCGCATTCCGTCCTCGTGCAGCCGCAGCACGCGGTCCACGTTTATCCACGAGTCGCGGCCCGACCGGTCCCAGGGGCCGCTGCCGAGGGCCACCCACTCGCGGTCGTCGTCGTGCCGCTTGCTCGACAGCTGCACCGCGAGCAGAGTGCCGCCGGCCTCGCGGGCGACGACCAGCACCGGCCGGTCCTTGCCCCGCCCGTCGTTCTCCTCGAACGGCACCCAGGTCCACACGATCTCACCGGGGTCGGGGTCGCCGTCGTGGGCGGGGGAGTACTCGGTGCGCACCCTGCCGACCTCGCGCGGGTCGGCCTCGGTGGTCGCGGTGGGGCCGTAACGGCCGGGAATGTTCTCGTCGTCGGTAAGCGCAGTCACGAGGGCACCCTAAAGGGCCTCACCCTGCGAGAACACGCGGGGTGCCGGTACGGCGCAGCTCGGCCTCGATCAACTCGGCCGTCACGTCGGCGCGTTCGATGTGCGGAAGATGACCGGCGCCGGGGACCGGGACGAACCGGCCCTCGGGGAAGGCCCGCGCCCAGGCGGCTCCGTAGGCGGGGGTGACGATCCGGTCGCTCTCGCCCCAGACGACCAGCACCGGCCGTGTCACCCGGCCCAGCCGGGGCAGCAGCTTCGCACTGGTCATCCGGCCGCCGTCGGTGAGCAGCCGCATGGTCTCCATGTTGGCCCGGCGGCGGGCCAGTTCGGCGGCGGGGAGGGTGGCGGGGTCGACATGGAAGCGGTCCGGGTCGTGCCAGGAGTGCTCGGCCTGGGCGCGCGGGTCCAGCGCGAAGAAGTCGGTGACCTCCTCGCCGTCGATCTCCGGGCCGACGGCGTTGACGAGGACGAGGCCGGTGATCACTGCGGCCGTGTCGCGGAGCGCCATCTCGGTGGCCAGCCGGCCTCCCAGCGAGGAGCCGACGATCAGGACGTCGCTCGCCCCGGTGTCCTGGAGCAGGTGCAGATAGGCGGTGGCCACGTCGTCGACGTCGGTCAGCCAGTCGGGGCGGGGTGTTCCGTCCCAGCCCGGGTGGACCGGCGTGAGGACGCGGCCGGACTCCGCGAGGCGGGCGGCGAGGCCGGCGACGGTCGCGGGGCCGCCGCCTCCGTGCAGGAGGAGGACGGTTCGGCCGGAACCGGCCTCGGTGAGGGAGACGGGCAGGTCGGGATACACCTGGACGGTGTGGTTCGTCGTCATGCCGAGGACTCTAACTAAACATCTTTATATAAACAAGCTTAGTCAGGGGTTAGGCTGGCCCCATGCAAGACGACCTGCACGTTCTCGGCCGAGCCGTGAAACAGGCCCAGTACCGGCAACACCGGGCGATGGACAGCGCGCTCGCGGACGTCGGAACCACCCTCGCGCAGTGGGACGCGCTGCGCGCCATCGACCGGCTGCCCGGCGCCTCGGCGCGTGAGCTGGCCGCCGTCACCTTCCAGAGCGAGCAGGCCTTCGGCACGCTGGTGGCCCGGATGGCGGCGCGGGGACTGGTGGAACGGGAGCCGGGCCAGGGGCGCCGCATCCTGCACCGTCTCACCGCGGAGGGCGAGCGGATCCTCGCGGCCGGCCACGGGGTGGCCGGCAAGGTGCTGGCCGGCTGCTTCGCCGGACTGACGGCGCCGGAACGGACCACCCTGCTGGGGCTGCTGCGGCGGCTCAACGAGGCCGATTAGAGAAGGAGATGCCCCCCGGACCTGCCGGGGGGCATCCACGCCGTGCGCCGCGCCGCCGGTCAGGCGCCGTCCTGCTCCACCACGACCTTCTGCGCCTTGGGGGCCTGGACCCCGTTGAGGACCGGCGAAGCTTCCGCGTGGTCCTGCCCGTTCTGGTGCATCGACGCCAGCAGCTGGCGGGCCAGCCCCAGTCCGGTACCGCCCATCGTGAGCGCCTTGGCGAACATCTCTCCCATGCCGTCGGCGCCGTTGAGCAGCACCATGTTGTCGACGTTGCCGAACGCGGAGGCGCCGGCCTTGACGATCTCCGGCCAGTTCTCGGCCAGTTGCTGGGCGACGACCGCCTCCTGGTTCTCGGCCAGGGCGGCGGCTCGGGCCTTGATGGCCTCGGCCTCGGCGAGGCCCTTGGCCTTGGCCGCCTCGGCCGCCGCCAGACCCTTGGCCTGCGCGGCGGCGGCCTCGGCCTCACCGGTGGCGCGGGTCGCGGCCGCGCTCGCCGTACCGCGGGCCTTGGTGGCCTCGGCCTCGGCGCTCGCGGCCGTCTTGACCCGGGTCGCCTCGGCCGCCGCCGCCAGTTCCGTCTCCTTCGCCTTGGCCTGGGCCGCCGAGATGCGCGCGTCGCGCTCGGCCTCGGCCAGCGTGCGCTTCTCGTACGCCCTGGCGTCGGCCGGCTTGCGGACGTCCGCCTGGAGCTGCTGCTCGCGCCGCTGCGCCTCCAGTTCGGCGACCCGTGTCTCCTGGACGACGACCTCCTGCCGGGCGGCCGCGTCGGCGAGCGGACCCGCCTGGCGGGACTGGGCCGCGGCCTTGTCGCGTTCGGCCTGGTAGCCGGCCTGGAGGATCTCGCTGTCCCGGGTGGCTTCCGCCATCCGGGCGAACGAGGCCTGCTCCGCCTCGGTGGCCAGCCGGTTCGCCTCCGCCTGCGCGATCCGCGCGTCCCGCTGGACGGCGGCCGCGTGCGGCATCGCCAGGTTCTTGATGTACCCGGTCGGATCCTCGATCTCGTGGATCTGCAGGGAGTCGACGATCAGTCCCAGCTTCTCCATCTCGGTGCCGCAGGCGGCGCGGGTCTGGCCGGTGAGCTTGTCCCGGTCGCGGATCATGTCCTCGACCGTCAACCCGCCCACGATGGACCGCAGATGACCGGCGAACACGTTGTGCACCCGCTCGGACATCAGCTTCTGCTGGTCCAGGAAACGCCGGCCCGCGTTGGCGATCGACACGAAGTCGTCGCCCACCTTGAAGATGACCACGCCCCGCACCTTCAGCGGAATGCCCTGCTGGGTCACGCAGTCCACCGACAACTCGGTCTCGTTCAGGTCCAGCGAGAGCTTGCGCACCGCCTGCACGCCCGGCAGCACGAGCGTGCCGCGCCCCGTCACGATGCGGAATCCCATACCTGCTTCGAGCCCCTCGGTCCGATGGTTCGAACCGGAGATGATGAGCGCCTCGTTGGGCTCGGCGACCCGCCACATCATCTTGAACACACCGATCAACACGAGCACGGCGAGAACCGCCGCCCCCGCAACGACGCCGATGACCATCGGCATACGCCCCCTTTGCATGGTGCCCTCACGGCACCGAACGAAGGGAGTGTGCGCCTGCGCGAGCGCGGGGTGAAGACGCTGACGGTTCCTTGTTGCAATCTTGACGCATACGCCCCTCACCTGGGGCGAAGCTCGCTCAACTGTCGTACGCGGGCGTGATGTAGACGGTCCGCGGGGGCAGGTGTTCGACCACCATCACCACCGTGCCGGGCTCGATCCGGGTGGAGCCGTCGGCGGCGTAGGCGAGGAAGTGCTCG
Source organism: Streptomyces sp. NPDC101237 (assembly GCF_044767465.1). Taxonomy (NCBI): domain Bacteria; kingdom Bacillati; phylum Actinomycetota; class Actinomycetes; order Kitasatosporales; family Streptomycetaceae; genus Streptomyces; species Streptomyces sp. NPDC101237. The sequence goes on along the minus strand of NZ_JBIWNY010000011.1, from coordinate 83,168 downwards.
GCGCCTCCGCGCACTCGGACGATCACCTCACCGACGAGTCCGGGCCCGACCGTTCCGGTGACCCGCCCCATCAGCCCGACCATCGACGCATCGTCCATGGTCAGAGCGTACGGGCCGGTCACGTCCCGGGAAAGCCGCGCGGCACCGGACCCGATGGCCTCACGCGGCCGGCGAGTCCGCGGCCGGCGGCCAGCGCTCGTGCCAGCGCAGGTCGTCCTCCAGCCGGGCGGCGACGGACACGAGCAGCGGCTCGCTGTCGGCCGGGCCGAGCAGTTGCGCGCCCACCGGGAGACCGTCCACGAACCCGGCGGGCACGTTGACGCCGGGCCACCCCAGCACGTTCCACGGCCAGGCGTAGGGGCAGGCGGCGATCATCGCCCGGTCGGTGGCGAACGGGCCCAGCCCCAGCAGCGCGCCGACGCGGGGCGGGGGAGCGGCGGTGGTCGGCGCGAGGACGGCGTCGTACGACGCGAAGAAGCCGCCTATGCGGTGGCGCAGGGCTCTCTCGGCGCGCCGGGCGGCCCGTAGGGGGGCGCCGCCGAGCAGCCGGCCGAGCCGGGCCGCCTCCAGGGTGCGCGGGTCGAGCAGACCGGGCGCCGGCACCTCGCGGACGCGTTCGGCGATCCCGGCCGTGGCGCGCGGAACGAAGGTGAGGCCGATCTGTCCGTAGGGCGGGTCGGCCTCCTCGACGGTGTGTCCCGACGCGGCCAGTCTCTCGGCCACTTCGAGGACCCTGGCGCGTACGCCCGGCCACAGGCGGGCGGGCAGCGCCGTGAACGGCGGCTTCAGGGACAGGGCGATCCGCAGCCGTCCGGGATCGCGGCCGACGGCCTCGGAGACCGTCAACGGCCGTGGCCGGTGCGGGTCGTTCGGGTGGTTGCCGCTCGCCGCGTCCAGGAGCAGGGCGGCGTCGGCGACCGTGCGGGCCAGGGTGCCGTTGACGGTGATGCCCTGGAAGGACTCGCCGTGCGGCCAGGTCGAGATGCGGCCGCGCTGGGGTTTGATGCCGACGAGGTGGGTCCAGGAGGCAGGTATGCGCACGGATCCGGCGCCGTCCGAGCCGAGCGCGGCCGGCACCAGTCCGGCCGCGACGGCGGCCGCCGACCCGCCGGAGGAGCCGCCCGGGGTGTGCCGCGGCTGCCAGGGGTTGCGGGTGGCCCCGAAGGCGGGTCCCTCGGTGAACGGCCACTGGCCCAGCTCGCAGGTGTTGGTCTTGCCGATGATCACCGCTCCGGCCGCGCGCAGCCGTCGTACCGCCTCGCCGTCCTCGGCCGCCGGCGGGAAGTCCCCCGGGCAGCCGAAGGCGGTCGGCTCGCCGGCCACGTCGGTGTCGTCCTTCACGGCGACCGGCACCCCGAGCAGCGGGCGGCGCCCGCCCGCCGCCAGCTCCCGGTCGGCGGCCTCGGCTTCGGCGAGCGCGGCGGACCGGCGGACGATCCGGAAGGCGTTGAGGGAGTCCTGCGTCGCCTCGATCCGCGCGAGGCAGTCCGCGACGAGCTGACGCGAGGTCACCTCGCCTGCGGCCAGGGCGCGTACGGACTCGACGAGACCCGGTGAACGGTCCGACGACATGGGCAACCACCTCCGGCAGCAGGATACTTACCGGACAGTAACGTCAAGTCGGGCCGCGCCGCGCGGATTCGGCGCAGCCGGCTCCCGCCGGGACTCCCAAGACACCCCCCTAGCCGGCGCAGGTCTCGCGTACGTAGCCGTCCTCACCGGCCGGGGTGACGTCGAGGTCGCGGCGGACGACGCTGATCCGGTCGCCCCAGCCCGCGCAGGCCTTGCGCATGCCCTGTGCGGTGTACTCGACGACGAGGACGTGGTCGCCGAACGCGTCGACGTAGGAACCGCATTCGGCGTACTGCCCGCACTCCTCCACCACGGCGAAGTCGAGGCCGACCCGCTTGCGGTCCTTGGCCAGTTCGAGGGTGTTCTTCTGGGCGATGGCGAGGTGCCGGGCGTGGGCGTGGCGGGCGAGCAGGGTCTGGAACGCCTCGGCGTCGGCCGCCGTCAGGAGGCCGCGCGGGGCGCGGGTGTAGCTGTCGTAGTTGTCCGGTTCCACGGCGTCGAACCCCTTGTCGGCGCACGCGTCGATCCAGCGGTCCACCTTCTCGGCGATCCGCGCGCGTTTGCCGGGCGTGCCGATGTCGAGCATCGCCTCGCCCCAGTCCTCGTCCATGACGACCTTCCCGGAGCGGTCCCGCAGCAGGAGGTCGGCGTCCCACTCGCCCTCCGCGTCCGGCTGCGCCTGGAACGCGTTGACGTAGCAGATGTTGTACAGGCCCGGAGCGGGGGAGTCGGTGTGGTCGCGGGAGACCACGGCGACGCCCTTCGGCGGCGGGTAGGCGCCGCCGAGCTGGTAGTCGACGTCCGCGTGGACGGGCGGCGCGGACACCTTGGCGGCCCGGGGGCTCCTGGCGGCGGTGTCCGCGGGGTGGGCGGCGCCGGAGCAGTCGGCCGCGGTGACGGAGGCCGCGGCGAGCACGGCGGCGAGGGACAGGGCGGCACGGCGGGAGCCGGCCGGGGACGTGCGCATGGCGGTCTGCCTCTGCGGGAGAGAGCATGCCCCGCCTCGGACACGCGTGGTCCTGGCGACTGGGGCCGGGCTGACGGCCCGCAGGCCCGCGTTACCGGCTGGGAATGCCGTGGTCGCGCGGACCGCGGACAGGTGCCCGGCGGTCCGACGCGGTGACCTTATCAAAGGCGTTCACGACCGATATGCCCGGCCCCGACCGGCCCTGCGGGCACCGGCCCGTCCTCTGGCGGGTGCCGCACCGCGCTACCGGCGGGTGCCGCACCCCGGGCAGAACGCCGCGCCGTCCGGGACGACCGCGGAGCAGGAGGCGCACTGCGTGGTCTGCGCCAGGTGGTGGCCGCAGCCGGGGCAGTAGGCCGAGCCGTGGGTCTCGGTACGGCACTGGGGGCAGACCAGTTGCCGGGGCCTGGTGGGGTCGTAGGTCTGCCCCGCCTGCTGACCGGCGGCGTACGCACGCTGGGAGGCCATGTCGTTCTGGCCGCGCTGCTGTGCGGCCATGGCCTCGGCCGCGGTGTCCGGAGCGCAGTTGAAGCACAGGCCCTGCGCGCCGTTCCAGCAGCGTCCGCAGACGTAGTGGGTGCACCGGGCGCACCGGTTGAAGTGGCCCTCGGCGTTGGCGATCGCCCGCTCGAACGCCCGGTCGCGGGCCTGCCCGTAGCCCGCTCCCGCGAGCCCGTCCGCGGCCGAGGTGACGCCCCGGCCCGCGCTGCCGAGCATGCTCCAGGCCAGGTCGGTTCCCTTCCTGAGCCAGCTCGCCGCCCGCTCGCCGGTGTACGGCTCGAACGGCGAGCGCCAGGTGTCGTAGCAGCGGGAGCAGGAGAACTCGAACTGGAAGCCGGCTCCCGTGCCGTTGCGCTCGCAGAGGTCGCGGTAGTTGTTGCTGAAGTAGATCTCGCTGCTCATGTGGTCCCCCCACAGGTCAGGCCGTCGGCACCATCCGCTACGACGCTGGCGGAAGGATACTGGTTCTGGCCATCGCCGCGAAGATCACGCCACCTCGGCCGCACCGGCCCCGTGCGCGGCGCCCGTGCGGTCAGGGCCGCGGTGTGCCGTCCGGCTCGACGACGGTGCCCGAGACCACCCGGCCGGAACCGGCCCCCGTCGTCCCCGTGCCCGACGCGTCCTGCTCCTTGAGCGCCCTGGTCTCGCTCTTGAGGATCCGGGCCGCCTTGCCCGCCGAACGCGTCAGCTCCGGCAGCTTCTTGAAGCCGAGGACCACGACGGCGACGACGAGGATCAGGGCCAGCTCGCTCAAGCCGAACATGAGTACTGCCTTCCGCATTTCGATCTACAGTGCTGTAGAAGTTTCCCCCGCGGACGATCATGCGGCAAGTCCGCCGTCCCGCCGGGTCGGCAGGACCCGTCCCCGACAGCCGAGGAGCAGTGGCAGCAGCATGCCGGAGCAGCACAACCGGACCATCGGTGACCGGAGCCGGCCGGCCCGGCGGCGACTGGCGCACCGCTGCCGCGGTACGACGGAGGCCCGCTGGTTCGCCCTGACCGTCTTCGGCGTGATCCTGCTGAACGCCGCGTTGCTGGGCCTGGAGACCTACCCGGGGCTGGTCGAGGACTGGCACCGCTGGTTACGGACGGCCGAGCACGGCTGCCTGGCGGTCTTCACCGTCGAGATCCTGCTGCGCCTGGGCGCGCACGCCGACCGGCCCCGGGACTTCGTCCGCGACCCGTGGAACCTCTTCGACCTCGCCGTGGTGCTGTGCGCCTTCCTGCCGGTGGTCCGTGAGAACACCACCGTGCTGCGCCTGCTGCGGCTGGCCCGGGTGCTGCGCACGGCCCGTTTCCTGCCGCAACTGCGCGTCGTGCTCACCGCCGTCGCCCGCAGCCTTCCGGGCACCCTCAGCTTCCTGCTGGTGGGCGCCCTGCTGCTGTACGTGTACGCCATGGTCGGCTGGGTCTTCTTCGGCCGCCACGACCCCGCGCACTACGGCTCCATCGGGCGCGCGGTCCTCACCCTCTTCCTCCTGATGACCCTCGACGGCATCGGCGACGCGGTCCACGCGGGCCTGGAGGTATCCCGCTGGAGTCTCGCCTACTACGCCTCCTACGTCCTCATCGCCTCCTTCGTGCTCGTCAACGTGCTGATCGGCGTGGTCATCACGTCCCTCGACGAGGCCCGGCAGATGGAAGCGCAGGAGCAGGAGCAGGAGCAGGAGCAGGAAGGGGAGCAGGGGCGGGCGGGGCAGGGCCCGTCGTGCGAACCGGACGACCGGGTCCTGCTGTTGTCGCGGATCGGTGCGGCCCGGCAGGCGCTCGACGACCTGGAACGCGGCCTCCTGCACGGCACGGCGGCGGACGGCTCGCCCGACGGTGCGGCGGCGCCCGTGCGGTCGCGGTCCTGACCTCGTCGTCCGCACCGCGTTCGGGTGCCGCGGGCCCGCGCCGGCGGCGTCTGCTGTTACTCACTTTCGGGTGACGTCCCGCGGAGCCGGGGGGTGGCGCACGGGGGTGGCTCGCGCCGAGGACCCTTCGGACACAAGTGGCCAGACGGTGAGAGGCCGTCAACTTCGTGCATTCGCCGCATACATGGAGGTTGCAGCAGAGAGTCATAGGAATATGACGGAACAGTCATGACCTTCTCGTAGCCCTCACATTCCCTCCGCGCCGTGGGCAGGGTGTGGGTGTGCGGCCGACCGGCCGCCGAACTGCCCAGAACATCCCGGGTGACCTGCGACTTCCGCGTCGCCAGCCCGGGATGTCCGGCCCTGCGAAGGGGGACCTCATGTCCGTATCCGTGATCGCTCGCCGTCTGACCGCCGCCGCTGCCGTGGCCACGGCAGCCGTGGGCGCCATCGCGCTGCCGGCCGCCGCCGCCGGCCAGCACTCCGCCCGCCCGCACGGCGACGTGGTCATCAGCAGCGTCCGGTACGACTCCCCGGGACGCGACGACAACTCCAACCGCTCCCTCAACAAGGAGTACGTCGACATCACCAACACCACGCGCCGGTCGGTGAACCTGGACCACTGGACGCTGAGCGGCAGGGACGGCCACCACTACACCTTCCGTCACTTCCGCCTGGAGGGACGGGCCACGGTCCGCGTCCACACCGGCGTGGGCCGCGACAACGCCACCGACGTGTACCAGGACCGCCGTCACGAGGCCTGGGACAACGTCGCCGACACCGCGACCCTGCGCAACGACCGCAACCGCGTGGTGGACCAGGTCACCTGGGGCCGGCACCGGGGCGGCCGCCACTGACCCGGCTCGCCAGGTGCCGGTGACCCGCGCCGGAGCCGGGTCCCGGCACCACCGGCACCCGCCCCCGCACGACTGATCGCGAAGTCCGTTGTCAGTGCCCCCGACTACGGTTCGATCAGTGGGACCCGCCGGACGGCCGGCGGGTCCGTATGGGGAGGGGTCTGGTCTGCCATGTCCACCGGTTCCGCCGCGGTGTCGACGACGTACCTGGAGCTGTCGCAGGACGACGGCACCGCGCACAAGTTCTACGAGGTGTCCGTCGCCGACCTGGTCGTGACCGTGCGGTACGGCCGGATCGGCGCCGAGGGGCAGACGCAGACGACGACGTTCGCGACGGCGGAGAAGGCCCGGGCCGCCGCCGCGAAGAAGCTCGGCGAGAAGGTCCGCAAGGGCTACGCCCCGGCCGTGCAGGGGGCCCGCGCCCCGCGCTCGGTGACCCGGCGTCAGGTCGCCTCGGCCCCCTCCACCGCCCGCGCGGCCGCGCCGGTGCTGTGGCGCTTCCGCACCGGCTCCGCCGCGTTCGGCATCCACGTCGACGACGACCGCTGCTGGGTCGGCAACCAGTCGGGCGACGTCTACACCCTCGACCACGACGGCGGCGTGCTGGCCCGCTTCAGCCTCCCGGACGGCGTCAAGTGCCTGGTCGCGGACGACTTCTGGATCTACGCCGGATGCGACGACGGCAAGGTGTACGACCTGTCCTCGAAGCTCCCGTTCGTGGCCTACGACATCGCGGCGGACGTCGACATCTTCTGGCTGGACATCCACGAGGGCGTGCTGGACGTCTCCGACCGCGACGGCCGGCTGACCGTCATCGACCACGAGGACGAGCACCAGTGGGCCCGCCGCAGCCAGGGCGAGCACGCCTGGATGGTCCGCGCCGACGAACGGGCCGTCTACCACGGACACAGCCGGGGCGTCACCGCCTACGCTCCGGACGGCGGCCGGGAGTTGTGGCACACGCCCACCAGGGGCGGGGTGCTGTTCGGCTGGCAGGAGGGGGCCGTGGTGTACGCGGGCACGGCCCACAAGGCGGTCCAGCGGCTGGCGAAGACGACCGGCACGATCGAGGCCACGTACACCTGCGACAGCGCGGTGTACTCGTGCGCGACCTCGCCCGGCGGCCGGTTCGTGTTCGCCGGCGACGCGGCCTCGTCCGTCTACTGCTTCGACCAGGACGGCACCCGGCTGTGGAAGCTCGGCACCGGCGGCGGCTCGGCGCTGTCGATGCAGTACCACGACGAGCGGCTCTACCTGGTGACCACCGACGGCTCTCTGGTCTGCGTGGACGCGAGCGAGGCGGCCGTCACGGCGGCCCAGCAGGGCACGGTGCCGGTGCCCCGGGACGTCAAGCTGGCCGCGGCGATGCCCGCCTACGCGCCGGCCACGACCGTGAGCGCGGTGGCCACCGTCGCCCAGGCGCCCACCGGCGCGATCGTCGTGGAGTGCGTCCAGGAGTCGGGCCGGGTCCGGGTGCACGTCGTGTCCGACGGCTACGACCAGTCGCTGAACGTCCAGTTCCCGCGGGCGATACGCGAGCCCGGTGCCCGCTACGTCGTGGACTCCCTGCACACGGCGGCCGGCGGTTTCTACCGGGTGCGCGGGGACATCAGGCGACTGCTCTGACCGGATCCGGGTCGTGGGGGGGGGGGGGGGGGGCCGCCCCCCCCCCCCCCACGGGAGGGGAGCAGGAGGTCAGCGCCGCCTCCGGTACGACCAGCCGGTGCCGATGCCGGCGACGTGCAGAGCCAGGGCGGTCAGTCCCAGCAGCATCACGTTCGTGGAGGTGAACGTGTCGTTGGTGCTGATGTCCGCCGCGTTGATCAGAAAGGCTATGAAGAACAACACTGCCGCGATGATGCCGGGCATGATCAGGCTCCTCTCGTAGGGTGAAACCCGTATGCCCGCACATCGCCTCCACAAGCCCTCCGCTCCGCGGTCATGGCGGCGGCACGCGTGACACGGCGCCTCAGAAGACCCGGATCGGGATCTCCGCGGGGTCGGTGAGCAGGTCGAAGATCTCGTCGTCGAGGCGGACCAGGGTCACCGAGGCACCGGCCATGTCGAGCGAGGTGCAGTACTCGCCGACGTAGCTGCGCCCCACGTCGATGCCGCGCTCGGCCAGTTGCCGGTGGGCCAGCCCGTACACCAGGTACAGCTCGCCGATCGGTGTGCCGCCCAGACCGTTGACCATCAGCGCGACACGGTCCCCGGAGGAGAACGGCAGGTCGTCCACGACCGCGTCGACCAGTTCGCGCACCATCTCGTCCGCCGACCGCAGCTTCTCGCGCCTGCGGCCCGGTTCGCCGTGGATGCCCACGCCCATCTCGATCGAGTCGTCCGGCAGTTCGAACAGCGGTGACCCCTTCGCAGGAGGCGTGCAGGCGGTGAGGGCCAGGCCCATGGTGCGGGTGACCGAGTTGACCTTCTCGCCGATCCGGTACACCTCGTCGAGGTCCGCACCGCGTTCGGCGGCCGCCCCGACGGCCTTCATCACGAAGAAGTTGCCGGCCACCCCGCGCCTGCCCACGGTGTACGTCGAGTCCTGCACGGCCACGTCGTCGTCGATGAACAGGGTCCGCACGGTCACCCCGTCGGCCTGGGACAGCTCCTCGGCCATCTCGAACGCCATGCGGTCCCCTGTGTAGTTGTTGACCAGCAGCAGCACGCCCTTGGCGGAGGCGACCAGTTTGACCGTCTCGTAGACGTAGTCGGCGGGCGGCGCGGCGAACACGTCGCCCGGGCAGGCGGCGTCGAGCATGCCCTTGCCGACGGTCATCACGTGCGCCGGCTCGTGACCGGATCCGGACCCCTGCACGATCGAGACCTTGTCCTCCCGCGGGGCGTCGGCACGCATGATCAGGTTGTACTCGGGCACGTACCTCAGGGTGCCGGGGTTGGCCAGGGCCAGCCCCTCCAGCATCTGCGAGACGTAGTCCTTCGGATCGTTGACGAACTTCTTCATGCCGCACCTCCTGGTCCTGCCGGTCGTGTCAGCCGCGTGCGTCCCATTCGGCGGCCACCCGCTCGGCCATCACCGCGACCGCCACCGCGCCCGGGTCGGGCGAGCCGATGCTGCGCTCACCGGTGTAGCTCTGTCGGCCGCGCCTGGCCTGCATGGGCGCCGTCGCGTCAGCGGCGGCCCGCGCGGTCGACGCGGCCAGTGCCGCGAGTTCGGCGCCGGACGCCGGCGGGCCCTCGGCCAGCCGCCGTTCCAGCGCGTCGGTCATCGGAACGAGCGCGTCCAGCAGGGTCTTGTCGCCGACGTCGGACCTGCCGCGCGCCTTGATCCCCTCGGCGGCGGCCCGCAGCATGGCGACGGCGTCCCCGCCGCCCGGTTCCGGCCGGTCCCTCACGGCACCGGCGGCCCGCAGGAAGGCGGTTCCCCACAGCGGCCCGGACGTGCCGCCGACCCGCTTGGAGATCACCATCGCGACCTTCTTCAGGAGATCGGCGGGCGCGTCGCCGGCGAGGTCGTTCCAGTCGGCGAGCACGATCTCGAAGCCGCGGGCGAGCGAGTACCCGAAGTCCCCGTCCCCCGCGACGGCGTCGAGGTCGCTGAAGGCCCGTTCGTTGTCCACCGCGGTCCGCGCGACGACCCGCACGACGAAGGCGAGGTCGCCGCCGGGCGCCGACGGCGGGGCGGGTGACGAGGACGATGGCGCTGACATGTCTCTCCTGACTGCCGCTAGGTCAGTGCGGCCGGGGATCGGACGGGGCGGGATCCGGGCCCGCCCCGCCCACGGTGCCGAGCAGGCCGGCGAGGTCCGCGAGCTCGATCCAGGGCCCCGGGGCGATGCCGAGCGGATCGCTCAGCACCCGCGCCACGGTCTCCTCGGGCGGCGGATCGCCCAGCGAGGTGACCACCAGGGAGGCGCCGGTGAAGTCCTCGCCGCCCGTGTAGGCGCTCGTCGTGACCACGCAGGCGAGTCCGGCGCCGAGCGCGGCCAGCAGTCCGTTGCGGCTGTCCTCGACGACGACGGCCCGCGCCGCGTCCACGCCGAGCCGGTCCAGGGCGAAGGCGTAGATGTCCGGGGCCGGTTTCTTGTGCGGGACCACGTCTCCGGCGAACACGCTGAAGTGCGCGGCCAGTTCGGGGCCCATGGCGAGTTCGAGCACGCTGCGGACGGACGGCTCCGCCGAGGTGGAGGCGACCGCTAGCGTCCAGCCGGCCTCGTGCGCCGCCCTGGCGACCCGCCGGACGCCGGGCCGGGGCGGGATGCTTCCGCTGCCGATGATGGCCGTGTAGATCTCGGTCTTGCGCCGGTGCCAGGCCGCGACCCGTTCGTCGAGGGCGGCCGGATCGGACGGCAGGCCGGCCGCGGCGATGAAGTCCGGGGTCAGCAGCGAGCGCATCCGCTCCTTGCCGCCGCCGATGGTCACCTTCCGCGCGTACTCCGCGTCGCTCCACCGCACCGGCAGACCGAACTCCTCGAACGTCCGGTTGAAGGCGGGCAGGTGACCGTCGCGTTCGGTGTCGGCGAGGACGCCGTCGCAGTCGAAGACGAGCGCGGGCACGACTAGGCCGCCCGCCCGGCACTGCCGAAGAGCCGCATCAGTGAACCGGCCAGCTCGATGACGTCCCGGCGGACGTCGCGGAACAGCGACGGCGGATCCCACTTCTGCCGCTCCTGCGCGGTGCGCAGGAAGGCCAGGTTCGACTTCATGTACGTCTCCTTGAGGGCCGTGGAGATGTTGACCTTCGCGCAGCCCCGGGAGATCAGGTCGCGGAACTGCTCGTCGGACAGGCCGCTGCCGCCGTGCAGCGCGATGGGCACGGGATGGGCCGCCACGATGTCGGAGACGCGTTGCGCGTCGAGCACCGGCGCCCGCTTGTAGGACCCGTGCGCGTTCCCGATCGCCGGTGCGAAGACGTCGACGCGCGTGGTCCGCAGGAACTCCAGGGCGACCGCCAGATCCTGCCGCTCCGCGGCGGTGTCGCTGCCGACGCCGTCCTCCACACCGGTGATCGACTCGATCTCGCCCTCGACCGCGGCACCGAACCCGCGGGCCTCCGCGACCACCTCGACGGTCTGCCGCATGTTCTCCTCCACCGGCAGTGTGGAGGCGTCGAAGAGCACCGAGTTCCATCCGCGCCGCAGGCACTCGGTGATGACCTCGCGCTCGGGACAGTGGTCCAGGTGCAGGGTGACCGGCACCTCGATGCCGGCGGTCATCGCCTTCCACATGGCGAACAGCACGTCGCTGCCGACGGAGCGCACGGTCTTCACGGAGGTCTGCACGATGAGCGGCGACGCGTTCTCCACCGCGGCCGCCAGAACGGCCTCCATGGTGAGGTCGTTGAACACGTTGATGGCCGGTACGGCGTAACGCTCCTCGAAAGGCCTGGCGAGGATCTCGGTCAGCGGTGTCACACCCACGACGCCTCCACCTCTTCACCGACCCCCGCTCCTCCATTCCACGCCAGGCCCCCACCCGCCGCCACTCCTGGCCCGGCCGGCGGCCCCCGGCGCACCGGCCTGCCGGGCCGGGTGCGGAACGCCGGCCGCCCCTCGCGGCGACCGTGGGGAGATGTGCCGGAATCCGCCCGGAGACCGGGACCGCGGGCGGTCCGCGCCCCGAGACGGACGCCAGGCGTCGGCACCTTGCCGGAGGCGCGGCCCCCCCGGCGGCCCCCCGCGGCCCGGCCGCGGTCACCGTTCTGTGCGGCCCCCCTGCCACCAGTGACGAGGCGCCGTCCCCGCGGCCCGTCCGCACGGCACGGAGCGCAGCCCTACGGTCACATCGCATGGTGTCCGGGAATGGGGGACATGTCATCACGCGTTGCCGGTGCTAGACGACGAGTACCGGAGTACGACGTGAGCGCTTTGATGATCACGACATCCCTGGTCGACACCTTCCGCGGATGGGGCCGCTCCGCGCCGGGACGTCTGTGGCTGGCCGGTCCTCTCCTGCTGATCGTGGCGATCCCGGTGGCCGACGGCTTCCTGCCGCCGGACATCCATCTCGCCCACCTCCTCGTCGTCGCCGTGGCGGTCGCCGCGGTCGGGGCCGGGCCGCGCGCCACCGCCCTGATCGGCCTGCTGGCCGTCCTCGCGCTGGTCTTCGCCGGCATGGAGCGGCGGACGCTGAGCACCGAGAGCGTCCTCGTGGAGATCGCCGCCCTCCTCGCCGTCTCCGTCTTCTTCGTCCTGTTCACGCGGCTGCGGGAGCGGCGCGAGAGCGAACTCGTCCGGGTGCGCACGGTGTCCGACGCGGCTCAGCGTGTGGTCCTGCGGCCGTTGCCGCAGCGGGCCGGCCCCGTCATCCTCGCCTCCCGGTACCGCAGCGCGGAAGTGGACGCGACCATCGGCGGCGACCTCTACGCCGCCGCGCGGGTCCCCGGCTGCACGCGCCTGCTCATCGGTGACGTCCGGGGCAAGGGGCTGCCGTCGATCAGCGACACGGCGATCGTGCTGGGCGCCTTCCGGGCCGCGGCGCACCGCCGGATCCCGCTGCCGGAACTGGTCGCCTACATCGAGGACGCCGCCCGGTGGGGGTTCGCGGAGTTCTCGGAGCCGACGGAGGACGCCGCCGAGCGGTTCGTGACCGCCGCTGTCATGGACATCCCGGACGACGAACCGGTGCTGCACCTGGTCAGCGCGGGGCATCCGCCGCCGATCCTGCTGCGCGGCCGCGCCAGGAAGCCGCTGGTGCTGGCCGTTCCCGACCCCGCGCCGCCGCTCGGCCTCGGCGTGTGGCCGGCCGGTGCGCACGGCACGGACGGCGCCCGCGCCTGCTACGCGGCGGCGACCTTCCCGTTCGCGCACGGCGACCGGCTGGTGCTCTACACGGACGGGGTGAGCGAGGCCCGCAACGGCGACGGCGACTTCTACCCGCTCGTCGAGCGCGCCACGGCGTGGGCGGACGCGACGCCGGGCCTGCTCGTCGAGCGGCTCGCCGCGGATGTCCGCGCGCACACGGGCGGCCGGCGGGACGACGACATGGCCATGATCGTCGTACAGCGCGACTGAACGAACGGCACGACCGGGGCGCCCGCCCCCGCGCGCCCTCGCGTGACTGACCGGTGCTCGTGTGCGGGGCGCCTCGGTGATTCCCCCTCACCGCGGATCGGCGCGCCTTGTGGTCCCCGCGACCGGAAAGCGCTGTCGCCGTGCTGGAAACCCCCGCTCGCAACCATCAGTTCCAGCCGATTGTCTGATGCGCTCATGACAGTCTCGGGCGGCGGATGCCAATCTGCTCTCCGGAAGTTCACCGTCCACTCACAGGTACCTCACGCAATACCCGCATCCCCTTTCTCATGTCATGCGCATGCCCGAGTGGACGTCACCCCGTCGCCCCGTGCCCATGCGCTCCTTCCCCCGCACTCGCGCGCCGCCGGACGGCTCGACCCAGCCGACCCGCTCTCCCGGGCTCCACCGGGCCCGACCACCCCACAGAAGGAGAACGCCATGTTCCGGCAGGACCGTCACCATCGCCGTGTCAGAGGCAGCGCCGGCCTGGCGCTGGCCGCCGCCACCACCCTGCTCGCGGCCGGCCTTCAGCAGGGCACCGCCCTGGCCTCTTCCGACGCACCGGCCCCCGCCCGGATCCACGCCACCCCCCGGGCCGGCGCCGCCCCCGCGGCGCTGTCGCCGGCACGGCACACCGCACTGCTCAAGAGCGCCGCGACCGCCGCCGCCGACACCGCGAGGACCCTCGGCCTGGGCGGCGCCGAGAAGCTCGTCGTCAAGGACGTCACCCAGGACGCCGACGGCACCACCCACACCCGCTACGAGCGCACCTACGCGGGCCTGCCCGTCCTCGGCGGAGACCTGGTCGTGCACCGCAGCGGCGCCCGCCTCACGGTCACGAAGGCCACGAAGGCGGCCCTCGCCCTCCCCACCACCAAGGCGAAGATCTCCGCGGCCGCGGCGCGCGACCAGGCGCTCACCACCGCGGCGAAGGCGGGCGCCGAGCGCCCCGCGGTCGGCACCGGCCCCCGCCTCGTCGTCTGGGCCGCCTCCGGCCGCCCGGCCCTGGCCTGGGAGTCCGTCGTCGGCGGCTTCCAGGACGACGGCACACCCAACGAACTCCACGTGATCACCGACGCGGCGACCGGCAAGCAGCTCTTCCGCTACCAGGGCGTCGAAACCGGCGTCGGCATCGGGCAGTTCGACGGGACCGTGCCGCTGGGCACCACGCTCTCCGGCTCGACCTACCAGCTCGTCGACGGCGACCGCGCGGGCCACCGCACCTACGACCTGAAGCAGGGCACCTCGGGCACCGGCACCCTGTTCACCGACGACAACGATGTCTGGGGCGACGGCACGGTCGCCAACCGGCAGACCGCGGGCGTGGACGTCGCCTACGGCGCGGCGGCCACCTGGGACTTCTACAAGGACGTCTTCGGCCGCAACGGCATCCGCAACGACGGCGTCGCCGCCTACAGCCGCGCCCACTACGGCAACAACTACGTCAACGCCTTCTGGCAGGACGCCTGCTTCTGCATGACGTACGGCGACGGCTCCGGCAACACCCACCCGCTCACCGCGCTCGACGTCGCCGCGCACGAGATGAGCCACGGCGTCACCGCCGCCACCGCGGGCCTCACCTACTCCGGCGAGTCGGGCGGCCTGAACGAGGCGACCTCCGACATCTTCGCCGCCGCCGTCGAGTTCTACGAGAACCTGCCCGCCGACGTCCCGGACTACCTGGTCGGCGAGAAGATCGACATCAACGGCGACGGCACCCCGCTGCGTTACATGGACAAGCCGTCCAAGGACGGCGCGTCCAGCGACTACTGGAGCCCGTCCCTCGGCGGACTCGACGTCCACTACTCCTCGGGCCCGGCCAACCACTTCTTCTACCTGCTCTCCGAGGGCAGCGGAGCGAAGACCGTCAACGGCGTCTCCTACGACAGCCCGACCTACGACGGCCAGCCGGTCACCGGCATCGGCATCGACAACGCCCGGCAGGTCTGGTACCGCGCGCTCAGCACCTACATGACGTCGAGCACGAACTACGCGGGCGCCCGCACCGCCACCCTCCAGGCCGCGGCCGACCTCTTCGGCGCCTACAGCCCCTCCTACCTCGCCGTCGCCAACGCGTGGGCGGCGATCAACGTGGGCGACCGGATCGCGCTGGGCGTCAACGTGGCGCCGATCGCGGACCAGATCAGCGGCGTCGGGCAGCAGGTGTCCCTCCAGGCGGACGCCTACACCACGAACTCCGGCGCGGCCCTGACCTACACGGCGACCGGTCTGCCGGACGGCCTGACGATGAGCGACACGGGCCTGATCACCGGCACCCCCACCACGCTCGGGACCAGCGACGTCACGATCACGGTCACCGACGACACCGGCGCGTCCGCCACCCGGCACTTCTCCTGGCAGGTGGCCTACATCTACGCCAACTCCAGCCGGGTCGACATCCCCGACAACGGCCCCGCCGTGGAGTCCCCGGTGACGGTCACCGGCCGCACCGGGAACGCCTCCGCCACCACCCAGGTCTACGTCAAGATCGTCCACACCTACCGGGGTGACCTGACCGTCGACCTGGTGGGCCCCAACGGGACCGCCTACTCCCTGCTGAACCGCAGCGGCGGCTCCGCCGACAACGTCGACCAGACGTTCACCGTCGACGCCTCCGCGCAGCCCCTGAACGGCACCTGGAAGCTCCGGGTCCAGGACCGTGCCGCGATCGACGTGGGCTACATCGAGCAGTGGCGGCTCGTCCCCTGAGCCCGTCGCCCACGTGAGGAGCCGCTGTCCCGGGACGCCCGCCGCGCCCGGGACAGCGGCTCCCGCCGTACGGGGCCGGCCCGGCCGCCGGTCCGGTCCGCTCAGGTCCGCCGCCCGACCAGCGCCCGCCAGGACCTGTTGCGTTTGAACGGCAGCTCGAAGATCCGCGAGAACAGCCAGGCCCCGGACACCGAGACCGGCAGGGCCACGGCGAGCGTCAGGCAGAACGTGGGCAGGCCCGGAGCCACCAGGTGCGGCGCCACGCGGCGGATCACCGTCAGGACGACCGGCAGGTGGATCAGGTAGAGGCTGTAGGAGAGGTCGCCGAGGCCCCGTACCGGCCGGCTGTCCAGCAGCCGCAGGAGCGGGGCGGGCCTGCCGGTGGCCACCGCGGCGAGCAGCATCGCCATGGCGGGAGCGACGGCGAGGTCGATCCAGAAGTAGTGGTCCACCGTCCACACGGAGCCCTTGACGACGCCGACGACCAGGACGGGCAGGGCGGCCGCCGCCGCGAACCAGGCCCAGGGCAGGCGCCGCACCCGCTCCCGCGCGGTGACGATCCCCGCGCCGATCAGGCCGGCGACGAACACCGGCGCGAGGTGGGGAGCGAGCAGGTTCTCGCCCTCCACCGGGTTGCCGCCCGGCGCGGCCAGACCGAGGACGATCACCGGGAGCGCCGCGCACCCGGCCAGGACCACCGCGTTCGTCCGCCGCCGCACGAGGAGCAGCAGCGGGAAGAGCAGGTACAGCTCGGCCTCCACGCCGATCGACCAGAACGCGCCGTTCGGCGTGGGCGCGGTGATCATGTCCTGGAGGACGAGGCCGAACACCAGGACGGTCCCGCCGGTGGGCGCGCCGTGGTGCGAGGCCGGCACCACGAGGGACGAGACGAGCAGGCTCAGCGCCAGCGCCGCCCAGTACGGCGGCAGGATCCGCCAGGCACGCCGGCGCAGGAACCGGGCGGCACCGCCGGGCCGCCAGCCGTGGCGGGCCGGTGAGAGCGCGAGGGAGAAGCCGGACAGCACCAGGAAGAAGACGACGGCGAGGCGCCCGAACATCAGCCCCTTCAGCCACGGCGGCGCGGAACTGTCGGGGTAGCCGGGAAAGGTGTACAGCCAGCAGTGGAACAGCACCACATACAGGGCGGCCAGGCCGCGGAGGCCGTCCAGGCCGGCCACCTGCGGGCGGCCGCGGGTCCCGGCCGCCGTCTCCCACCGCGGGGCCGGGGTGGCCGCTTCGAGCGTGCCGCCGGCCGGACGGCTCAGGTCCGTGGAAATCGTTCGACCCCTTCTCCTGGCGGCGCGTCGTCCGCCGGGCCGTTTCCCTGGCGGTGCGCCGGGGCGGCACCGGGCCGCCACCGCACCCTGGTACGTGGCGGCGGGCCGGGAGGTTCAGCGCGGCAGGCCCACGGTGTCCGATCAGCCGGTCGCGGCGGCCTTCGCGCCGGACGGGGCGACGGCGTGCCACCGCGCGTCCCTGCCCTGGCCGTTCGCCTGTCCGGCCGCGGTGTCGCCGCTGTACCGGTAGAGGGGCCATCCGGCGAGGGTCAGCTGCTTCTCGCCGTCGCGGTGGACCGTGCCGAGCAGGTTCCTGCCCACTCCCGAGGTCCGCACGGCGTCGCCGACGATGACCGGCAGCCATGTCTTCGTGCAGGTGCCGGAGCAGGTCCACCGGGACGGATCCGGCCGGTCCTCGTCGAAGCGGTAGAGGGTCATGCCCCGGTCGTCGGTGACGACGGTGCCGACGCCGTGCACCGCCGTGGCCGCCACACCGGTGGTGACCGCCGAGGACCCGGTGCTCGCGGCGCCGCCCGCCGCCGGAGCCGCCGGTGCGGGGACCGTGGGGGCCGACGCGGCCGGGGCCGCGGGCGCGGCGCCGCCGGAGCCTGATCCGTCCGAGGAGCCGCACGCCCCGAGCAGGAGCGGGGAGACGAGCCCTGCGGCGAGGAGCGGGGCGATGCGTCGCGGGTTCAAGGAGGCGCCTTTCAGGAGTCGTTGCCGTGTGCTCCGTGGTACGTCGCCCGGCGCCCGCTCTCTCAGCCGCGGCGCGGAGATGACGCAGTCTTGACCATGGCGACGGGCCGTCGGCGACCTCTGACGCCACCGCGGTCGGGGGCGGCGCCCGGCGCCATGTGATCTTGGTGGTTCGCCGACCGTTCATACCGGCCTCACCTGGGTGAAGGGGGCCGTTCGGGCTGCGCAGGAAGGGTCCTGGCGGCCTGTCACAACGAAAACCCAGGACGGACTTCGTGACCGAATCACGCGCTCGCCGGTGGCGTCGCAGCCTCCGTGCTCTGCTCGTCGCCGTCGCCGGCCCGACGCTCGCCGTCGGCGCTCTGACCGAGTCCCCCGCCCACGCGGCCGCGGCCGACGACATCCGGATCAATGAGGTGGTGACCACCGGCAGCGTCAACGACTCGGTGGAGCTGTACAACAAGGGCACCGCCTCGGTGAACCTGTCCGGCTGGATCATCAAGGACGACAACAACAGCTCCGAGTACGCGATAGCCGCCGGAACCACGCTCGCCCCCGGCGGGTTCGTGGCCTTCGACGTGCACAACGCCTTCGGCCTGGGCTCCGACGACGAGGCACGCCTCTACCTCGCCGACGGCACCACCCTGGTGGACAGCTTCAGCTGGAGCGGGCACTCCGCCCCGTCGTGGTCGCGCTGCCCGGACGGCACCGGTGCCTTCGGCTCGGCGGCCCTGACGCTCGGTGCCGCCAACGCCTGTGGCTCCGGCGGCCTTTCGCCGACGGCCTGGCCGGGCGGGTCCTCGGTGGCGACCGCCGACGCCAAGAACGTCTTCGGCTCCGACCTCAGCGGCCTCCACCAGGAAGGGAACGTGATGTGGGCGGCGCAGAACAGCGGCAAGCTGTGGCGCCTGGTCCCGAACGGCTCCACCGCCTGGAAGGCTGACACCACCGGCGGCTGGTCCTCCGGCAAGTCCCTGCGGTTCCCCGGCGGTTCCGGCACGCCCGACGACGAGGGCGTCACGCTGACCGGTTCCGGGTCGAGCGGCGGCGTCTACGTGGCGAGCGAGCGCAACGCGGACTCCTCCGGCACCAGCCGCCTGTCCGTCCTCAAGTACGACGTGAGCGGCACCTCCACCACGCTCACCGCCGGCACCGAGTGGAACCTCACCCCGGACCTGCCGCCGGTGGGCTCCAACCTCGGCCTGGAGGGCATCGCCTGGGTCCCCGACGCGGCCCTGACCGCCGCCGGGTTCAAGGACGCCTCCACGGGCGCGGCCTACACCCCGGCCGGCTACGGCTCCCACACCGGCGGCGTGTTCTTCGTCGGCGTCGAGGGCACCGGCATGATCTACGGCTACGTCCTCGAGGACGGCGGCACCTTCACCCGCGTCGCGTCCGTCAGCAGCGGCATGGCCGGCGTGATGGAACTCCAGTGGGAGCCGCAGGCCTCCCGCCTCTGGGCGGTCTGCGACGACACCTGCGACGGCCAGCACCGGACCATGAAGATCAACGCGTCCGGGGTCTTCGCCACCACGGCGGTCCACAACCGTCCGTCCGGCATGGACAACCTCAACAACGAGGGCTTCTCGGTCTCCGGCTCCGACGCGTGCACGGGCGGCAGCAAGCCCGTGTACTGGTCCGACGACAGCAACGACGGCGGCCACGCCCTGCGCCGGGGCACGATCACCTGCTGACCGGGCCGGCGCGCCGGTACCCGGCGGTGTCGTACGCGCGGCACCGCACGCACCACCCGAGTCGAGCGTCAACTCCTCTACCGGCACGTCGACTTCACCGACGTGCCGGTTCCTTGTCGCCCCTCCCTGAGGAACCGTGGCCACCAGCCGGCCCCACCGCCCCCGCCGAACCGGTCCGCGACTACGTCGACCGGCCCGGCAAGCCCTTCGCGCCCGACCTCGCCTCCTCGTGACACCCCGTACCGCCGGCGTCACTCCGCGGTGAACCGGGGGCTCGACGCGCGCGATCGGCCCGGAGCTGGTGTGCTGGGGAGGGGGTGTGACCGTACCGTCGTACCCGCTCCGGGAGAGACGCATGAGTACCTACCGAGTCGCGCAGGTGACCACCGCGGGCGGACCGTTCGAGATCGTCGAACGCGAGGTCCCCCGGCCGGGTCCCCGGCACGTGCGGATCGCCGTGGAGGCCTGCGGAGTCTGCCACAGCGACAGCTTCTTCGTGAACGACGGCTTGCCGGGCATCACCTTCCCCGTGGTGCCAGGACACGAGATCGCCGGGCGGATCGAGGAGATCGGCGAGGGCATCGAGGACTGGGGCTGGCAGACCGGCGACCGGGTGGGCGTCGGCTGGTTCGGCGGCAGCTGCGGCCACTGCACGCCCTGCCGGCAGGGCGACTTCATCGTCTGCGAGAACCTGCGGGTGCCCGGCTGGTCCTACGACGGCGGCTTCGGCGAGCAGGTCGTCGCCCCGGTCGACGCCCTGGCCCGCATCCCCGAAGGCCTGTCCGCCGCCGACGCCGCGCCCCTGGGCTGCGCGGGCGTGACCACGTTCAACGGGCTGCGGCGCAGCCCGGCCGAACCCGGGGACCTGGTCGCCGTCGTCGGCCTCGGCGGGCTCGGGCACCTCGGCGTCAAGTACGCGGTGGCCATGGGCTTCGAGACGGTGGCCATCGCCCGCGGCGCGGAGAAGGCCGACTTCGCCAAGCAGCTCGGCGCCCACCACTACGTCGACTCCACGGCCGCGACCCCCGTCGCCGAAGCCCTCCAGTCGCTCGGCGGCGCCAAGGTCGTCCTCGCCACCGCGGGCAACTCCCAGGCCATCTCGGCCGCCGTCGACGGTCTCGGCCCGCGGGGCGAGCTGGTGGCGATCGGCATCGACCCCGAGCCCCTGGGGATCAGCCCGCTCCAGCTGCTCACGCGCGCCCGGCAGGTGCGCGGCCACCCGTCCGGCACCGCCCAGGACGTGCAGGACACCATGGACTTCAGCGCCCTGCACGGGATCCGGCCGACCATCGAGACCGTACCGCTGGAGGAGGCGGGCGCGGCCTACCAGAAGATGCTCGACGGAGCCGCACGCTTCCGCATGGTGCTCGACTACGGCTGAACCGCCCGGTCACCGCCGCTTCACGGCACGGGCGGCGAGCAGCGCGATGTCGTCCTCCGAGCCGACGGCGAGATGGTCGAGGACCGTGTCGACGATCTTGTCGAGCGGGTCGCCGGGGGACAGGGGCAGACTCGTCAGCCGGGCCAGGCCGCGGTCGATGTCCTCACCGCGCCGCTCCACCAGCCCGTCGGTGTACAGCAGCAGCACACCCCCGCGTTCCGGGGTGACACGCTGCTCGTACCGGCCGAGCCCGCTGCCCAGCGGCGGGCCGACCGGCACCGGCACCAGCTCGATGCCGCCCTCCGGGGCCAGCCACACCGGCGGCAGGTGCCCGGCGCTGGCATAGGTGAGCGTGGCGACGTCGGCGTCACCGAGCGCGAGGAAGCAGGTGGCCACCCGCTCGAAACCGGAGTCGGAGACCATCCGGTCCGCGTGCTCCAGGATCCGGCGCGGGGAGAGCCCCGCGCGGGCCAGCGCGCGCAGCGTGGAACGGTAGTGGCTCATGGCCACCGCCGCCTCCACGCCGTGCCCCATCACATCCCCGATGACCAGCATCGTCCGGCCGTCCGGCAGGGCCAGGACGTCGTACCAGTCCCCGCCGATCAGCGACTCGTCGTCGGCGGGCCGGTAGCGCGCGGTGGTCTCCACACCGCCGTGCTGCCGCAGCCGGCCGGGCTCGGCCAGCAGGGCCCGCTGCAGCTCCAGGGCCATGGTGTGCTCGCGCTCGAACCGCACCGCCCGGTCCAGGGCGCGCGCCGCACGGGCGGCGAGTTCGCGGGCCACCGTGGCGTCCTCGTTCGAGAACGGCGCGGACTCCCCGGCCCGGGCCAGCTGGAGGCTGCCGAGATACCGGCCGTCCGAGACCAGCGGAGCCAGCAGCACCGAGTGGACACCCGCGGTCAGACACGTACGGGCCGGCGGCCAGCTCGGGATCAGCGCACGCCACTGCGCGGAGGTGATCGCGTTGCGCCGCAGGACCCGGCCCGCCGCCAGACCGCGCCGGGCCCCGATGCCGCGCGGCCAGCCGACCAGCTCACCGCGCGCGTCCAGGGCCGCGAGCCCGGTCACCAGCTCGGGCCGCGTCGCGTAGGCGGCCAGCCGGACCGGTGTCCGCCGCCCCGACGCCGTGTCCGGCGGCACCAGCTCCACCCCGGCCGCGTCCGCCAGCTCCGGTACGACGAACTCCGCCAGCTCCCGGCAGGTGCCGGCCACGTCGGTGCCGGTGCCGATCCGGTAGGCGGCCGAGTCCAGCAGCGCCAGGCGCCGATGGGCACGCTCCAGCTCGTACAGGTACTGCTGCGGCTCACTGATCTCCAGGCCGACCCCGGCGACCCCCACCACCTTGCCGCTGCTGTCCACCACCCGGTGGTAGACGCACCGCCACTCGCGGACCTGGTACGGCGAGTCCACCCAGGTCCGCCCGGAGACGATGGTCTCGCGCGGCCGTCCGTCGTGCAGGACGTCCCGCAGCACCGCCTCCGGCCGCTGGATGTGCGGCAGCACCTCGTGCAGGGTGTGCCCGAGGTACGCGGCGGCGGGCAGTCCCGTCATCCGGGCCATGTGCGGGTTGACGTACAGGTAGCGCAGGTCGGTGTCGAGGACCGCGAAGCCGACGGCCGCGCCCTCGACGATGCCGCGCAGCAGGTCGATGTAGCCGATGTCCACGGGAGGCGCGCCCGAGGAGGCCGGTCGTCGCGAGGAGGCGTCCCTGTCCACCCGGTCCTCCTCGCCTGCCCCCGCCCACGGCCGCCCTCATCCTCCATCAGGTCCCGGAATCCCGCATCCCGGGACATACCCGCCGGCCGCCCGCTCACATCGCCGGACACCGGCCGGTGCGGCGGCCTCAACCCCCGTGGATCACGAGCGGTGACGCCCGCGAAACCACCGCCGCGTACGGTCGGCGCCGCACGACAGAGCCTGACCAGCCAGGACAAGGGGGTGACCGGTGGCCGCGCCGGACTCGCGCCGCACCGACACCGCGACCGTGCGGACGGTCTGCTCGTACAGCGGGGTCGGCTGCGGCCTGGTCCTGGACGTCGGCAGCGGACCGGACGGCCGCCCTGCCGTCCTCAGGGCCTCCGGCGACAAGGCGCACCCCGCCAACCGCGGGCGGCTGTGCACCAAGGGCGTCACCACCGCCGACCTGCTCGCCGCGCCCGGCCGCCTGACCACCGCCCTGCTGCGACCGGCCCGCGGCGAGCAGGCCCTCCCCGCGGCCGTGGACGCGGCGGTCGCCGAGACCGCCCGGCGGCTGCGCGCGACCGTCGACGAGCACGGCCCGGACGCGGTTGCCCTCCACGTCTCCGGCCGGCTGAGCCTGGAGGCCCAGTACCTGGCCAACAAGCTCGCCAAGGGCTTCCTGCGCACCGACACCATCGAGTCCAACTCCCGGCTGTGCATGGCGGGCGCCGGCACCGGCTACAAGCTCTCCCTCGGCGCCGACGGCCCGCCCGGCTCCTACGACGACCTCGACCGGGCCGATGTCTTCCTCGTCATCGGCTCCCACATGGCCGACTGCCACCCCGTCCTCTTCCTGCGCCTGTTGGACCGGGTCAGGGCGGGCCCGAAACTCATCGTCGTCGACCCGCGCCGCACCGCCACCGCCGCGAAGGCCGACCTCTTTTGCCGTCCTCGCGCCGGCCGTCCGGCACGACGCGCACCCGCACCCGCCGGTCCGCGTCGACCAGCCGTGCCGGACAGCCGGCGAGCACGGCGGCGCCGCGCTCCAGCGCCTCACGGCCCGCGGAGGAGAACCGGAGCCGACGGGCGACCGCGTCGCCCGCCCGCTCGGACCGTGACTCCGCGCGGTGCCGGAGCCGTGCCGGCAAGGTGTTTCACCCGGAAACGGTCAATAGCGAACAGGTTCGGTCGATTTCAGATCGTCGATATCACCGAGGTCCGTGCGTACTACAGTTGCCCTGCTCAACGGTGGGGATCCTGGGGGGATTCATGCAGGAGATGATGAAGGGGTCCAACGTCACGTTGTCGGCCCTGAGTGAGAACGTCGGCTCGGTGGTCGTCAGCCTGGGGTGGGTGAGCCCGACCGGCGAGGGGGACGCGGACGTGTCCGTTCTGCTCGTCGGCTCCGGCGGCAAGGTGCGCGGTGACTGCGACTTCTACTTCTACAACAATCCGGTGGCGTCCGACGGCAGCGTGCAACTGCTGGGCAAGGCACCCACGGAGGCCGGTGACGAGGACCGGATCGGCTTCGACCTGACGGCCGTGCCACAGGACGTCGACAGGATGATCGTGGCCGCCAGCCGGTACCGCGACGCACACTTCGGCGAACTGGAGAACCTCACGGTCACGCTGGCCGACGCGGCGGGCGACCCTCTGCTCCGGTTCACGGTCGAGGACGCCGACTCGGTGAGCGCGGTCATCTTCGGGGAGCTGTACCGCAGGGCGGGGGAGTGGAAGTTCCGGGCCGTCGGCCAGGGGTACGCGGACGGACTGGCCGGGCTCGCGACCGACTTCGGCGTCGACATCGACGACGACGCCGAGCCGCAGGACGTGCTCGACGATCCGGCGGACGAGGAAGCGGCCGTCGCGGATGATCCCGAGCCCGTGGTCGAGCAGGCGTCGTCGGCGAACCTGGACGGCGTCCCGGCACCGCGTCCGGCCGCGGAGGACGCGACGGCGCGGAAGCCGGCTCCGCGACCGCGGACGGCGAAGAAGAAGATCACCCTGCCCAAGGCGGTGGGCAAGTCGCTTGCGGAGAACGAGTCCTGGCGCGAGTCCCGGCTCTTCCCCGTCTCGGCCCTCAAGAGCGACCGGGACCGCGAGACCCGTGCCACGTCGGTCCTCCTCTCCGTGATGGCGCAGGTCCCCGAGTTCGGCAGGCGGCTGACCGCGGGCTTCGGTGCGCCGGCCGGACGCATGGAGACGTTCACCGAGGTGTCCCTGCCGCACGGCGACTCTCCTCGGCGCCCCGACGGAGTCATCCGTGTCGAGCGGGCCGGCAAGCTGTGGACGGCCCTGGTCGAGACGAAGACCAACGGCAATGCCCTGAAGTCCGACCAGGTGCAGGCGTACATGGACATCGCGGCCCGGCGTGGTTACGAGGCCGTGATCACCCTGTCGAACGACGTCGCCCTCGAAGGCAGTCCGCTGGTCGACGTCAAGATCGACGGGCGTCGCAAGCACAAGGTGGCGCTCAGGCATCTGTCCTGGGCCGAGGTCGCCCACCAGGCCCAGATGCTGATCCGGCACGAGGGAGTCGGTAACAGGGCGCACGCCTGGCTGCTTCAGGAACTTCTGCAGTACCTCCAGCACGAGAACTCCGGGTGCCACGGATTCCAGAACATGGGCCCCGCCTGGGTACCGGTGCGCAACGGCATCGACGACGAGACCCTGTGTCAGGGGGATCAGCGCGCCCTCGACGTGGTGGAGAGCTGGGAGCGGCTCATCCGGCAGGTCTGCCTGGGCCTGGGCGGCGAACTGGGCCAGAAGGTGCTGCCGGGCCGGGGCTCCAGGGGCGGCAGGGACCCGAGGGAGCGCCGGCGCCTCCTCGCCGACCAGTTGTGCCTCCAAGGACGGCTCCAGGCCGAACTGCGCATCGAGGGGACACCCGGAGTGCTCGCCGTCGTCGCCGACCTGCGCACCGGACGGCTCCGGACGTCCATGGACATCCCGTCCCCCGAACAGGGCTACCCCTTGAGCTGGGTCAAGCGGCTGGTGCGTTCCCTGGCGGAGGCACCGGCCGATCTGCACATCGAGACCCTGGTGGAGGGTGACGCCGCCGGCCCGCGGGGCACACTCGAACGCCTGCGACCCGAGCCCGCGGACCTGCTGCCGAAGGCGGACGGCGTCAGAATCACCGGCTTCAGGCTGTCTCTCCTGAAGGGCATGGGCAGTGGCCGCGGCAACGCCGAGACCGGGTTCATCCGCAGTGTGGACGACGCGGTGCAGCGGTTCTACGGCAGCGTCGCCGTTCAGCTCGACCGGTCGGTGGTCCGGCGGGCCTCGGTGCGGCAGCCGGTGGCCGTCGGATGACGCTGTCTCAGCGCGCCGGCAGCCGGCGCAGCCAGTCCAGGTGGGCGTCGCGTGCCGACCGGGACGGGGCGGCCCGCGGGGCGAAGCCGCCGAAGCCGCCAGGCCGGACGTGGAGTTCGGCGATGCCGCCCGCCTGCCAGATGCGGGAGGTCTAGGCGACGGTCTCGTCGCGGAAGGTCTCAGTGGAGCCGACGTGGAGGAAGGCGGGCGGGAGGCCGGCGAGGTCGGTGGCGCGGGCGGGGGCCGCGTAGGGAGAGACGGCGGCGCCGCCGCGGGCCTCGCCCAGGAGGGCGGTCCGGCCGGTCTCGTTGGCCGTGCGCCCCGGGCGCCGAGGCCCCTCATCTGGTGGCCGGACGGGGTGTCGTTGCGGTCGCGGAGCATCGGGCACATCAGCGTCCGGCCGATGACCGCATGCCCCCTGCGGTCCCTCGGGAGGAGGGCAAGAGCCGCCGTGAGGCCGCCGCCCGCGATCACGATCCGCTCAGGGTCGCCGCCGATCTTCCGTGCGTGCCGCCCGCAGCCGGGGGCCGCCGGACGGCGGAACCTCCCCGGCGTCCGGCGGGTGGTGCCGGCGTCCGGTGTGCCTTGACTTCGAGAGCGCTCGAAGTTCTAGCGTCGGAAGGACAGCACACGATCCGGGCGGAACGGAGAACGGCCATGCGCGTGGGCGTGCACATCAACCGGTTCAACCACCCTGGCGGTGGCCCCGCACTGAGCGCCGAACTCGCCGCCGCGGGTGCCGCGGCCGAGGCGGCCGGCGTCAGCTGGCTCTCGGTGATGGATCATTACTTCCAGATGGAGGGCAACGGCGGCGCCGAGGACGCCATGCTGGAGGCCTACACGACCCTCGGCTACCTCGCCGGCCGCACCTCCACCGTCCGGCTGGGCGCCCTGGTGACCGGAGTGACCTACCGGCACCCCGGGCTCCTCGCGAAGATCGCCACCACCCTGGACGTGGTGTCCGGCGGCCGGGCCACGCTGGGCATCGGGGCCGCCTGGTACGACCGTGAGCACCATGGTCTCGGTGTGCCCTACCCGCCGCTCGCGGAGCGCTTCGAGCGGCTGGAGGAGACGCTGCGGATCTGTCTGCAGATGTGGGACCCGGAAAACAACGGCCCCTTCGAGGGCAGGCACTACCGCCTCGCCGAGACGATCTGCGTGCCGGCGCCGGTCAGTTCGCCGCACCCGGAGATCATGATCGGTGGCGGCGGGGAGAAGAAGACCCTGCGCCTGGTCGCCCGGTACGCGGACGCCTGCAACCTGATCCCCTCCTCGCCCCACGAGCTGCGGCACAAGCTGGAGGTGCTGCGCGGCCACTGCGACACCGCCGGACGGGACTACGACAGCATCCGCAAGACCATCGCGTACACCGGCGACGCGGCCACCGACGGGGACCTGGACGCCTTCACCCGGGACATCGAGGGGTACGCCGACCTGGGCCTCGACACCGTCATCCTCGGCCCGCGCCTGGGTGAGACCTCGCGGTGGATGGAGAGCTTCGTGGCCCCGGCCGTCGAGCGGCTCGCCGCGATCGACTGAGACGCGTGGGGGCCGGGGCTCACCGAGCCCCGGCCCCTGCGTGCGGCGGTGCCTCAGGCGGCGACGCCCACGGTGCCGTGCAGACGCGCGACGACCTCGGTGAGCTGCGCGGCGACCTCGGCGTCGTCGACCGGGTGGGTCTCGGCGAAGCGGGTCACCGACCCGGGGATCGACAGCTTGATGTCCTCGACCACCTTGCCGCCGGCGATGGTCACGGCCTTGCGGGCCTCGTCCTGGGCCCACACGCCGCCGTACTGGCCGAAGGCGGTGCCGATGACCGCGACCGGCTTGCCGCCGAAGGCGCCGGCGCCGTACGGGCGGGACAGCCAGTCGATGGCGTTCTTCAGGACGGCCGGGATGGTGCCGTTGTACTCGGGGGAGAAGAGCAGGAACGCGTCGGCGGCCTGGGCGGCGGCGCGCAGCTTCGCGGCGGCGGCCGGGACGGCGCCCTCGACGTCGATGTCCTCGTTGTAGAAGGGGATGTCGGCCAGGCCCTCGAAGACCTCGACCTCGGCACCCTCGGGGGCGAGCTTGACGGCCGCCTCGGCGAGCTGGCGGTTGTGCGAACCGACGCGGAGGCTGCCGACGAGGGCAAGGATGCGGACAGACATGGGGGAACTCCAAGGGGGCTGAAACACTGCCGTTACGAATACGGACCGAGGTCCGCTTAATTTCTAACACCCCAAACGGACCGCGGTCCAGTTCTGTTCCCCATGCTTTACGCTGTCTTCATGTCCAGCGTCCTGCCGCCCTTCCCACAGCCCCAGGAGCCCTTTGACGTACCCGAGTTGCTCGAGGTGGGCCCCGCCCCCGAGGAACAGTGCCTGCGCGCCGACGCCGCCCGCAACCGGGCCCGGCTGCTGGAGGCGGCCGCCCGGCTGATCGCCGAGCACGGTGTGGCCGGCGTCACCATGGAGGCGGTCGCGACGGCCGCCGAGGTCGGCAAGGGCACCGTCTTCCGCCGCTTCGGTGACCGCACCGGGCTGCTGATGGCCCTGCTCGACCACTCCTCGCGCCGGCTCCAGGCGGACTTCCTGGGCGGCCCGCCGCCGCTGGGGCCGGGCGCCCCGCCGGTCGAGCGGCTGCGCGCGTTCGGGGTCGCGGTGCTGTACCGCTCGGCGGAACAGCTCGACCTCCAGCTGGCCGCCCAGCCCGAGGCCACCCGGCGCTACGCCAACCCGCCGATGCAGGCGCTGCGCACGCACGTCACGATGCTGCTGCGGCGCATCGACGCCGAGGCCGACTGCGACCTGCTCGCCCAGACGCTGCTCGGCTACCTCGATCCGGCCCTCGTCCACCATCTGACCCGGCAGTGCGGGATGCCGATGGAGCGGCTGGAGGCCGGCTGGATCGACCTGGTCGCGCGGGTCACGCGGACGGAGCCGCCGCGCTGACGTCCGCGGCGGGCGCGGTGAACATGTCGACCAGGCCCTGCGGGGCGTCGGCCCGGAACAGCATGGCTCCGCTCGCCGCCGACTCCGCGGCGGACCGTTCGGCGCGCGCGAACATCCGTTCCTCGTAGGCGGCCAGCGCGGCCTCGGTGTCGCCGGGGTGCGCGACCAGCGCGAGGCCGAGGTCGGCGCCGTCGATCAGCGCGAGATTGGCGCCCTCGCCGGCGAACGGCGACATCAGGTGCGCCGCGTCGCCGAGCAGCGTGACACCGGGCACCCGGTCCCAGCGGTGGCCGACCGGCAGGGCGTGGATGCGCCGGGGCACCAGGGCGCCCTCGGCGTCCGCGACCAGTGCCCGCAGGCTCTCGTCCCAGCCGTCGAAGTGCTCGAGGACGGCCCGCTTGGCGGCCTCGGTGTCGCTGAAGTCGATCCCGTCCAGCCACTCCTCGGGTGCCTGTACCGCGGTGTACACGTGCAGGCCGCCGTCGCTCTCCCGGTGGGCCAGGAAGCCCCGGCCCGCGCCGAGCGCGAACAGCATGCCGCCGCCGACCACCGTCGCGCTCACCGGGTGCCGTACGTCCGCGTCCGGCAGGTCGGTCTCCACGAACGACACGCCGGTGTACGCCGGTGACGCGTCCGAGAGCAGCGCGCGCACCCGGGACCAGGCGCCGTCCGCGCCGATCAGCAGCGCGGTCGTGAAGGAGGTGCCGTCCGCCAGGGTCACCTCGTGCCGGCCGTCGCCGAGCGGGCGGGCGCCGGTGACCTTCGCGCCCCAGCGGATCACGCCGTCGGCCAGCGAGCCGGTCAGCAGCCGGCGCAGGTCGCCCCGGTCGATCTCGGGCCGGCCGCCGGTGCCGTCGTCGGGCGATTCGAGGCGGACCCGGGCGTCCCGGTCCAGCACCCGGGCGGCCTGGCCGCCGGTGTGCACGTGGGCGAGGAACTCCTCGTACAGCCCGGCGGCGCGCAGCGCCGGCTGGCCGGAGTCGTCGTGGATGTCGAGCATGCCGCCCTGGGTGCGGGCGGCCTCGGAGGCGTCGAGCTCGAAGACGGCCGCCTCGACGCCGTGCACCTGGAGGACCCGGGCCAGGGTGAGTCCGCCGAGTCCGGCGCCGATGATCGCTACGGGGTGGTGGGGAGTCGACATGGTGGTCTCCTACTCGTGGGGTTCGGGTACGGCGGTGTGCTCGATGCCGTTGATCAGGGCCTGGAACGCCCAGGACGCGCGGGCCTCGGGCGCCCCGGACAGCAGCAGCCCGGACGCCGCGGCGATGTGCGGGTGGGCCCGCGCCGACACCTTGCCGAGCGCGTCGCCGAGCGCGTCCCAGTCCTCGCGTGCGTCCCCGCCCGCGTGCTCGGCCGCGGTCGCGGTGGCCCGCTGGAGCAGCAGGTCGACGCCCCACGCGGCCCGCTCCGGCGGTACCCCGCCCTCGGCGAGCAGGCCCAGCAGGTTCTCGATCAGGTCCAGGTAGTGCGGGCCGCTCGGCCACGCGGTCAGCGCGGAGCGCGCGAGGCTCGGGTACTCCAGGAGCATCCGCGAGTACGCGACGAGCACCCCCTCCAGCCGCTCCCGCCAGTCCCCCTCGGCCGGAGGCGGGGCCAGCGTGCCGAGCAGCTCGTCCAGGACCGCCGCGTGCAGCTCGGCGGTGTTGCGGACGTAGACGTACAGGGAGGCCGGTCCCGTGTCGAGCTCCTGCGCGAGGCGCCGCATGGTGACCTTCTGCAGACCCTCGGCGCGCAGGATCCCGACGGCGAGACCGACGATGCCCTCCCGGGTCAGGGCGGGCTTGGCGGGACGCTCCCGGCGGGAGCGGGGGGTGGCTGGCATGCGACCACCCTAACGAACATGTTCGTGGCAAACAAGTTCGGGACGAACATGTTCGACGATGGCCGCGGTGGACCCACTTCGTGCAACCGTGAACCACCTCGCCCCGCCGATTCCGCCGTCCCGGCGTTCTGCCAAGATGCCGTACGTCATGGTGCAGATACCGCATACGCCCCCGGCGGCCTCGCCGACTCCGCGCTCGGTGCCCACGAGCGCCGACGTGGCCCGCCTGGCCGGCGTCTCCCGCGCGACCGTCTCCTACGTCCTCAACAACACCAGTGCCGTACGGATCAGCGAGCCCACCCGCCGCCGGGTCCACGAGGCCGCGAAGGAACTCGGCTACGTCCCGCACGCGGCCGCCCGCAGCCTGCGCGCCGGCCACAGCCGGATGGTGCTGATGCCCGCCCCGGCCATCCCGATGGGCCCGCTGTACGGCCAGTTCATCAACGACCTCCAGTGGGCCCTCAGCCGCCTCGACTACACGGTCGTCCAGTACGGCACCGCGGGCCTGCGCGGCGACGAAGCGGCCCGTGCCTGGGCCGAGTTGAGGCCGGTCGCGGTGCTGGTGCCGAACGCCGGGCTGGGTGCCGAGGGCGTCGCCGTCCTCAAGCGGGCCGGCGCCCGTGCCGTGGTCACCCTCGGCCCCGAACGCGTCGACGGCGCGCACGCCCTGCTGATGGACCACGACGCCGTCGGCCGGTGCGCCGGCGCCCACCTGTACGCCCGCGGCCGGCGCCGCGTCGGCGTGGTCGTCCCCACGGAGACCGGTCTGGAGACCTACTCCCGGCCCCGCCTCGAAGGCGTCCGCCGGGCGCTGTACGGCACCGACGCCTCGGTGACCGAGCTGCCCCTCGGCTACACGGAGCAGTCGGCCGGTGAACTCGCCTCGCGGTGGCGGGAGTCGGGCCTCGACTCGGTGTTCGCCTACAACGACGAGTACGCGATGCTGTTGATGCGCGCCCTCCAGGACGAGGGCCTCCGCGTCCCCGAGGACACCGCCGTGGTCGGCGCCGACGACCTGCTCCTGGGCCGGCTGCTGCGGCCCCGGCTCTCCACGATCCACATCGAGCTGCCCTCCGGCCGTGAGCTCGCCGAACTGGTCGACCGCGTGGTGCGCGACCCGGGCGGCACGCCGGAGACCCACGAGGTGCTCGGCGCCACGGTGGTCCGGCGCGAGTCCAGCTGACGGGTCACCCTGTACGGGGCGGTGCTTTTCCGGCCGGCCCGACTAGGATGTTGCGCGCTCAACGAAACGGTCCGCGGGCAGCGTGGGCCGCGCGACCCCGGCGATCGGAGAGCCGTCATGCCGCTGCTCGACCCGAGGAACTGGCAGGCGAGCGCCCTGTCCGGTGACCCGTACACCGTCACCGAGCCCGCCACCGGCGACGCGCTCGGCACGGTCACCCTGGCCGCCCCCGCCGACGTCTCCCCGGCCGCGGCGGCGGCCCGCGCCGCGCAGCACGCGTGGGCCCGCACCCCGCACTTCGTGCGCGCCCAGGTGCTGCGCCGCGCCGGCGACCTGTTCACCGAGCACGCCGACGAACTGCGCGAGTGGATCGTCCGCGAGTCCGGTTCCATCCCCGGCAAGGCGGACTTCGAACTGCACGTCGCCGCCCAGGAGTGCTACGAGGCGGCGGCCCTCGCCTCCCGTCCCGTGGGCCAGGTGCTGCCCAGCGAGGCGCCCCGGCTGTCGTACACCCGCCGGGTGCCGGTCGGTGTGGCCGGAGTGATCGCACCGTTCAACGCGCCGCTGATCCTGTCCATCCGCTCGGTGGCGCCCGCCCTCGCGCTCGGCAACGCCGTGGTCCTCAAGCCCGATCCGCGCACCGCCGTCTGCGGCGGCCTGTCCTTGGCCGCCGTGTTCGCGGAGGCCGGCCTGCCGGACGGGCAGCTGCACGTGCTGCCCGGCGCCGCCGACGTCGGTGCGGCACTGGTCGACGACCCGCAGGTGCCCGTGATCTCCTTCACCGGTTCGACGGCGGCGGGCCGCGCGGTCGGCGAGGCAGCGGGCCGCCGCCTCAAGCGCGCCCACCTCGAACTCGGCGGCAACTCCGCGCTGATCGTCCTGGAGGACGCCGACCTCGACGCGGTGATCTCCACCGCCGCCTGGGGATCCTTCTTCCACCAGGGCCAGATCTGCATGACCACCGGACGGCACCTGGTCCACAGCTCCCTGGCCGAGGAGTACGTCGAACGCCTCGCCGCCAAGGCCGACTCCCTCGCCGTCGGCGACCCGTACCGCGCGCAGGTCCACCTCGGCCCGATCATCGACGGCGCCCAACTCGCCAAGATCCACGGCCTGGTGGAGGCGAGCACCGCCCAGGGCGCCAAACTCGCCGCCGGCGGCACCCACGAGGACCTCTTCTACCGGCCCACCGTCCTCGCCGGCGCCGACGACCGCACCCCCGCCTACGCCGAGGAGGTCTTCGGGCCGGTCGCGCCCGTGCGCGCCTTCGCCGACGCCGAGGAGGCCGCCGCCCTCGCGGCCGACAGCCCCTGGGGCCTGTCCCTCGGCATCGTCACCCGGGACACGGCACGCGGACTCGACCTCGCCGAACGCATCCCGACCGGCATCGTCCACATCAACGACCAGACGGTGAACGACGAGGCCGTGGCCCCCTTCGGCGGGGTCGCCGCCTCCGGCACCGGGGCGCGGTTCGGCGGCGAGTCCAACCTGGAGGCGTTCACCGACGTGCGGTGGACGACCGTACGCGGTGACGTGGCGCCGTACCCCTTCTGAGGCGCGCCGCACCGCCCGCGCCCCCATGACACGGCACGGCCGCAGCCGGTTCGTCCGGCTGCGGCCGCGGCGAGGTGCCCGGACGGCGCTCGTCACACGGGCGGCAGGCCGTCACTCGCCCTGCGCGCCACTGTCCTGCTGCGCGGCGATGCTCTTGCGCACCTCGTCCATGTCCAGCTTCCGGGCCTGGCCGATGACGTCCGTCAGGGCGGCCTCCGGGAGCGCGCCGGGCTGCGCGAAGACGGCGACCTGGTCACGGACGATCATCAGGGTCGGGATCGACTGGATGTCGAAGGCGGCGGCCAGCTCCGGCTGGGCCTCGGTGTCGACCTTGGCGAAGACGAGGTCCGGGTTGGCCTGCGCCGCCTTCTCGTAGACCGGGGCGAACGAACGGCACGGCCCGCACCACGACGCCCAGAAGTCGATGAGAACGAACTCGTTCTCGCTGACCATCTGGTCGAAGTTCTCCTTGGTGAGTTCCACGGTGCTCATGCGAGTTTCCCTCTTCCTGACGTGGGGGGCGCCCCGCTTCGGGACGAGCCGTCCGCACAACACGTCCGGCCGGGTGGGTATTCCGGCCACCTACCCGTGTGGCCCTGGGGCACACCACCCTGGAGACTGACCCCATGACGGAAACGGAATCCATCGCATACGACGTCGTGGTGCTCGGGGCCGGGCCCGTGGGGGAGAACGTCGCCGGCCGCACCCGTGCGGCCGGCCTCTCCACCGCGGTCGTGGAGAGCGAGCTGGTCGGCGGCGAATGCTCGTACTGGGCGTGCATGCCCAGCAAGGCCCTGCTGCGCCCGGTGATCGTCCAGGCCGACGCCCGCCGCCTGCCCGGTCTCGCCAAGGCTGTCCAGGGCCCGCTCGACACCTCCGCGGTCCTCGCCCGCCGGAACTACTTCACCTCGAACTGGAAGGACGACGGCCAGGTCGGCTGGCTGGACGGCATCGGCGTCGACCTGTACCGCGGCCACGGCCGGCTCGCCGGGCCCCGCACGGTCACCGTGACGGGCGCGGACGGCACCGTCACCACGCTCACCGCCCGGTACGCGGTCGCCGTCGCCACCGGCACCCGCGCCCAGCTGCCCGGCCTCCCAGGGCTCGCCGAGGTCCGGCCGTGGACCAGCCGCGAGGCCACCAGCGCCCAGGAGACCCCGGGCCGGCTGATCGTCGTCGGCGGCGGTGTCGTCGCCGCCGAGATGGCCACCGCCTGGCAGGCCCTGGGCTCCCGGGTCACCCTGCTGGTCCGCGGCAAGGGCCTGCTCAACCGCATGGAGCCGTTCGCAGGCGAGTTCGTCGCCGAGGCGCTCGAGGAGGCGGGCGTCGACGTCCGCACCGGCACCTCCGTCACGTCGGTGAGCCGCGAGGACGGCACGGTCGTCGCCGTGACCGACGCCGGAGACCGCATCGAGGCCGACGAGATCCTCTTCGCCACCGGACGCGTCCCGCACACCGACGACATCGGCCTGGACACCGTGGGCCTCGAACCGGGCTCCTGGCTCACCGCCGACGACACGCTCCTGGTCGAGGGCACCGACTGGCTCTACGCCGTCGGGGACGTCAACCACCGGGCGCTGCTGACCCACGAGGGCAAGTACCAGGCCCGGATCGCGGGCGACGCGATCGCCGCCCGGGCCTCGGACACGCCACTCCTGGACGGCCCCTGGGGCGCCCACGCGGCCACCGCCGACCACCACGCGGTGCCCCAGGTCGTCTTCACCGACCCGGAGGTGGCCGCGGTCGGTCTCTCCCTCGCCGAGGCCGAGCAGGCCGGACACCGGGTGCGGGCCGTCGACGTCGAGTTCTCCTCGGTGGCCGGAGCGGGACTGTACGCCGACGGCTACAAGGGCCGCGCCCGCATGGTCGTGGACCTGGAGGCGGAGATCCTGCGCGGGGTCACGTTCGTGGGTCCGGGCGTGGGCGAACTGATCCACTCGGCGACGATCGCGGTCGTCGGCCAGGTGCCGATCAGCCGCCTGTGGCACGCGGTGCCGTCGTACCCCACGCTGAGCGAGGTGTGGCTGCGGCTGCTGGAGGCGTACCGGGGCTGACGCCCGACGACGGACGCCCGGCGTCCGACGGGGGCGGGCAAACGGGGCGGGGGCCGCACATGGAGGTGCCGCGGGGCGTCCGGCGCGACCCGTTCCCGTCGGCGCGACCCCGTCGGGGCTCGCCCCGTCCCCCGGGGCGCAGTTCGCAGGGGGACGCGGCAGCCGGGCCTCCGACGGGGCCACTTCCCGTCGGCGGGCGGTCGCCGCACGGCTTGGCCGCCCGCCGCGCCCGGACGGGGCTCCGGGCCTCCGACCCGGTGGGGCAGCCCCCGGCGGGGCCCGGTTCTGCCCGCCGTCGGCCGCCGTGCCGTCCTGACCGGCCGGTGGCCCGCCCGGCCCGGCCGCAGTGACACGGCACCGTGGTCACGGCAGGTCGAAGCCCAGTTCCGTCGCCGCCGCCCTCGGGGTCGGGTCCGTCCAGCGGGCCGCGGCCGTCTCGTTCGAGGACAGGGAGCGCAGTTCCGCGCGGTCCAGGTAGAGCGTGCCGTCGAGGTGGTCGGTCTCGTGCTGGACGATCCGGGCCGGCCACCCCGTGAACACCTCGTCGACCGCGACGCCGTGCTCGTCCTGGCCGCGCAGCCGTACCTGAGCGTGCCGGGCCACCACCGCCTGGTAGCCCGGCACGCTCAGGCAGCCCTCGAAGAAGGCCGCGCGGGCCCCGCCGACGGGCTCGTAGACCGGGTTGACCAGGATGCGGAACGGCTGCGGGACCCGGCCCCGGGCGACGGCGACCTCCTCGGGCACCGGCGCCGGGTCCTCGATCACCGCGATCCGCAGCGCGACGCCGACCTGGGGCGCGGCCAGGCCCACGCCCGGTGCCGCGTGCATGGTGTCCCGCAGCGCCCGGACGAACCGGGCGAGCAGAGCGGGGCCCAACTGACCGTCGTACCGCTCGGTTCCGCGGCGCAGGACCGGGTCGCCTGCCGCGACGATGGGCAACGGGCCGCCTTCGGCGAGGAGTTCCTCGACGCGCTCGGCAAGGGAGGCGCGATCACTGGGAGATGCCATCGCGCCAGCATGCCACGGACGGCGACCGTGACGCGGGTCGCCTCACCCGCCGCGAACCCCGTCCCGCGCCCCTTCGACCACCGGACCTCCACGGACACGCCCCCTCGTCCTGCGGCCGCGGCGTTCGTGTTCGTCCCGTCGCCCTGGATCCCGCTCGCCGCGTTCGTCGTCGTGGACGCCGTGCTCGGCGAGATCGCCCACCGCCGCGGAAGGCGGACGTACGGGGTCGGGGGCGGCGTGAAGTAGCGTGGTCGGACACCGCGGCACGCCTGTCGCGCACGCCGACGCCGGAGGGAGACGGGACTATGGCGCGGGCCCGGCGCGGGCAGGGGGAGCTGGAGGGCCAGGTGCTCGGCGCGCTGCGCGAGGCCGGTGGTCCCGTCACCGCCGCCTGGGTGCAGGAGCGGCTCGGCGGCGACCTCGCCTACACCACCGTGGTGACGATCCTGACCCGGCTGCTCGCCAAGGACGTCGTCGCCCGTGAACGGCAGGGCCGTGCCTTCCTGTGGACGCCGACCGCCGACGTGGCCCGGCTCGCCGCGCTGCGCATGCGGCGGCTCCTGGACGGCGAACGGGACCGCGAGGCCGTGCTGGCGAGCTTCGTCACCGCGCTGCCGCCCGGCGACGAGCAGGTACTGCGGGCCCTCCTGGAGGCCGCTGGACCGGGCCGGGTGAACCGTCGGAGCACCGGGCCCGCCGACCCCGGCGGTACGGAAGACTGACCGTCCATGGGGGTCTTCGTCTTCCTGCCGCTGGTGCTGCCGCTGACCGCGTGGCCGGTCGCCCGGCTGGCCGAGAGCCGGCTGCATCCGCGCGCCGCCACCCGGCTGCTCACCGCGGTGGCCGTGGTGATGGCCGTGTGCAGCACGCTCTGTCTGGCCCTGCTGATGGTGGTCGGCACCGCCCAGCTCCCCGGCAATCCGCTCCCGGACGGCTGGGCCGATCCCGAGGTGCGGGAGGCGGTGCCGCAGGACGGCATCGCGGGCCGCGCCGCCATCCCGGCGCTCGGGACGGTCGCCGTGCTGTGCGGGCGCACCCTGCACCGGCACCGCCGGGTCACCCGGCTCGCCCGGCGGGCACTGGCCGCACTGCCGGGCCGTGAGGTGGCCGTCCTGCCCGACCGCACGCCCTACGCCTACGCCCTGCCCGA
This sequence comes from Streptomyces sp. NPDC101237, assembly GCF_044767465.1. Classification (NCBI taxonomy): domain Bacteria; kingdom Bacillati; phylum Actinomycetota; class Actinomycetes; order Kitasatosporales; family Streptomycetaceae; genus Streptomyces; species Streptomyces sp. NPDC101237. The sequence goes on along the minus strand of NZ_JBIWNY010000011.1, from coordinate 45,988 downwards.
CCGGATCGTCGCCACCACCGCCCTCCTGGACGGACTGGCCCCCGGCGAGCGCCGGGCCCTGTTCGCCCACGAACGCGCCCACGTCGCCGCCCGGCACCACCGCCATCTGCTCGCCGTGCACCTGGCGGCCCGCGCCAACCCGTTCCTGCGGCCCCTGCGCACCGCGGTCGCCTACACCGCCGAACGCTGGGCGGACGAGGCGGCGGCCGGCGCGGTGGGGGACCGGCGCACGGTCGCCCGGGCCATCGGCAGGGCGGCACTGCTCGCGCCCGGCACACCCGTTCCGACCCTGGCCGCGCTGGCCGCCACCGGTCCGGTGCCGCGCCGGGTCGCCGCGCTGCTCGGTCCCGCCCCGTCGGCGCGCGGCTGGCCGCCGGCGTTCACCGCGGCCGGCCTCGCGGTCTGGGGCGCGGCCGCCGGCACGGCCGCGTCGGCGATGTCGTCGGCGAACTCGGCGGTCACCCTCTTCCTGGTCCTCCAGGCGGCCACGCCCCTGTGACGGCGGCCGCGGCGCGCGGCGGCCACGGGGCGGTCGCCTCCGGCGGCCGGGCACGCGAAGGGCCCCGGGAAGACCCGGGGCCCTGAGCGGTGCGGCGTCTCACTCGGCGGGGAAGTCGCCCGCCAGTGCCGAGGCGAGACGCAGATGCGGCTCCGCCTCCTCGTGCCGGGCCTGCCGCTGGAGCGTGCGGCCCAGCATCAGCCGGGCGTAGTGCTCCACCGGGTCACGCTCGACGATCTCGCGCAACTCGGCCTCGGCGCGGCGCAGTTGGGCCGAGTGGTAGTAGGCGCGGGCCAGCAGCAGCCGCGGTCCGGTCTGCTCCGGCACCTCCTCGACCACCCCGGCGAGCACGCGCGCGGCGCCCGCGTAGTCCTTGGCGTCGAAGAACAGCCGGGCGCGGTCCCAGCGCTCGGTGAGAGTCCCCTGGTCGTAGTACGTGGTGTCCACTCGTGACCTCCTTCGGGACCGTCAACCGGCCGCGTTGGTTGAATATTCCACCAATCCGGTGCCCCGGAGCGTTCGGCGGTGCCGTGGTCCGGACCTGTCTTGTTCGACCCTACGAAGTTTGCGCGTGACGGGTACACATCACCGTCAGGCTCTGATAGGAAACCTTCCTAATAGTGGATCCCCGTCCATCCCCCACCACCTCCTGGAGCCCACGTGAGGCAGCCCAACACCCCCGCGACGACCCCTGCCCTGACCTCCCGGCGCACCCTGCTCGCCCTGCTCGGCGCGTCCGCCGCCGGCGCCGTACTGCTGCGTCCCGACCACGCCTCGGCCGCCGCCTCCGCCACGGCCGCGAGCTGTGTGGGCCTCGACGACTCGGCGAAGAAGGAGATCGCCATGAAGCTGGTGTCGAGCGCGGAGAACTCCTCGCTCGACTGGAAGGCGCAGTACAAGTACATCGAGGACATCGGCGACGGCCGCGGCTACACCGCCGGGATCATCGGATTCTGCTCCGGCACCGGTGACATGCTCGACCTCGTCCAGCTCTACACCGACCGCAAGCCCGGCAACGTCCTCGCCAAGTACCTCCCGGCGCTGCGGCGGGTCAATGGCACCGACTCGCACTCCGGCCTCGACCCGAACTTCCCCGCCGACTGGCGCAAGGCCGCCCAGGACACCGCCTTCCAGCAGGCGCAGAACGACGAGCGCGACCGCGTCTACTTCAACCCGGCCGTACAGCAGGGCAAGACGGACGGGCTGGGCACGCTGGGGCAGTTCGCCTACTACGACGCCATCGTCATGCACGGCGACGGCGACGACTCCACCAGCTTCCGCAACATCCGCAAGCGGGCCCTCACCAAGGCCAAGCCGCCGGCCCAGGGCGGCAACGAGACGACGTACCTCAACGCCTTCCTCGACGCCCGCGTCTGGGCCATGAAGCAGGAGGAGGCGCACAGCGACACCACCCGGGTCGACACCGAGCAGCGGGTCTTCCTGAACAAGGGCAACCTGTGTCTGAACACCCCGCTCGACTGGAAGGTGTACGGGGACAGCTACCACATCGGCTGACCCGTTCCCGGCCCGGTTCCGGGCCGTAGGGGCTGTCGGGGCTGCCGTACCGCCGGGTCACCGTGCGGTACGGCAGCCCGTCCGCGTCACGGCTTGATGCCCACTCCGGTCCACAGGCTGACCTCCGCGTCGACGGCGGTCGGTTCGGCGTCGGGACGCCAGCGGTGCGCCAGCGAGATGCCGGGGTCGAGCAGGTCGAGCCCGTCGAAGAACCGCTTCACCTCGTCACGCGTGCGGAACCGGACCGGGGTGCCGCCGTTCTCGTAGATCTCCGCGACCTTCTCCCAGGAGTCCGGGTCGAAGTCGGGGGTGACGTGGCTCAGGGCGAGCGCGCTGCCCGACGGCAGTACGGCCAGCAGCCTGGTGACGATGCCGTAGGGGTCCTGGTCGTCCGTCACGAAGTGCATGAGGGCGTTGAGCGACAGCGCCACCGGCTTGCCGAGGTCGAGGATCTCGGTCAGCTCGGGGGCGTCGATGAGCGCCTGCGGGTCGTTGACGTCGGCCTCGATGTAGGTGGTGCGGCCCTCGGGGCTGCTGCGCATCAGGCGCTCGGCGTACTTGAGCACCAGCGGGTCGTTGTCGGCGTACACCACCCGCGCGTCGGGCACCACGGACTGGGCCACCTGGTGCAGGTTCGGCTCCGTGGGGATGCCGGTACCGATGTCCAGCCACTGCCGGATGCCGTGCTCCCGGGCCAGGACGCGGGTGGCCCGGTGCATGAAGCCCCGGTTCTCGTGAGCGGCGACGAAGACACCGGGATAGGCGGACGCGACGCTCTCGCCCACCTGCTTGTCTATCTCGAAGTGGTCCTTGCCACCGAGGTAGTAGTCGTACATCCGGGCGGAGTGGGGCCTGCTGGTGTCGATGTCCCGCGCCGCGTGCGAGTTGGTCATCCTGAACCCTTCCGAGGGGGTGCGTGGGGAGGTCAGCCTGGTCAGGTGGTCGGCGAGGCCCCGTTTGACCCCGGCCACGAACGCCGTGATCTCTTCCGGGGTGTAGATCAGCGCGGGGCCGGCCGGATCGGTCGACTGACGCAACGCGACCCGCCCGTCGGCGAGTTGCTTGGTCTGCACGCACTGGCCTCCGTTGGGGCCGCTCCAGGGCGACTCCCAGCCCTGCTCGCCGAGGTCGGAGGCGGGCATGCCGTTGTACACGTCGTGGGCACTGCCGTCGATGATGGTCATGCGTACTCCTTGCGCATGCGGTTCAGGAGCGCCCTGCTCTGCGCGTCGGAGGTCAGCAGGGACATGCGGTTGTGCGCCTCCAGGTGCGCGACGACGTCGGACCGCTGGTCCAGGTACATCGCGCCGGAGAGGATCTCGCTGTAGACGACGTCCGGAAGCTCGGGCTCCTCGAAGCGGAAGTAGGTGAACGGGGCGCACGCGCCGACGTGGGCGCCGGCGGTGAACGGCACGACGTCCACGCTGACGTGGTCGAGCTCCGAGACCTCCAGGAGCCGTTCGATCTGGCCCCGCATCACCTGCGGGCCGCCGACGACCCGGTGCAGGACGGCCTCCTCCATGACCACCCACAGGGTGGGTGCCTCGGCCCGCTCCAGCAGGGCCTGACGGCGCAGCCGGAGGTTCACGCGCCGTTCGAGGTCGTCGTCGTGGTCGTTGGGGAAGCCGCCGCTGAGCACCGAGCGGGCGTACTCGGGGGTCTGCAGCAGTCCGGTGGCGTAGTGGGGCTCGTAGGTGCGCAGGGTCTTCGCGCCGGTCTCCAGGCTCACGTAGGCGCTGAACCAGGTCGGCAGCACGTCACGGTAGGTGTGCCACCAGCCGGGCGCGTTGGCCCGCTCGGCGAAGGCGACGAACTCCTCGGTCTCCTGCCGGTCCGCGCCGTAGGTCTCCAGGAGTTTCTCGACGTAGAGCGGCTTGAGCGCCACCTCCGCCTTCTCCAGGCGGCGGATGGTCAGGGGAGCGACTCGCAGGGCCCGCGCCGCCTCGTCCAGTGAGACGCCCGCTTCCAGGCGCCGCTCCTGGAGCCTGCGGCCCAGGATCATGCGCAGCACGGTGGGCGCGCTGGAACTGCTCGCGTTCGAACGGCCTTCGCTCACGCCCTACCTCCTGATGGAACATCACCGGTGCAAGTTTGTCAGGCACTTGGCGAAGCGACCACACCGACACCGGCAGGCTGAAATTATCAGGGAGTCGGTTGCAGGTTGAACCCCGCTGCGCGCATAGTTACTTGGGTAAATCGCGGTCACGCTCACGGGTAACGCTCGTCTCCCGTGCGGACGTTGCTCAGTACTGCCTGCACTGCCTGCTCCCCGCCGCAGCCGCCTCACGGAAGGCAACCACGTGTCCCCCCACGCGACCTCCCCGCTCGATCTGTTAGACGTCGTCGACCCCGACCAGTCGCACTGGATCGAGCTTCCCGCGCACCGCTCCAGCGTCAGAGTCGCCCGCCGCTCCATGAGAGAGCGGCTGGTCGGATGGGGGATGCCCGCCGAGCTGTGCGAGGACGCGGTGCTGCTCGTCTCCGAGCTGGTCACCAACGCCATCCGTCACACGTTCAGCGTCCGCATCCTGTGTGGCATGGGCATGATGACCGAAGGGTGCCTGAGGCTGGAGGTGCACGACCACGACTACTCGCGGCGGGGTCTGCTCCGGCGTGAGCCCGGCCCCGACGACGAGGGCGGCCGGGGACTGCTGCTCGTCGAAGAACTCGCCGACTCCTGGGGCGTCGACAGGTCCCGGCTCACCAGCGGCCACGCCGTGTGGGCCACACTGACGCCCTGACGCAGGCGCCGGGCACCCAGGACTCAGGGGGACGGTCCAGGGGTGCCGGACGGGTGAGGGGGGACTCGCCCGGTCCTGCTCCGCGGTAACACCGCGGAGCCGGCGCCCGGCCCCGGTGAGCACGCTCGCCCCGCTTGGGGGAGGGCGACCGTGCTCACCGGGGCCCTTTTGCCACCTGGGTGCCTTCCGTCATCCGCACCCGGCGCACCGGACACCGGTCCCGCAGGTCACCGACCTGCGGGACCGGTGTTTTGTGCTGCCCGCCCACGGGGGAGGTCGACCGACAAGTCGAGTTTCCTTGACAAAATTATTTGTCGGTCGGATGCTGGAAGCCGGCTCCCGGACGGCCCGGACCTCCCGACGGCAGGAAAACCCAGATGCGCACTCTGATCAGCACCGCCTTCGTCTCGCTCGACGGCGTCGTCGAGGCCCCCGGCGGCGAACCCGGCTACCGCAACGCCGGATGGACGTTCAAGGGGATCGAGTTCGTCCCCGAGGCGTTCGAGATCAAGGGGCGGGAGCAGGAGGAGTCGGCCGCGGTCCTGATGGGCCGTACCAGCTACGAGGCGTTCAGCCCGGTCTGGCCCGACATGCCGGAGTTCGCGCGCTACCGGACCCTGCCGAAGTACGTCGTCTCCACCACGCTCGACGCCGGCGACCTGGTCGCGAACTGGGGCGACACCACGATCCTGCGCTCGCTCGACGAGGTGGCCGCCCTCAAGGAGACCGAGGGCGGACCGGTCATCGTGCACGGCAGCGCCACGCTGAACCACGCGCTGTCCGACGCCGGCCTCGTCGACCGCTACCACCTGCTCGTGTACCCGCTGCTGCTCGGCGCCGGAAAGCGACTGTTCAGCACGTCGGACAAGGACACGCGGCACCTGCGGCTGGTGGAGCAGGAGACCTACTCCAACGGCGTGCAGAAGGCCGTCTACGACGTCGTGCGCTGACCGGCCCACGCGTGGCCGCCCCGGAACCGCGCCGCACCGACGGCTCCGGCCTCCCGGTCCCGGCGACGGACCGGTTCCGGCGGAGCGGCGCGGAGGACGCCTTCCGTCCGCGGCGGGAGACGTCTTCAGTCCGGCGCGGAGCCCCGCGCTGGCCCCCGGCGCTGGACCGTGCCCCGGCCACCCCGGCGAAGGCGCCCGCACGCGCCGTACCGGCGCTCACCCGGACGGCCCCCGGCCGGTCCTCGTGTTCCGTGGCCGGCGCACCGGATCCTGCGGGAGTCCGGGAGTCCGGGAGTCCGGGAGTCCGGGAGTCCGGGTGGCCGCCAGGCCGGGTGCCGGGCTGGCCGCCAGGTGGGGTGCCGGGCCGGCCGCCAGGTGGGGTGCCGGGCCGGCCGCCAGGTGGGGCGTCGGGCGTCATCGGTGCGTAGCGGACGGCGGACGCGGGTGTACGCCGGATGCGTCGAACCCCATCCACTCTTTTTCGGTCCGCCGCTCCCGCTCGGCCCGGCGATTTCCGGCCTCAGGGCGCCCCGCGCCGCCGGTCCCTCGCGCCCGACGGCGGCTCCGTCACCCGCATCGGCGGGTGACCTCCCGCATGACCGGGCTCGTCAGGGGGAATCCGGGAGTCATGAAAGACGCCCCTGTGGTGGTGCAGCCGCCGGGCACCGACGGTGGCAGGAAGGTGACCATCCGCGGAGAGTACGTCGGCACCGCGTATCACCTGCTCGACGTCGTCGAGTTCCTGCGCCGGGCCGGGCTGCCCGAGGCCAACACGACGGTCGACGACCCGGACCTCATCGACTGGCGCGGTCCGGGCCCGAAGGCCTGGACGGCCGCCGGCTGATCCGCCGCGACCGACCGCCGGGCGAGGCCCCCGCCGGGCCGGGACCCGGCCCTTCCCCATGCCCGCCCGGCCCACCGCGGTGACCACGGCCCGCGTCATCGGTTGGGGGACCGCCATGTGAGTGAACCCCGTCCTCCCCGACCCGCCTGAATCCCTGGGGATACGGCCCGGCGTGTCGTTCTTCCCCCGCCGCCGGGGCCAGGACAGAAGTGGCAGACGTAGATCTCTCTGGACAAACTGAATCCGCCGGTTCGTGATCAGGAACATCCACGTTCTCCAGGAGATCGCATGGTGGAACAGTCCTCCGAGGTCGTTTCGGAGCCGGATGAGTCCCTTGAGTCCGTCGTCGCGCTGAGCGGCGCCGGACAGCGAGGGGAGGAGACCGAGCTGCGGCTCGCGCAGGCGCTCGCCGATCTCCTGGGCACCGAGAGTGTTCCGGCCGACGGCCACTTCTTCACCGACCTCGGTGCCAACTCCCTGGTCATGGCCCAGTTCTGCGCACGAATACGCAAGGCCCCGGATCTGCCCAGTCCTTCCATGAAGGACATCTATCAGCACCCCACGATCCGGAGTCTGGCCGCCGCGCTCGGGACCTCCACGGCCGCCGTCCCGGCGGACGCGCCGTCCCCGGCGGCGCCCGCACCGCCCGCCGCGCCCCCGCGGCCCGGGCCGGGACCCTTCGTGAAGCGGATCGTCCATCTGCTCTGCGGAACCGCCCAGTTGCTGGTCTTCCTCGGCTACTCACTGGCTTACGGATTCACAACCGCGGCCGGATACGAATGGATCGCCTCCGGTTCGGGCCTGGCCGACATCTACCTGCGGTCGGTCCTGTTCGGAGGCACCGCCTTCGTGGCCCTGTGCGCCTTCCCGATCGCCGCGAAATGGCTGCTCGTCGGCCGCTGGCAACCATGCGAGTTCCGCGTCTGGGGCCTTCGGTACCTGCGCTTCTGGCTGGTCAAGGTCCTGATCCACGCCAACCCGATGATCCTGCTCGCCGGAACACCGCTGTACGTGCTGTACCTGCGGGCCCTCGGCGCACGGATCGGCAAGGGCGTCACGATCCTCTCGCGCTCCGTCCCGGCCTGCACCGACCTCCTGACGGTCGGCGCCGACACGGTCATCCGCAAGGACGCGTTCCTCCTGTGCTACCGGGCCCACGCCGGCCACATCCAGACCGGCCGGGTCACCCTCGGCGCGGACGTGTTCGTCGGCGAGAAGACCGTCCTGGACATCGACACCGCCATGGGGGACGGCGCCCAGCTCGGGCACTCCTCCGCCCTCCACCGCGGTCAGTCGGTCCCGGCCGGCGAACACTGGCACGGATCCCCGGCGGAACCCACCCGCGTCGACTACGCCAGGGTCCCGCCGGCCCGCTGCGGCACCCTGCGCCGGGCCTGGTTCGGCGCGGGCACCCTCATCCAGCTGTTCTTCCTCTACATCCCGCTGCTCGTCGGCGGTGTGTACATGGTCTTCACCGAGGTCCCGGCGATCGGCAGGCGGCTCGACCCGCAGACGGCCGTCAGCCCCTCCGAACTGGTTCCCGACGCCCTGGTGCTCTCCGGCGTCCTGTTCTTCGGCTTCGTGATCCTCGGTCTGCTCGTCCTGTGCACCGTGCCGCGGCTGGTGGGCCTGGTCCTGAGGCCCGACCGGATCTATCCGCTCTACGGGTTCCACTACGTGCTGCAGCGCGCCACGGCCCGCATGACGAACATCAAGTTCTTCACGTGGCTCTTCGGCGACAGCTCGTACATCGTCCCCTACCTGCGCGGCATCGGATACAACCTCTCGCGCGTCGAGCAGACCGGCTCGAACTTCGGCACCGAGCTGCAGCACGAGTCACCGCTGCTGGTGACCGTCGGCAGCGGGACGATGATCGCCGACGGCCTGTCCGTCCTCAACGCCGACTTCTCCAGCACCTCCTTCCGGCTGTCCCGGGTGGAGATCGGGCCGCACAACTTCCTCGGCAACAACATCGCCTACCCGGCGGGCGGCAGGACGGGCGCCAACTGCCTGCTGGCCACCAAGGTGATGGTGCCCATGGACGGCGAGGTCAGGGAAGGCGTCGGCCTCCTCGGGTCACCGTGCTTCGAGATCCCCCGCACGGTGGACCGCGACACCCGGTTCGACCACCTCAGGACCGGCGACACCCTCCGCAGCCGGCTCGCCGAGAAGAACCGCTACAACCTGAACTCCATGGTGGCCATGCTGCTCGTGCGATGGCTGCACACCTTCGCGCTCACCCTGTTCGGACTCGCCTCCGTGGACCTGTACGGCGCGGTCGGAGAGGTCGTGATCGGCGGCTACCTGGCCTTTTCGCTGGTCTTCTCCACCGCGTACTTCATCCTGGTGGAGCGCTGGATCGGATCGTTCCGGTCGCTGCGCCCCCGCCTGTGCTCCATCTACGACCCGTACTTCTGGTGGCACGAGCGGCTCTGGAAGGTCCCGGACGAGTACCTCAACATCTTCAACGGCACGCCGTTCAAGACCCTGGTCTGGCGGCTGCTGGGAGTCCGCATCGGCAGCAGGGTGTTCGACGACGGCGTCTACATGACCGAACGCACGCTCAGCGCCGTCGGCGACGAGTGCACCCTCAACGCCGCCAGCAAGATCCAGTGCCACTCGCAGGAGGACGGCACCTTCAAGTCGGACGTCACCACGCTCGGCGCGGGCTGCACGCTCGGCGTCGGCTCCCACGTGCACTACGGCGTGACCATGGGCGACGGCGCGGTACTGGCGCCCGACTCCTTCCTCATGAAGGGCGAGGAAGTCCCCGCGCACGCACAGTGGGGCGGCAACCCCGCGGTGGAGATGCCGGAGAGCGGCAGTCGGCCCGATGCCGTCGGCCGGACCACGTCAGCAGCCAACGCCACCACGGCGACCGTGAGTTGAGGAAGGCCATTCGATGGGAACGCGCGTGGAATCGGACCGGGAGTACTGGAGCCGGATACTGAGCGCAGGCGGCGCCACCGCCGTGCCGCGCTGGGCTCCGCGACCCGAGCAGGGCACGGCCGAGCACGAGATACCCGTGCCGGACGACACGGCGCATGCGGTGCGGGAACTGGCCGGGCGACACGCCTTGCCGGTCGACGCGCCGATGCTGGCCGCGCACCTCAAGGTGCTTGCCGTGCTCTCCGGCGAACCCGAGGTGGTCACGGGCTGGGTGAGCGGCGCCGAGGCCGGGCCGCTGCCCTGCCGGGTGTCCGTCCCGTCCGGTTCCTGGACCGCCCTGCTCACGGCCGCGCACCGCGCCGAGGCCGAACTGCGGGCCCACCGCGACTTCCCGGTGGCCGACCTGCGGCGCGAACTGGGCCTGACGGAACCGCCGTTCGAGGTCGTGTGCGGACCCGCGGCAGCGGACCACGGTCATGCGGACGAGCTTGCGGGCGACGGCGCCGTCCTGGACGTGCGCTGGTCCGACCGGGACGGACGGATGACGCTGCACCTGCGGCGGCGCGCCGACGTGCTCGACTCCCGCGCCGCCGCCCGGATCGGCGGCTACCACCTGACCGCGCTGCGGCTGATGACCGCCCGGCCCGACGCCGACCACACCCTCCAGAGCCTGCTCTGCGCCGAGGAGGAACGCGAACAGCTGGACGGCCTGGCCGGACCCGAGCGGGAACTGCCCGACCTGCGCGCGCACGAACTCTTCGAGCAGCGGGCCAGGACCCACCCGGAGGCCGTGGCCGCTATCCACGGCGAGCAGCAGTGGACGTACGGCGAACTCGACCGCCGCTCCAACCGGCTGGCGCGCGCCCTGCTCGCCAGGGGCCTGGCCCGCGAGGACGTCGTCGCCGTCGTCACCGAGCGCAACCTCGACTGGCTGGCGGCGGTGCTGGCGGTGTTCAAGGCCGGCGGCGCCTACCTGCCGATCGAACCGCACTTCCCGGCCGGCCGGATCGCGGCGACGCTCTCCCGGGCCCGGTGCCGGCTGGTCCTCACCGAGTCCGCGAGCACCCGCACCCTCGACGAGGCGCTGCGGACCCTGGAGGGCGTCGACACGCTCCTGACGGAGACGGCGTACGCCGAGTCGCACGCCGACGAGAGTCCGGGCGTCGAGGTCGGTCCCGGCCAACTCGCCTACATCTACTTCACGTCCGGCTCCACCGGGGAGCCCAAGGGCGCCATGTGCGAGCAGGCGGGCATGCTCAACCATCTGCACGCCAAGATCGACGACCTGTCGATCGGCGAGGGCACCGTGGTCGCGCAGACCGCGCCGCAGTGCTTCGACATCTCCCTGTGGCAGCTCATGGCCCCGCTGCTGGTGGGCGGCCGGACGCTGCTGGTCGAGCAGGACGTGATCACCGACGTCGAGCGGTTCGTCGGCACCCTGGAACGCGGCCGGGTCGGCGTGGCCCAGCTCGTGCCGTCCTACCTTGAGGTCGTCGTCTCCTACCTGGAGCGGCACCCGCGGATGCTTCCGGACCTGCGCTGCGTGTCCGTGACCGGCGAGGCGCTCAAACGGGAGCTGGTCCAGCGCTGGTTCGCGGTCCAGCCGGGCATCGCGCTGCTCAACGCCTACGGGCTGACGGAGACCTCGGACGACACCAATCACGAGGTCCTGCGGGAGGTGCCCGAACGGGTGCTGCTGGGACGGCCCGTGAACAACGTGCGCGTCCACGTCGTCGACGAACACCTGGCGCTGGTACCGCTCGGCGCCCCCGGCCTGATCGCCTTCTCCGGCGTCTGCGTGGGCCGTGGCTACGTCAACGACCCCGAACGCACCCGCGAGGCGTACCGCACGGACCCGTACCGGCCCGGCGAACGGCTGTACCTGGGCGGGGACTGGGGCCGCTGGCACCCGGACGGCAAGCTGGAGTTCCTCGGCCGCCGCGACAACCAGGTCAAGATCCGCGGCTTCCGGATCGAGATCGGCGAGATCGAGAACTCGCTGCTGAAGGTCGACGGCGTACGGGACGGCGCGGTCGTCGTCGCCGAACGCAACGGAGGCGGCAAGCAGTTGATCGCCTTCTACGCCGGCCGGGAGCACGAACCGGAACTCCTGCGCAAGGCCCTCGGCGCGGCCCTGCCCGGCTACATGGTGCCGTCCGCCTTCCACTGGCGGGAGGCCCTGCCGCTCACCGCCAACGGCAAGATCGACCGCAAGGCCCTGACCGCCGAGGCCGAACAGGCGGCACCGGAGCCGGAGACGGGCGCGGACGCCGCCCCGCTCAGCCCGACCGAACGGCGGCTGGCGGCGGCCTGGGCCGAACTGCTCGGGGTGCCCGAGCGGCGGATCGGCCGCACGGACCACTTCTTCGACGCCGGCGGCACCTCGCTGACCGCGGTCAAGCTGAGCCTGGCCCTGGACCGTGCGGTGTCCCTCAAGGACATCACCCGCCACCCGGTCCTCGCCGACCTGGCCGCCCTCCTCGACGGCACGCCCCGGCAGCGCCCCGAGCTGCTGCTGCCCCTGTCCGGCGCAAGCCGCGCCGCCGAATGCGCCCTGGTCTGCTTCCCCTACGCGGGCGGCAACGCCGTCAACTACCAGCCGATGGCGAGCGCGCTGACGGGCAGCGGCCTGCCGGTCCTGGCCGTGGACCTGCCCGGCCACAACCTGGCCGCGCCCCCGGAACCGTTCGAGACGATCGAGCAGGTCGCCGAACGGACCGTCGCCGAGATCACCTCCCGCGGCCTGACCCGGGTCGTGCTGTGGGGCCACTCCTCGGGAACCGCCGCCGCCGTCGAGACCGCGCTCAGGCTCCAGCAGCGGGGCGTGCACGTCGCCAGGGTCTTCCTGGGCGCCCAACTCCTCGGCACCGCCGCGGACCGGTTCGCCGCGATCGTCGAACTGACCGCCGCCGGTGACGCCGAGATCGTCCAGCGGCTGACCGCCGAGGGCGGCTACGCGGAACTCCTCGAACTCGACGCGCCGCACGCCGAACACATCGCCGCCGCCTACCGGCACGACTGCGTCGCCGCGCACCGCTACTTCCACCAGGCCCTGGAAGCCCCGCCGTCGGTGAGACTGACCGCGCCTGTCTCGGTGGTCGTCGCCGCCGACGACCCGCACACCGCCGGCCACGCCCAGCGCCACCGCGACTGGCGGCTCTTCGCCGACCACGTCGAACTCCATGAACTCGCCGACGGGGGCCACCACTTCCTGCGCACCCGTCCGGCCGAGACGGCACAGGCCGTGCTGAACAGCGTCCTTCCCCTCGCCTCCTCCTGACCTCCGTCACCTCCAGGCGGTCGACCGAAAGGAATCCGAGATGCCGTTCTCCTCCCTGGCATCACCACTCGACGTGGAGCTGCGACCGGACAAGCCGGCGCTGCTGTGCGTCGGTCCCCCCGACGACGCCCCGCGATGGACGGCCGAGCACCGCGAGGCCCTGCGCGCGCAGGTCGCCGAGCACGGCGCGCTGGTCGTCCGCGGCCTCGGACTGCGCGACGCCGCGCAGGCCGGAGCCGTCTTCGCCGGGATGGCCGGCGACCTGATGACGGAGCGGGAGGCCTTCGCGCCCCGCGAGGCCCACGGCCGCGGCGTGTACTCCTCCACCCCCTGGCCGGACCACCAGCCGATGTGCATGCACCACGAGCTGAGCTACCGGCAGGAGGTGCCCGGCCTCATGCTGTTCGCCTGCCTCACCGCGCCCGAGCAGGGCGGGGCGACGGCGGTCGCCGACGCCGAGGAGGTGTTGCGCGCCCTGCCCACCGGGCTCACCGAGCGGTTCGAGCGGGAGGGCTGGATCCTGACCCGCAGCTACAACGACGAGATCGGCGCGAGCCTCGCGGAGTCGTTCGGCACCGCCGACCGCGCCGAGATCGAACAGTACTGCCGCGCGAACGGCATCACGTTCAGCTGGCAGCCCGACGGATCCCTGCGCACCGAGCAGCACCGCGCCGCCGTCGTCCGGCACCCGGTCACCGGCAGGCGCTGCTGGTTCAACCAGATCGCCTTCCTCAACGAGTGGACCCTGGACCCGGAGGTGCGCGAGTACCTGCTGGACGTCTACGGCCCGGACGGACTGCCGTTCAACACCCGCCACGGCGACGGCTCCCCGGTCGCCGAGGACGTCGTACGGACCATCAACAGCGCCTACGAGGCGCACGCCCGGCGCGAGCCCTGGCAGGCCGGCGACCTGCTGCTCGTGGACAACGTGCGCACCGCGCACAGCAGGGAGGCGTTCTCCGGAGAGCGCCAGGTGCTGGTCGGCCTGGGCGAGCCGCTGCGGCCCGCCGACGACTGCCCGGCCCTGGAGGCGAGCGAACGATGACCGACACCCTGTCGACCACCACCCGGTCCGCGGCACCCGGCGCGCCGGCCGTGCCGACCTTCGCGGTGATCAGCGGCGAGGAGGTGCAGCAGGCCCTCAGCGGCCGCGAGAAGCAGCTCGTGGAGCTGGTCGAGACCGTCTACCGGCTGCACGACGCGGGGGACTCGGTCAACCCGCCGTCGTACTTCCTGCGCTTCCAGGACCGCCCGACCTCGCGGATCATCGCGCTGCCGGCCTCGCTCGGCGGTCCGGTCAACGTGGACGGCCTCAAGTGGATCTCCAGCTTCCCGGAGAACGTGAGCGCCGGGCTGCCGCGGGCGTCCGCGGTGCTCATCCTCAACGACCACGACACCGGCTACCCGTTCGCCTGCCTGGAGAGCTCGATCATCAGCGCCACCAGGACGGCGGCCTCCGCCGCGCTGGCCGCCGACTGGCTGAGCCGCAACCGGACGCGCCCCACCCGGGTCGGGTTCTTCGGCACCGGCCTGATCGCCCGGTACATCCACACCTTCCTGGCCGGCACCGGCTGGGACTTCGACGAGGTCGGCGTGCACGACCTGTCCGCCGACAGCGCGGCCGGCTTCTGCGGCTACCTCCGGGAGTCCGCCGGCGCCGCGCGCGTCACCGTCCACGACACCGCCGAGGACCTGATCCGCGCCAGCGACCTGGTGGTCTTCGCCACCATCGCCGGCCGGCCGCACGTGACCGACCAGGCCCTGTTCGCCCACAACCCGCTGGTCCTGCACGTCTCCCTGCGCGACCTCGCCCCGGAGATCCTGCTCGGCTCGGCCAACTTCGTCGACGACGTCGAGCACTGTCTCAAGGCCGACACGTCGCCCCACCTGGCCGAACAGCTCACCGGCAGCCGTGACTTCCTGAACGGCACCCTCGGCGACGTCATGGCCGGACGGGCCGCGCCGCCGACCGACCGACCGGTGATCTTCTCGCCGTTCGGACTCGGCGTCCTGGACCTCGCCGTCGGCAAGCACGTCTACGACGAGGTGTCCCGGGCGGGGGAGCTGCGACTCATCGATGACTTCTTCCACGAACTGCGTCGGTACGGCTGAGGCCGTGGTCCTCGGCCCGGCACCAGGAGGCCCGCCGTGCCCGTCATATCCGCTCCCCACGCCTTCAACGAGGGCGACCTCTTCGTCGATCTCGCGTCGATCTGCGGATACCCGCTCTACCTGAAGTGCGAGGCCTTCAACTTCGCCGGCTCCATCAAGTTGAAGGCCGCGAACGAAATGGTGGAGAGCGCCGAGCGGGACGGAATCCTGACAGCGGATTCCGTCCTCGTGGAGTCCTCCTCCGGAAACCTCGGCGTCGCGCTCAGCATGATCGCAGCAAGCAAGGGCTACCGGTTTCTGTGTGTGACGGACTCCCGGTGCAACCTGTCGACCAGGCTCCTCATGGAGGCGCTCGGCAGCGAGGTGCACATCGTGGCCGACCAGGACGGCAACGGTGGCTTCCTGGGCAAGCGGATCGACTACGTCCGCTCGCTGTGCGCCTCCGACGACCGGTACGTCTGGCTCAGTCAGTACACCAACGCCGGCAACTGGCTGGCCCACTACCGCACGACGGCCCCGGAGATCGCCCGCCGGTTCCCGCAGCTGGACGTGCTGTTCATCGGGGCCGGCACCACCGGCACCCTGATGGGCTGCGCGCGCTACTTCCGCGAGGGGAACCGGCCGGTGCGCATCGTCGCGGTCGACGCCGCGGGCTCGGTGGCGTTCGGCGGCGAGCCGGGCCGCCGGATGATCCCGGGCCTCGGCATGAGCATGCGGCCACCCCTGCTCGACGAGTCCCTCGTCGACGAGGTGATCAGGGTCGAGGAACCGGACACCATCCGGATGTGCCACCGCATGGCCAGGAGCGGTTTCCTGTTCGGCGGTTCCACCGGGACCGTGGTCAGCGGCGCGACGGACTGGCTGTCCCGCAACGAGGGCCGTGACCTCACCGCCGTGGCCGTCGCTCCCGACCTCGGGGAGCGCTACCTCGACACCATCTACCAGACCAACTGGCTCCACGACCTGTACGGCGACGAGGTGCTCGACCCCGATGCCGGGGGCGGCGCCGTACAGACGAACACCCCGGCGCGGGAACCCAAGTCCGCGTCACGAGCCCCGGCCCGCCGTCGCACCACCTGACAGCGGGTTTCCGGAAGGGCCCTCGGACGTCACTCGTGGCGTCCGGGGGCCCTTCGGTCCGCCGGGCCGTCCTCGGGCGCACAGACGGGCAGCGACTCGTCGAGGAGGCCGACGGCCTCGGCGTGGCCGAAGAGCCCGGGCAGGCCGCCGGTGTGCCAGAAGACGGTCGTCCGGCCCGGTGCGACGGTGCCCTCCTCGGCGGCGGCGACCAGTCCGGCCATGGCGCGTCCCGTGTAGACGGGATCCAGCACGATGCCCTCGGTGCGGGCCGCGAGCCGCAGCGCCGCGGCGGTCGGCCCGGTGAGCCGGCCGTAACCGGGCCCGACCTGGTCGGAGCGGATACGGAGCCGGTCGCGCACGTCGGTTCCGGTGAGTTCCCCTGCCATGGCAGCGACGGCCGCGGCGGGCTCGTCCATCGCGCCGGTGTCGACGCCCAGCACCCGGCCGGCGCCCAGCGCGGCGACCAGCCCGGCCATGGTGCCGCCCGAACCCACCGCGACGACGGCCAGATCCAGCGAGGGAACCTGTGCGAGCAGTTCCCTGCCCGCCTGTTCGTAGCCCCGGGCACCCACGGCGTCGGAACCGCCGAACGGGATCAGGTGCGGACGCGCACCCCGGCGGCGCAGCGCGGCCGCGGTCTCCTCCGCGGCCGCGGTGAGCTGGGCCAGGTCCACGTCGCCCGCCCACCGCACCCGGGCCCCGAAGAGGGCGTCCAGGAGCAGGTTCCCCGACCGTGAGGCGCCGGGCCGGCCCGGGAAGACCAGCACCACGTCCAGGCCGAGCCGTGCCCCGGCCGCCGCGGTCAGCCGCGCGTGGTTGGACTGCGGGGCGCCCACGGTGACCAGGGTGTCCGCGCCGGCGGCCAGGGCCGCGCCGACCGTGTACTCGAGCTTGCGGACCTTGTTGCCGCCGGCCCCCAGGCCGATCAGGTCGTCCCGCTTGATCCAGAGGTCGTCCTCCCGCAGGCCGAGCGCGGCGGCCAGCCGCGGCGCCTTCTCCAGCGGCGTCGGCCAACCGGCCAGGGGCGTGGGCGGGACAGCGGGCACGCGGGTTCCTCTCTCACTGCACACCGGTATCGCCGCGCACCGGGTACGCACCGAGGCGACCGAGGGTACTGCCCCGGTGGGGCGGACACGGGGGCCGGGCCTCGTGCGGTGGCCGGACATGCCGACGGCTCCCGTCCTGTCCGCCAGGAGGGAGCCGTTCGGGTGGCGCGTGGGCGGGCCGTCAGCGGGTCACGCGTGCGAGCGACGGTTGCCGGTGACGAGCCGGTAGAGCACGAGCAGTATGAGGGAGCCGACGATCGCCGCGATCCAGGTGGACAGGTCGAAGAACCCGTCGATGGAGTCCACGCCGAAGATCACCTTGCCGAGCCAGCCGCCCAGCAGACCGCCGACGATCCCGATGAGCATGGTGACGATGATGCCGCCCGGGTCCTTGCCCGGCAGCAGGAGCTTGGCGATGGCGCCGGCCAGCAGCCCGATGATGATCCACGCGATGATGCCCATACTGCGTCTCGCTTTCTGAGATAAAGATTGTGTCAGCTCTTCGTGTGCACCGAATCCGCCCGAACAAACGTCCTTCTTGCGGAAGCGATATCAACCCGTGCTCAGCACGGAGTCGTCCTGGGGCCGGGCGCCGGGCAGTTGGTGACGCGCGGCGACGAGCGCGCTGTCGGCGTCGCTGGTGCCGGTCGCCACGCACAGGGTGTAGGCGATGTCGTTCATCCGCCGCCGCGTCGCGAGGCTGCCGTTCTCGGCGTGCAGCGCGCGCAGCGTGTCGTACTGCGCGACCAGGTCCTTCAGCACCGCCGGGTGGGCCATCAGCACCAGAGGTCTCCCTTCACGTGAACCTGCGATCCGCGATCCGCCTACCCCCGGCCGGTGCGGCCATGCGGCGTCCCGAGGACCCGTCCGCGGAACGCGGGAACCGGCTCCGGCCGCAGCGCCCTGCCCGAGGCCCTTTGCTGAGAGGTACCGATCCGCCCGCGTCGCCACTCCGGGATCCGAACTCTTCGTGGACGGCGGCATGGGCCGGGTCTGAGCCGGGCGGGCGGGTCCGGAGCAGGCCTCTATCATCGCGCGTACGCCGCTGAACAGCGCTTTCGTCGTGGCGTTCAGGTTGTGTTCAGGTTCGGGGAGCGCTTGGGAAACCCTGCCACCAGAAGCACCAAAGCTCTGGCAAAAGGGTCTGGGAAACCTGCCGGGTGCCGTGCGATCGTCCCTGCCATGTCGACCGATCACCTCATGCGCAACCGGCCTGCCGGCCACATCCGTCACGCGGCGAGCAAGGTGCCGGAGGTGACCGTCTACTTCTGGATCATCAAGGTCCTGACCACCGGCATGGGCGAGACGGCCTCCGACTTCCTGGCCCACCTGCTCGGCCCCGTGCCCGCCGTCGGCCTCGGCGGCGTCGCCCTGGTGGCGGCCCTTGCGGTGCAGTTCGCCGTCAGGCGGTACGTGGCCTGGATCTACTGGACGGCGATCGTCATGGTCAGCGTGTTCGGCACGATGGCCGCCGACATCCTGCACGTCGGTCTCGGCGTGCCGTACGCGCTCTCCACGCCGTTCTTCATGGTCGCCCTGGCCGTCGTCTTCGCCGTCTGGCACCGGAGCGAGGGCACGCTGTCCATCCACAGCATCCACACCCGGCGCCGGGAGACCTTCTACTGGGCCGCCGTCCTCGCCACGTTCGCGCTGGGCACCGCCGCGGGAGACCTGACCGCCACGATCGGCCTCGGCTATCTGGGGTCCGCCGTCGTGTACGGCCTCGCCATCGCCGTTCCGGCGCTCGCGCACCGCCTGGGCGGCCTGAACGCGGTGGCTGCCTTCTGGGCCGCCTACGTCATCACCCGGCCGCTCGGCGCCTCCGTCGCCGACTGGATGGCCCTGCCCCGGAGCCGGGGCGGGCTCGCGCTCGGCCTGGGACCGGTCACGCTGTCCTGGACGGTGGCCATCCTCGGCTTCGTCGGCTACCTGGCCGTCTCCCGCAAGGACGTCCGGCCCGGCACCGCGGCCTGAGCGGGCACCGCGCCGAGCGGGCCGGCCGTCATCCGGCGGGCAGGCTGACCACGAAGCGGGCCCCGGCCGTGTGCCCGGGGTCGTGGACGACCTCGCCGCCGACGGAGCGGGCCAGCCGCCGCGCCAGCGGCAGCCCGAGGCCCGCTCCGGGGTGCCCGTCGCCGGGATCCGCACGCCGGCCGGGCTCGAAGAGCAGCCCGGCGAACGACGGCGGTACGCCGGGCCCGTCGTCGACGACGTCGACGCGGACGCCGTCGGGCGCGGGGCCGACCCGGACGGCGACACCGGTGCGCGCGTAGCGGCAGGCGTTGGCGAGCAGCGGGCTGACGATGCGTTCGAGGAGCGCGGCCGGGACTCCGGCCACCAGCGCAGCGCCGTCGGCGGTGAGCCGCACGTGTCCTGGCAGGTCCGCGGTCTCGGTGAGGCGGCGCAGCGCGGACAGCACCTCCACGGTGCCCGGTGCGGTGAGCGTGCCGCCGCGCGCGTCCTCCAGGAGCGTGTCGCAGATGGTCCGCATGGACTCGGCGGCGTCCGCGATCACCCGGTGCGTGGCACGGGTCTGTTCGGCGGTGCGGGGACGGGCCTGCCACCAGTCGAGTTCGGCGATGATCCGGCTCAACGGGGTGCGCAGCTCGTGCGAGAGCTCCCCGGTGAGCTGCCGCTCGTGGCGCAGCAGGGTGCGGATGCGGTCCAGGATGGCGTCCAACGACGTACCGAGGCGGGCGAGTTCGGCCGGGTGGCGGATGCTCCCGAAGCGTTCCTCGGAGGTCACGGCGCTCCACTGGGCGGCCTGGTCGGTCATGGTGCGGACGGGGCGCAGCGCGCGGCCGACCGCCAGCCGGGTCAGGGCGTAGGTGCAGGCGAGCATGACGGCGTCCAGGACCAGCGATCCCAGGAGCAGGGTGTCGGCCGAATTCCGGTAGGGGGAGAGGTCCAGGGCGGTGACCACCGTGGCCTCGCTCCGTGCCCCGGGCACCGGCTGGGAGCACAGCCGGAGCGGGCCGTGCACGTCGACGGTGACGCACCGCCGGCCGCCGTGCCCGGCGAGGGCGCCCGCGACGCGGGTCAGCCGCCCGGCGGCCGGCGGGGCTTCGAGCAGGCGCCGGCCGGCGTAGATCCACACGTGCGCGTCGAGCAGGTCGTCGTGCGCGCTCTCCCGCACCCGCACGGCCGTCCCGCCGGTGTCGACGGTGGTGGCGACGGCGGCGGCACGGGCCCGGAGTTCGTCGTCCGCCTGGTGCTGGAGCCGGTGCTGCGCCACGGTGTCGAAGGCGACGGTGAGGACCACCATCAGCAGCGTGGCCGTGACCAGGGCGACCAGGGAGAGCCTGCCGCGGAGCGTGCCGGGCGTCAGGCGGCGGAGCAGGGCGACCGCGGCGGGGCGCGGACGGCGCGGGGGACCGCTCATGACAGGCGGTGGCCTATGCCGCGCGCCGTGCCGATCGTCCGCTCGCTGCCCGCCTCGCGCAGTTTGCGGCGCAGCCTGGTCAGGTACTGGTCGAGGGTGTTGTCGCTGACCCGTGCGCCCTCGGGCCAGGCCGCACGGACCAGTTCACGGCGGCGCACGACGGCACCGGGAGCGGCCATCAGCGCGGCCAGCAGCCGGAACTCGGTCGGTGTCAGGCCGACCCGGGTGTCGCGGACGGCGACCGTGTGCCGGACGGCGTCCAGGACCAGGTCGCCCGCCGTGGCGGCCGGCGGCGGCGCGGCCCGCTTCAGCGCCGCCCGGAGCCGGGCCGCGAGTTCGGCGAGATGGAACGGCTTGGGCAGGTAGTCGTCGCCTCCCGCGGAGAACCCCGACAGCCGGTCGGTCAGCCGGTGATGGGCGGTCAGGAAGATGACGGGGGAGAGGAACCCGTTCGCGCGCATCGCCTGGCACACGTCCCGTCCGTCGGCGTCGGGCAGCCCGATGTCGAGGACGGCCGCGCGGACGTCGTCGGTGGCCAGCCGCAGCGCGGTGGCGCCGTCCGGTGCGGCGACGGTGTCGAAGTCCTCGTCGCGCAGCCCGCGCACCAGCACGTCACGCAGGGCGTGATCGTCCTCGACGACCAGGATCGTCTGCCGCATGGTCCTCCCTCGGTTCTCGTGTCGTGTCCGTCCGGCCGCCCGCCGCGTCCGGCGGCGGATCTCCCGCGGGCACCGGGTCGTCCCGCACGGCGCCGCGCGGCCGCTGCCACGGCGGCCGCAGGGCCACGGCGGCCAGGCACAGGCCCAGCCAGCCGAGGGCGAACAGCCAGCCGCCGAGCACGTCCGTGAACCAGTGCACGCCGAGATAGACGCGGGTCAGTCCGACCGCCGCGCCCCAGCAGCCGACGACCACGGCGAGCAGGGTGCCGCCGCGCCCGCCGCGCGTCAGGACGGCGACGATCAGCAGCCCCGCCGTCAGCGCCGCCGTGGTGGTGTGCCCGGACGGGAAGGCCCAGCCCGAGGCGTGGGTGGCCCAGTCGGCGCGCGGCGGCCGGGGCCGGGAGACGAGCGCCATCACCGTGTACCGCAGCGCCTGGCCCGCCGCGAGGAAGGCCAGGCAGAGCGCGACGGCGAGCGCACGCTCTCGGCGGGTGCGTCCCACGACGAGTCCGGCGAGCGCCGCCAGCAGGTACGGGACGACTCCCGTCCCCGTGGTGGTCAGCGCGTGGGCGAACGTCACCGCGCCGTCCGGACGGTTGTCGAGGGACCAGGCGAGCAGGGCGCGGTCCACGGACAGCGGCCGGCCGTCGTGACCCGCGACGACCATGGTCAGCAGGCCGAAGGCGGCCCAGGCGCCGAGGCCGCAGCCGACGGCCAGGTGGGTGGCGTCGCCGCGCTTCACGACACCGCCAGCAGCGGGCGCAGCCGGGTGGCGGTGAGCCGCCGGGCCAGCGGCCCCGCCCACCGGCGCAGCACGGACATGGCCGCCGTCACGGTGAGCGCGCCCACCACCGCGCCCGCCAGCACGTCGTGCGGGTAGTGCACACCCACCCAGACCCGTGAGGCCGCCATGGCGACGGCGGCGGCCACGGCGACCGCGCCGAGCCGCCGGAACACGAACAGCAGGGCGACGGCCGCCGCGGCGGCGACGGCCGCGTGATTGCTGGGGAAGGACCAGTCGCCGCGCGCCGGGCACGTCTCCAGGACGGTCACCCGCAGGCTCCGGCAGGGCCGGTTCTCGTGCACCAGCGGCTTGAGCGCCGCGTCGACCGCGTAGGCCACCACCACGACGACCGGCACCGCGAGCGCCGTCACCGACGCGGTGGCGCCGACCCGCCGGGCACGCCACCAGGCGATGACCATGAACACGGCGAACACGGCGAGCCCGTACGTCGACCACGCCGACACGGAGTCGTTCAGCCAGTCGGGCGCGTGCTGGGCGAGGCGTACCACGTCGACGTAGGCCGGCCCGTCGACGGCGGGACCGCTCAGGGCGGGGATCATCCCTGGACCTCCTCCGCCTTGGCCTCCCGGCGCGAGCGCAGCAGTTCGGCGGCGAGCGGGATCAGGGACAGGGCGACGATCACCGCGACCATCGGCAGCAGGTACCGGTCCACGTTCGGTACCGAGGAGCCCAGCGCGTACCCCGCCAGCGTGAGCCCCAGGCTCCACAGCAGGCCGCCGGCCGTCTGCCAGACGGTGAAGGTCCGCACCGGCACCCGCAGGGCGCCCGCCATCGGGTTCAGCACCGTCCGCACCACCGGCACGAACCGGGCCAGCACGATCGCCTTCGCGTACCCGTAGCGTTCCAGCAGTTCCTCCGCGCGTCGCGCGCCCTCGTGCAGGCGGGCCGAGCGGCTGCGGGCGAGCAGGGCGCCGCCCGCTCTGCGGCCCAGCAGGTATCCGCACTGCGAGCCCGCGAGCGCCCCCACCGCGGCGGAGACCAGGAGCGGCCCGAGCGAGAGCTT
Source organism: Streptomyces sp. NPDC101237 (assembly GCF_044767465.1). Classification (NCBI taxonomy): domain Bacteria; kingdom Bacillati; phylum Actinomycetota; class Actinomycetes; order Kitasatosporales; family Streptomycetaceae; genus Streptomyces; species Streptomyces sp. NPDC101237. The sequence continues at coordinate 23,183 of NZ_JBIWNY010000011.1, read as the reverse complement.
CAGGCCGTGGTCGGCGGAGCCGGTGCACAGCAGGCCCGCCGTGAAGAGCAGCGAGTCGCCCGGCAGGAAGAACCCGATCAGCAGTCCGGTCTCGGCGAACAGCACCACGCCCACGCCCAGCACGCCGAACGCGGCCAGCAGCGAGCGCGCGTCCAGCACGTTGACGGCGAGCTGTGACGAGAGATGCAGGGCCGTGGTCATCGTCGAGGGGTCCCTTCGTAGTACGCCCGGAGCGCCGGGCACGCCGCGGCGGAGGCATCGGGTCGGTGACTACAGTGCAGTAGACGGTCTACTCAACTGTAGACGATCGCGGCGGGGGAGACGTTCCCATGATCGGCCCGCGCGGCGGGAGACGGCCGTCACGGCACGGCCGTGGCCCGGACGGCGTGAGCCCGCCCCCACGCGCGGCCGGGTGCGCCGGTCCGCCGACCGCCCGGTCCGGTGCGCCGCCGACGCCGGTGCGCCGGACCCGGCCCGGCGCCGCGTGCCACGGCCCGGCGCCGCGTGCCACGGCCCGGCGCCGCGTGCCACGGCCCGGCGCCGCGGGCCACGGCACGGCGACGCCCGCGGCGAGCACCGCCGGGCCGCCGCACCCGCGAACCGGCGCGGGTAGCGGGGAGTAGGACCGGGGCGTAGTACCGGGGTACGACGGGGCGGGCCCGGTTCGGGCTCCTGGTACCACGGGACCGGCCGATACGGCTCCTACCGTGGCAGGTGAGGCGTCGGAAGCGACGGACGCCCCGGCCCCCAAGGGAGAACGCGGATGATCGAGGCGCAGCGGCTGACCAAGCGGTACGGCGAGAAAACCGCCGTCGACGGGCTGGACTTCGACGTCAGGCCGGGCAGCGTGACCGGGTTCCTCGGTCCCAACGGCGCCGGGAAGTCCACGACCATGCGCATGATCGTCGGGCTCGACGCCCCGACCGGCGGCTCGGTCACCGTGAACGGACAGCGCTACGCCCGCCACCGGGCACCGCTCCAGGAGGTCGGCGCGCTGCTGGAGGCGAAGTCGATCCACCCGGGCCGCTCCGCCCGCAACCACCTGCTGGCCCTCGCGCTGACCCACGGCATTCCACGCCGCCGGGTCGACGAGGTCATCGAACTCGCGGGACTGGGCAGCGTGGCGGGCAAGCGGGCCGGAGCCTTCTCCCTCGGGATGGGCCAGCGGCTCGGGATCGCGGCGGCGCTGCTCGGCGACCCGCAGACGGTCATGCTGGACGAGCCGGTCAACGGGCTGGACCCGGAGGGCGTGCTCTGGATCCGCAACCTCCTCAAGGCCCTCGCCGACGAGGGCCGGACCGTGTTCGTGTCGTCCCACCTGATGAGCGAGATGGCGCTGGTCGCCGACCACCTGATCATCGTGGGACGCGGGCGGCTGCTGGCCGACACCACCGTGGCGGACCTCGTCCGGGCGGCCGGCGGCGACACCGTGCTGGTGGCCGCCCAGGACCCGGCCCGGCTGCGGGAGGCGCTGGCGGGTCCCGGCGTCACCGTCACCGGACGGTCCGGCTCCGAGGAACTCCAGGTCAGCGGGCTCAGCGCCCGCGAGATCGGCCTGACGGCCGCCGAACACGGCATCGCGCTCTTCGAACTGACGGCCCGCACGGTGTCGTTGGAGGAGGCGTTCATGAACCTGACCAGGGACGCCGTGGAGTACCACGGCTCCACGACCGCCGAGACCGCGCCCGAGGGCGCCGAGACCCCTGAGACCGTCGGGAGCACCGTATGAGCACCCTCACCACGACCGCAGGGACGTCCCCGGCGGCTCCCGCCCGTCCCGCCTACCGGGTCACCGGACGGCGCGTGCTCGCGTCGGAGTGGGCCAAGCTGTGGTCGCTCCGCTCGACCTGGATCACCCTCGGCCTCGGCCTGGTCTTCCTCGTCGCCTTCGGCCTGATCGCCGCCGCCCACTACCGGTCCGGCATCGGCTCCGGCCACCAGGACCGGGACTTCGCCACCGCCACGGCCCTGAGCCTGTCCCTCTTCGGCACCAACTTCGCGCAGCTCGCCCTCGGCGTGCTCGGCGTCCTGGTCACGGCCGGCGAGTACTCCACCGGCACGATCCGCTCCACGCTCGCCGCCGTGCCCCGCCGGCTTCCGGTGCTCTGGTCGAAGGCGGCGGTGTTCGGTCTCGTCGCGCTGGTGGTGGGCACGCTCGGCGTGTTCGTCGCCTTCCTCGCCGGCAGCCGCATCGTGTCCGGCACGCCGGCGGCCATGGGCCTCGCGCACGCGGGCGTCGTCCGGAGTCTGCTGGGCGCCGGGCTCTACCTCGGCCTGGTCGGCGTCATCGGCACCGCCCTCGGCACCCTGCTGCGGTCGGTGGCCGGCGGCATCTCGGTCCTGGTCGGCACCCTCATGCTGGTCCCGGGACTGATCTCCCTGCTGCCCAGCTCCTGGCAGGACCACATCAGCCCCTACCTGCCGTCCGACGCGGGCGAGTCGATGTTCGCCCTCACCCACGACGCCACGGCCCTGTCGCCGGGCGCCGGACTGCTGGTCTTCCTCGGCTGGACGGCGCTCGCCCTGGCGGCCGCCGCGCACCGGCTGGTGCGCAGCGACGTCTGACGACCCGCACCATGGGCAGGTGACCACCTTGACGACGACCACCGCGGCCGGGGACATCATCGCGACCGGCCCGGTGGCCGCCCGGCTCGCCCGGGCCGGCCAGCGGCTGCGGCAGGCGGACCGCGCCCGTCCGTGGGTGCTGGACACCGCCGTGACGGCGCTGGTCTTCCTCATGTTCTGCCTGCCCGACCTGCTGCACCACGGCGGCGCGGGCGACGGGGACGGCGACGCCCCGCACCGCTTCCACTTCGCCTTCACCCGGCTCCCCCTGGCGGCCATGCTGGCCCTGCAGGCCGGGCTGGTGCTCCCGCTGCTGTGGCGCAGGCGACGGCCCATGGCGGCCTTCGTCGCCGTCGCCGTCGTCTTCGTCGTGCAGTGGTCGCTGGGCGCCGCGCTGCGCGCGGACGTCGCCCTGTTCATCGCCCTGTACAGCCTCGCCCTGCACGGCCGGCTGCGCAGGCTGCCGTGGGCGTGCGCGGTGATGGCGGCGGGGATGGTGCTGGTCGCGGTGCGGATCGCGCCCGCCGTGTCGGTCTGGGACGCCCTGTTCTTCCTGCTGAGCACGGCGACCGCGGCGCTGGCCGTCGGCCTGACGGTCCGGGCCCGGCGGGCACAGCTCGCCGGGCTGCGGGAACGGGCGGCGCGGCTGGAGACGGAACGCGACCAGCGCATCAGGCTCGCGACCGCCACCGAACGCGCCCGGGTGGCCCGCGAGATGCACGACATCGTCGGCCACCACCTGGCCGTCATCATCACCCTCGCCGACGCCGGCTCCTACGCCACGGACACCGCGCCCGAACGCGGCAAGGAGGCCCTCCGGCTCATCGGCGACACCGGCCGGACGGCGCTCGGGGAGCTGCGTCGCGTGCTCGGCGTCCTGCGCGAGGCCTCCGACGGCACCCGGCAGGCGCCCGAACTCAGCCCCCAGCCGGGCCTCGCGGACATCGGGGCGCTGTGCGACGGCGTGCGCACCGCCGGGCTGGAGATCGTCTACCGGACCGTCGGCGAGGTCGACGCCCTGGACCGGGGCGTGCAGCTGGCCGTCTACCGCATCGTCCAGGAGGCCCTGACCAACACCCTCAAGCACGCCGGCGCCGGCACCCGGGTGGACCTGGCGGTCGGTGTCCGGGGCGAACGGCTGATCATCAGGGTCCGGGACGACGGCACCGCCGGACGACCCGGACCGGGGAACGAGGAAGGACACGGACTGGTGGGCATGCGCGAACGGGCGGCACTGTACGGAGGGACCGTCACCGCCGGCCCCGCGGCCGACGGCGGCTGGGCCGTGGAGGCCGCCCTCGACCTGGCACCGCAGGGAGGCCCCCGGTGACCACCGTGCTCGTCGTCGACGACCAGGAACTCCAGCGGTACGGCTTCCGCGTGCTGCTCGACTCCATCCCCGGGACGGAGGTGGTCGGCGAGGCCGCGAGCGGCGCGGAGGCCGTCCGCAGGACCGCCGAACTACGCCCGGACGTCGTCCTGATGGACGTGCGGATGCCCGGCATGGACGGCATCGAGGCGACCCGCAGGATCGCCGAGGCCGGCGGGCGGTCCCGGGTCCTCGTGCTGACCACCTTCGACCTCGACGAGTACGTGCACGCCGCCCTGCGGGCCGGTGCCAGCGGCTTCCTGCTCAAGGACGCGCGTCCGGAGGAACTGCTCGCCGGGATCCGCGCGGTCGCCGGGGGAGACGCGGTGATCGCGCCGGCCCTCACCCGCCGCATCCTCGACGAGTACGCGCGGCACGTGCCGGCCCGGAGGGGCGATCCGGGCGAGGATCCGCGTGTGGCCGCTCTCACCGAACGCGAGCGCGAGATCCTCGTGGCCATCGGCAAGGGCTGGACCAACGGGGAGATCGCCGCCCGCTTCGTGGTGACCGAGTCCACCGTGAAGACGCACGTCGGCCGGGTCCTCGCCAAGATCGGCGCCCGTGACCGCATCCAGGCGGTGATCTTCGCCTACGACCTGGGACTCGCCCGCCCCGCCGCCGGCTGACCGCCGGGCGCCGCCGTCCCACCTCTTCTCACCCGCCTCTCACCCTACAAGCCGTAGGGTGGGCTCTCCTCCTGTGAGCTGCAGGAGGAAGCGATCCCCGCGGTGTGCGACGACAAGAGGTGCGAGATGACCGGCGGCTCGAACGCCACGACGACCGGTGTCCCGCACACCCGCCTCCCGACCCGGGCCGTCCGGCCCCGGCGCCCTCGGGGTGTGCCCCGGCTCGCGGTGGTCGCGGCCGCCTTCACCCTCGCCCAGCTCGTCCTCGTACGGCCCGGCCTCGGTCTCGGCCGGGACGAGGGCGTCCACGTCGGCCAGGTCGGCGCGCACGTTCCCGCCGCCTGCTTCAGCGCCCCGCGCGCCCGCGGCATCTCCCTGCTCGCCGCCCCGGTCGCGTCCTGGTCCGACTCCACCGCCCTGCTCCGGATCTACCCGGCCGTCCTCTCCGGCCTCGCCCTCCACCTCGCCCTGCGCGTCCGGCGCGGCCACCTCGGAACCGCCGTCCTGCCCCTGGCCGGCGCCCTGCCTGCCTGCCCGGCGCCCGGTGCCCGGCATGGACGGCGACTGCCGTGACCGCGGCCGGGAACCTGGCGGCCGCCGCGGGCCGGCACCCGTACGTCCGGGTGGGCGTCACCCTGGCGGTGCTCGCCACCGCCGGAGGCGTGGCCGCCGCGCACCGGGACACCCTGGACAGCGGCACCGACCGGCTGGCCGCCGCCGACGGGGAGTGGCTGCTGCTCGCCTGCCTCGCCGCGGTGGGCACCTGGGTGTGCGCGGCCGTCGCCCAGCAGGGGGCGGTGGCCGAGCGGCTGCCCAGAGGGCGGCTGGTGGCGGCGCAGTTCGCGGCCGGCGCGGCCAACCATCTGCTTCCGGCCGGAGCCGGCGCGGCGGTGGTCAACCTGCGGTTCCTGACCCGGTGTGGACTGTCGGTCAGGCGCTCGGCGACCGCGCTGGCCGTGAAGGCGGCCGTCGGCGGGATCGTCCGCTGCGTGCTCGGAGTGCTCCTACTGGCCACCTCGCCCGGTACGGTCCGGCTCTCCGTGCCGGTCCCGCACGCGCCGGTCCTGTGGCCGGCGCTGGCCGGGGCCGTCGTGCTGGCCGTCGCGCTCGGCGCGCGTCTCGGACCCGCGCTCGGCCGGGCCTTCGCGGACGTGCGGGACGTGCACCGGAGCGGGGCGAGGGCCGGGGCGCTGTGGGGCGGGTCCGTCGCGTTCGCCCTGCTGCACGCCGGGGTGGTCCTCGCCGTGGTCCGCGCGATCGGCTTGGGCCTGCCCGTGAGCCGCGTGGTCGTGGCCTACCTGGTGGCCTCCGGCGCGGCGGCGCTGCTGCCCACGCCGGGCGGACTGGGATCGCTGGACGCCGCGCTCGCCCTCGCGCTCACGGCGGCCGGCGCGCCGGGACCTGACGCGGTCGCGGCCGTCCTCGGCTACCGCCTGCTGACCGGCTGGCTGCCGATGCTTCCCGGCCTGCTGGTCCTGGCCCTGCTGGCCCGCCGCAAGGCCGTGTGAACCGCTCGGCCGCCTCGCGCCTCCCGCCCGCCGCGGACACCGTGGTGCCGCCTGGCGCGCGCGGGACGCCGGGGGCGGTCGGCGCGGCCTGGTCGCCGCCGTCGGACGGCGGCCGCGACGTGACACCGGTACGCGCCGGACGACGTCGGGGCCGGGGCGGCCCGCGTGTGGGAGGGCGGCGGTGAGACGATCCGGTCCGTCGAGCGCGGCCGTCGCGGCGGTGGCCGCGCGAGCGGGGATCGGCCCAACTCCCCCCTGCGATCCGGCAGGTCGTGCCGCCGTGCCATGGGGTGTCGTTCGCTCCCCGCCGGGCGGGTTGCCGGCGGAGGCGGCCGCGCGGTCCCCTGGCGTGCGCTGCGGGGGTGACCTTCTCCCACTGTCTACATTTACGTAGACTCGTGGGCGGCCGGGCATTCGCGCGCGCCATCGGCCCACTCGTGCGAATCGAGGCTCCCGTGTCCGCCGGCCCCCGCGCGCTCGCCTCGGCATCGCCACCGGTACCGGCACGGCCTCGGGCACGCGTGACACCGGTGGTCGCCGCCGCGTCCGTCGCTGCCCCGGAAGTGTGCTGATGTTCGAGAGTCACCGGCCCGACGCCGAAGAGATCAGGGACGCCGAGCCGCAGGCCGAACGCGTGCTGGACTGGCTGGCCGGCCGGGGTGCCGTGGAGGAGACGCTGCACGCGTCACTGGGCGGCCTGCCGAGCGAACGGGACGAACGCCTCGCTCGGATGGCCGACGTCCTCCAGGCCACCGCGCAGGGCCTGGGGCCGCAGGCCGCCGCGGTGTGGGCCGGGGTCCCCGAACCCTTGGTGCAGCAATGGCTGGAGAACGACCGGGAGTTCGCCCACGCGGTCCGGGCGGCCGCCGCCCTGGGCGCAGCGCACGGGCGCGAACCCGGTGGGGCGAGGACGCCGGCGATGGTCCGCGTCGTACTCGTGGCTCTCAGCCAGGGAGCGTCGTGGGGGACGGCCGCGGACACGGCGGGTCTCAGCACCTACAAGCTCCGCCGGATGTGGCGGGCCTCGCCGACGCTGGTCGCCCTGGTGGACGCCGCGCGACGCGTCCGGCCGCCGAAGGCGACGGTCTTCGTCCCCTCCTCCTACCGTCCGCGCAGACCCGGGCGCAGGCCGTCCGGCACCGGATACCGCCTCGTACGGCGGGACGGCTCGGAGTGACCGCCCGCCGTACGGATCGGGCCCGACGGCTCGGAGTGACCGCCCGCCGTACGGATGCGGCCCGACGCGGCGCCGCCGGCCATCGGCCCGAGGCCCGCGTGCCCCTCCAGGACGAGCCCGTCGGCCACGCAGCGGGTCAAGCCGACCGGCCCGACCCCAGGGGCCGGGGGATGACCCCGGCGCTCCGGCTCGTCGACGGCCCGTCAGGAGCGCCGTGTTGCCAGGACGCTCCGGTCAACCGGCGTGCCGCGTACTCCACGTACTCGTGCAGCCCGTAGGCCGTCGCGAGGGCCGCCACCGCGGCGAGGACCACCGATCCCGCCAGTGCGACGGCACCGGCTCGTCCGGCACGGCCGCGCGGTGGTGCGGACGCCGGTCGCAGCAGGGCCTCGACACGTCGCGGCACCGGCCCGCTCGTCGCCGACAACAGCGGACAGCCGTCCGAACGGCGCTGCGACGCCCCGGCCAGGGCCGCGCGGGCGATCGCCGCGGCGGCCACCCGACGGTCGCCCACGGCCGCCGCGGCCTCCTCGTCGGCCCACCGCTCCAGGTGGAAGCCCAGCGTCTCGCGCAGACTCCGCAGCGCGGGGTGCACGACGGCGGCCAGGTCGACCACCATCGACAGCAGGTGATGGCGCCCGGCCAGATGAGCCCGCTCGTGCGCCAGCAACACCTCGCGCTCGCCCGGGTTCAGCGACCGCACCATACCGGACGTCACCACGACCCGGCCGCGGCGCCCCCGGTATCCGGGCAGCGCGAAGGCGTCCACGTCCTGACCCGGGACCACCAGCAGGTCGCCGCCGCCGGTGCCCTCGTCCGCCGACAGCCAGGCCCGCCTGAGCAGCGAGCGGTGCCGCAGCACGCGCCGTACCAGCAGCGCCAGTTGCGACAGCAGCACCCCTCCGGCCGCGCACGCGACGGGCACCGCCGCCGGCCACTCCGCCAGCACCCGCGTCAACGGCAGCCGCTCCAGGGAGGCCAGGAACGGGACGTGGAACAGGCCGACCAGCGCCGCGACCGTGCCGCCGGCCAGCAGGACGGCCGCTCCGGTCAGCATCCGGCACGCCCGGCGCGGTGGCAGCCGGCCTGCGAGGGTGTTCGCCATGGCCGCCGCGCCCCAGGGGAGCGCGAGGGTCAGCGCGACCACGACCAGCACGTACGTCACGGGGACTCGTCCCCGGCTTCCAGGAGCAGGCGGCGCAGCGTCTCCTCGTCGTCCGCGGACAACGACGAGACGAACCGCTTCAGCACCAGGTCGCGGCTGAGGTCGCTCTCCAGCTCGCGTCGCATCCGGCTCGCCGCCAGGCCCGCCTCGTCCGCCATCGGCTCGTAGGCGAAGCCACGGGGGACCGGTGTCCGCCGCAGCGTGCCCTTCTCGTACAGGCGGGCCAGGATGGTGGCCGTCGTCGTCCTGGCAAGCCCCTTGTCGAGTACGGCGTTCACCTGTTGCGCGGTCATCGGCTCACCGGCCTCCCACAGCACCGCCAGCACGTCCGCGACGAGTTCGCCGTGCTGACGTCTCTCGTCCCGACGCCCGTTCGCCAAGGCCCCTCCCCGGAGTTTCTAAGGTATGCCTAATCTACCGGTCGGCCGTCGCCGGTCCGGGCCCGAGGCCCGGACCGGCGACGGTCAGGATGCGTTCAGGTGCCCGGTGCCATGGTCGGGCGGTGATCGACGAAGCGTCTGAAGGCCAGGTCGTCGCCGCGCCCGGCCGGGCGTCCGGTTCCCGGGACCGGCCGTACCGCAGCGGGCTGCCCGAGATCTCCGCCTCCTTCTGGATCGCCAACACGCTGTGCACGGCGGTCGGCGGGGCCGCCGCGGACCTGCTCGGCGGGACGGCGGGCCTCGGTGCGGCCTGGGCGTCGGTGCTGCTGTCGGTGCTGCTGGCCGTGGTCCTGGTGGTCCGGTTCCGGTCCCGGCGGCCCGGCGCGTCCTGGCCGGCGGTGGTGCTGGTCGGCGCCGTCACCTCGCTGACCGGCGCCGATCTCACCGAAGCCGGTGTGCCGCGGGCGGCGGGCACCGGGGTCTTCGCGGTGCTCCTCGCGCTCGCGTGCGCCGCCCGGTACCGGCGCGAGCGGACGTGGTCCGTCCGTCACCCCGGCACCGCCGGCCGGGAGCCCCTCTTCTGGACGGCGGTCCTGGCCGCCTCCGCGCTGGGCACCGGGGCAGGTGATCTGATGTCCGCGCACCTCGGCTCCGGCCACGTGCTGTCCGCCGTCCTCCTCACGGTCGTCGTCGCCGCGGTGGCCCTCGCGCATCTCGCGCTGGACCTGGACGCGGTGTGGAGTTTCTGGATCGCCTACGTCCTGACCCGCCCGCTCGGCGTCTGGGCCGGTGACCTCCTCGCCCGGCCCGCCGGCGACGGCGGCGCGGGCACCGGCGTGACCTGCGCCCTACTCCTGGCCGTCGTCCTCGCGGCGGCCGTCCACCGCCGCGTCACCGGCCGGTGCGCACGGTGACAGTCAGGATGCGTTCAGGTTCCCGGTGGCACCGTCGGACGCCATGACCCACCGAACATGACCCACCGAACCTGACCCACCGACCACCGGCCGGTCCCGCACCGGAGCCCCGCCGCACGGCGAGGCCGCGCGGCCCCTGGGGCCCTGGCGCGCGGTCGGCGCCGCACCGCGGCCCCGCGCGTCGCGGACCGAGCCCGGTCACCCGACTCCCGACCATCACCGTCCGCAGACGTGAGGGACGCCCCTCCGTGCTGCCACTCGTTCCAGGCGAGGATCACATGACAACCGCGACGACGCCCGAGAATCTCCGGACGCCCGCCAGGCAGATGCTGAACAAGGTCCCCGAGGTCACGATCTGGTTCTGGATCATCAAGATCCTGTGCACCACGGTCGGCGAGAGCTTCGCCGACTGGATCGACATGAACCTCGGTGTCGGCCTCGTCAACACCGCGCTGATCTTCACCGCGGTGCTGGCGGCCGTCATGACCTGGCAGCTCCGCACCCGACGCTACGTCCCGTTCGTGTACTGGCTCACCGTCGTGGTGGTCAGCGTGACCGGCACCCTCTACACCGACATCCTCACCGACAGCCAGGGCGTGCCCCTCGCGCTGAGCAGCGGTGTCTTCGCCGGTCTCCTGGCCGTCGTCTTCGGCATCTGGTACGCCCGCGAGCGGACCCTGTCGGTCCACACCATCACCACCCGGCCCCGGGAACTCTTCTACTGGCTCGCGGTCCTGGTCACCTTCGCCCTCGGCACCGCGACCGGCGACTGGACGCTGGAACTGACCGGCTGGACCGCCGGTGTGTCCGTGTTCCTGCCTCTCGGCCTGATCGCGGCGATCATCGTCGGATGGCGGCTGGGCGCCGGTGCGGTGCTCTCCTTCTGGCTGGCGTACATCCTCACCCGCCCGCTCGGCGCCAACCTCGGTGACTGGCTCGGTTCGCCCGGCGGCGACGGCGGCCTGGGCCTGGGCACCGCGGTCACCAGCGTGCTCTTCCTGGCGGCGATCCTCGCCACCGTCGTGTACCTCACGATCACCCGCAGCGACGTCATCGAGACCGAGGCGCCCGCCCGCACGCCCCGGCCGGCGAACCCGGCGCGCGAACGGCTCATGCTCGGCTACTACGCCGTCGTGGCGCTCGCGACCGCCACGCTCCTCGTCTGGGCGCACCAGCAGCCGCACGCGGCCCCGGCCGGCGAGGACGCCGCCCCCGCGCCCGTGACCGTCCACCTGACCCCGGCGCAGGCGACGTCACCGTTCCCGCCGGCCGAGATCGCGAAGTTCCGCACCATCACGGCCGACACGCTGGCCAGGCTCAAGGCAGGCGACCAGTCGGCGGCGACCGCCCGCGTGCGCGACCTGGAGACCGCCTGGGACGACGACCAGTCCACCCTCGAGCCCAGGAGCGGCCGGTCCTGGCACTTCCTCGACAGCGAGATCGACCAGGTCCTGACGGCGCTGCGGGCCCCCACCCCCGACCGCGCCACCGAGGTCAAGGCGCTCGACGCGCTGCTCACCTCACTCGGCTGACGAGCCGCCCCGACGGACCGCCCCGACCCGTACCCGGCGCCGGGGCGGCCGGCATTCCGCGCCGCACCCGGCACCCGGCTCGCCCCCCGCGGCCCGCACCGCGTGCGCGCAGGGAGGCCGCGGACACCCCCGGTCGTCCGCGGCGTCGCCGGGCCGCTCCGGGTAGGGGGGCGGCCCGGCGAGCCGGAGCCGGACCACGGCGTCGAGCCCGCCGCCGGCGGCCGGTTCCAGCGTGACCTCGCCGCCCGCGGCGCGGGTGAGCTGCCGCACCATCGGCAGACCCAGGCCGGTGCCGTCGTGGTCGGCGTCGGACGCTCTCCAGAACCGGTCGAAGGCACTGTGCCGTTCGGCCTCGCTCATGCCCGCACCCTGGTCCACGACGTGCAGCTCCGCCAGGTGCGGGGCTCGGCCGCCGTCGCCGGGGGCGACGGCCACGGCCAGCGTGACGGTGGTCCGCGGCGGGGACGCGCGCAGCGCGTTGGAGAGCAGATTGTCGATGATCTGGTCCAGGGCTCCCGGGACCGCCCACACCCGGGCGGCCGTCGTCCCGGAGACGGCGATGCCCACGTGCTGTTCGTCGGCGAAGGCCGCCCAGACGGCCGCGCGTTCGGCGACGACGGCGTCGAGATCGACCGCCTCGGGCCGGATCGCGGAGTTCTCCAGCCTGGCGAGCGCCAGCAGCCCCTGCACCATCCGGCTGAGCCGTTCCAGCTCCGCCAGCGCCGTGTCCAGACTGTCCCGGGCGCACGGAGCGAGGTGCGGCTCGAAGTTCTCCAGGCGCAGCCGCAGCGCGGTGAGCGGGGTCCGCAGCTGGTGGGACACCTCGGAGGCGAACGCCTGCTGGGCCCCCAGCACGTGCTGCAGCCGGATCGCGGTCGTCGTGAACGACGCGGCCAGCCGCCGCAGTTCCGGCGGACCGTGATCGGTGGCGGGCGGATCGGTGAGCCGGCCCTCCGCGAGCTGGGCGGTGGCGTGCTCCAGGGCCCTGACCGGGCGGGTGATCGAGCGGGCGAGCACGAAACCGATCAGCGCGACGGTGGCCAGCACACCGAGCCCCACGGCGGTCAGCGCCAGCCAGGTGGCACGGACCTTCGCCCGGAGCGGTTCCAGCCGGTACACCGTCCGCACCACGCAGGGGACGGCGGCGCCCGAACCGCCGGGCACGGTCACCGCGAGGACGTCGCCCCGCGCGGACGGGTCGCTCCGGGTGCCGGCGACCGGACGGTCGCGCAGGGCGCCGGAGACGTCCGGATCGGAGGACAGGTCCCTGCCCGCCAGGACCCCGGCGGTGTCGGTGAGGACGACACCCCTGCGGTCGGCGACCAGCACACGGCTGCCGGTGCGCCGCCCGTAGGCGCGGGCCAGGGCCGGGAGATCGGCCGCCAGGCCGTGTTCCATCCGCTCCTCGCAGACCGCGGCCAGCGTCATCGCGCCCTGCTGCGCCGTACGGGAGAAACGGGACAGCTCGCTGCGGGCGTAGAAGACGCCGAACGGCACTTCGAGCGCGAGCAGGACGAGCAGTATGAGACTCAGATGGCTGAGCAGGATGCGGCGCGTCACCGGGCCCCTCCGCCGCGCACCGCCGCGGCGGCGGACGCGGCGCCGGTCCAGGGCGGCGGGACCAGGCGGAAGCCGATCCCGCGGATGTTCTCGATCCAGGCGGAGTCGCCGAGTTTGCGGCGCAGCGCGGCGATGTGGACGTCGAGGGTCTTGGTGGGGCCGAACCAGTTCGGCTCCCACGCCGTGTCGAGGATCTGCCGCCGGGAGCAGACCGCACCCGGGTCCTCCGCGAGGCAGGTGAGCAGGTCGAACTCCTTGGGGGCCAGGGCGATCGGCGAGTCGTCCAGGCGCACCTGCCGGGTACGGCGGTCGATGGCCAGCGGGCCGATCAGCTGGACCTGCCGCGCCACGGCCCCGGCCGGATCCGCGGACGGCCGCCGTCCGTCGTCGCCCGTCGCCGGGTTCGCGAGGCGGGTGCGGCGGGTGACGGCCCGGATGCGGGCGACGAGTTCCCGTACGCCGAACGGTTTCGAGACGTAGTCGTCCGCGCCCAGCTCCAGGCCGAGGACCCGGTCCACCTCGTCGTCCCTGGCCGTGATCATGATGATCGGCACCGCGGAACGGGCCCGGAGCGCACGGCAGACGTCGATGCCGTCCATGTCGGGCAGCCCCAGGTCCAGCAGCACCATGGCGGCCTCGGGCGCGGCGAGGCCCGCGGCGCCGCTCCGGGCGTGCTCCACCGTGAACCCGAAACGGTGCAGCCCCTCCGTCAGCGGTCCGGCCACCCGGTCGTCGTCCTCGATCAGCAATACGCGCATGCCGGAAGGCTCACAGACTTCCGGCGGAGCGCGTGGCGCAAACGCCGTAACCTCCCCCGAGGCGGTGACGCGCGGCCGACGGGTTCACCACGGACGGCGCAGTCGCCGGACGCCGGCACGACGACGACATCCAGGACACAGCCGGCCAGGTCCAGCACGCGGCCAGGACCTTCGAACGGCGACCGGCACCCGTTCCGGACGACGACGGACAACTCCGGCGCGGAGCGCGCGAGTTGAAGGCCGTGGCGCACCGCCCCCGGGCGGACCGCCGTCGAACGCCGGTACAGCGTCCGTACAACGGGGACCGGCCGTCCGGGACGCCGACGGCCGCGGGCGGGCGGCCCGCGCGACCCCTCGCACGAATCCGGGATCTCCGCTGCATCCGCGCTGGCCAGGTGCTTGATCGTCGTCCCGTAGCGTCGGTCGCGATTCCGGTGCCGTTCGTCGAGCACCGCGCACCCATCCCCCCGAACCCCCGGGACCCTCATGCCCTTGGACGAACTGCGCCGTATCCGGCCGGACCTGGTGGACCCCTGCACGGCCGCGCTGCCCGGAGCCCGGGCCACCGTGCTCGGCCGGCTGTGGGGGGCCCTCGCCCGCGAACCCGTGCCCGGTGTGACCGGGCGCCGGACGGAGTCCGACCGTCTCGTGATCGATCTGCGACGCGGCGGCTCCCTGTCGGCGGCCCGCTCCTGCGCGCGGCCCTTCGCCGAGGTGCCCGAGGACTTCACCGTGTCCGGACCCGACGGCCCGATCGCGGGACCGGCCGAACTCCTCGCCCGCCTCGGCCTGCGGACCCCGGCGGCTCAGCGGCTGGCCGCCGAACTCGACAACAGCGTGGTCAACCTGGCCCTGGCCAGGGCCGCGCACGCCCGCCGCCCGGCGGCCCCGCCGCACGACTCCGCCGACGCCGAACAGGCGGTCGTCGAGGGCCATCCCCAGCACCCCTGCTGCCGGACGCGGACGGGTATGTCGGTCGCCGACGTGCTCGCCTACGCCCCCGAGCACCGCCCGGTCGTCCGGCTGGCGCTGCTGCGCGTCCCGGCCGAGCGCTGGCAGGGCACCGGCAGCTGGCCCCGCCAACTGCTCGACGGCGACACGGTCCTGGTCCCGCTGCACCCCTGGCAGCGCGACCACGTGCTGGGCCGGCATCCCGGCCTGGCCGTCGCGCGGGAGACGGTCCCGGCCCGGCCCCTGCTGTCCCTGCGCACACTGCTGCCGCTGGACGCCCTGTCCGGATACCACGTCAAGACCGCGCTCGACGTGCAGCTCACCAACTACCGGCGCACCATCTCACCGGCCGAGGTCGCCGACGGACCGGCGCTGTCCGACCTGGTGTGCGCCCTCCTGGACAAGTCCGGCCACGGCGACCGGCTGCGCGTCCTGCGCGAACTGGGCGGCGGCGCGGTACTGGTGGACGGGCGGCCCTCGGCGAGCCTGGCCGCGATGGTCCGGGAGTCCACCGAACGCTGCCTGGACCCCGGCGAGATCGCGGTACCGCTCACCGCCGTCCACGCGACAGGAGCCGCACCGGTCTCGGGAGACCCGGTGCGCTGGCTCGCGGACTTCGCCGGACTCGTCCTGCCGCCCGCGCTGACCCTGCTGTCCATGGGCGTGGCGCTGGAGGCCCACGGCCAGAACACCCTGGTCGTGCTGCGCGACGGGCGACCGGTACGGGTGCTCTACCGGGACCTCGACGGCGTACGGGTGAGCCCCCGGCGCCTGGCCCGGTGCGGCTTCACGCTGCCGCCGCTGCTCGGCACCCGTGCGGGCGACGACCCGGACGCGCTGCACGCCAAGCTCTTCGGCGGCCTGGTCAGCGGCGTCTTCAGCGAGCTGGTCGACGTCCTCGCCCGCACGCGCGGCGCCGATCGACCGGCGCTGTGGGAGGCGGTGGCCGCGGTGGGCCGCCAGGTGTACGCGGGCCTGCCGGACCACGAGGACGCCGCGGCCTTCTTCGGCGACACGATGCCGCTGAAGGCGACCGTCGCCATGCGTCTGTCGGCGAACCCCGGCGCGGCGCAGTGGACGTACCCGCCCAACCCGCTGGCCTCGCGCCGCTGACCACCCCGCCGCACGCCGTCCCCTGGAGCGACCCCATGACCACCGACACCGCACCCCACACCGGGCCCGGCACCGCGCCGGCCGGCGAACCGGTCCCAACGGCCGACGCCGTCACCGCCCACACCCTGCTCAACTGCCTGATCCGCGAGGTCTCCGCCCCCGAACACCAGGTGACCGTGGCCGACGGGCACCTCCTGCTGCGGCTGCCGCGCCGCGACCTCCTGCTCCGCGCCCGGCTGCGACGGACCTCGCTCATCGGGGCCCACCGGTTCCAGGGGCCGGTGCAGCGGCTCACCGACGGCACCTGGACGACGGTCGACTGGCGGCAGCTGGCCGGTTTCGTCGAGGACGAACTGGAACTGCGCACCGGCGTGGCCAACGAGGAGTTCGTCCCCCAGGTCGCGGACAGCAGGGACACGATCCGCGCCGTGCTGGAGCAGCGGGCCGCCACCGCGCCGCACACCGACCCGTACGTGGCCTCCGAGCAGTCTTTGGTGTTCGGACACCGGTTCCACCCGACGCCCAAGGCCCGCACCGGCGACCCCGCGGACTGGCTGGCCTACGGCCCGGAGACCGGCGCCCGCTTCCGTCTGCGCCACCTCGCCGTCAGCCGCCATCTCGTCCGCGAGGAAGGCGAGTTGGAGGAGATGGACGCCCTGTGTCCGCCGTCCGGGCCCCGGTTCGCGATGCTGCCGGTGCACCCCTGGCAGTACCGGCTGCTCCAGGGCGACGCCCGGCTGCGCGAGGCGATGGCCGCCGGTGACGTCGTCGACACCGGCCCGGCCGGCCCGGAACTGGTGCCGACCGCATCGGTGCGCACCCTCTACCACCCCGGAAGCGACGTCTTCCTGAAGTTCAGCCTGAACGTCCGCCTCACCAACTGCGTGCGCAGGCACGCCCGGTACGAACTGGCCGGCGCCGTCGCGCTGGACCGGCTGCTCCGCCCCGTCTTCGCCGGCCTGTCCCGGCGCTTCCCGGGCTGCGCGCTGCTGGCCGAGCCCGGCTACCGCACCCTCGACGCCGGACCCGGCCTCCTCGAAGGACTCGGCGTCATCGTCCGCTCCGGCCTGCGCCGCCACCTCCGGCCCGGGGTCACACCGCTGCTCGCCGCCGCGGTGGCGGACGAGTACCCCACCGGCCCGGCCCACGTCTCCCACCTCCTCGCCCGCGGCGACGGCGACGTCCTGGCCTGGTGGGACACCTACCTGCGACTGCTGCTGCCACCGGTGCTGGCCGCCTACTTCGAGCACGGCGTCGTACTGGAGCCCCACCTGCAGAACGTCGTCGTCGGCGTCCACCCGGACGGCACACCGGCGCAGATGCTCTTCCGCGACCTGGAGGGCACCAAGCTCCTGCCCGGACCGCACCGGCGCAGCCTCGCCGAACTGCCCGACGAGGTCGGCGAATCCCTCTCCTACGACGCCGAACGCGGCTGGAACCGCGTCGCCTACTGCCTCCTGGTCAACCACACGGCCGACATGCTCGGCGCCCTCGCCGACCTCGAACCGGCACGGGAACCCGCCCTCTGGGGCCTGGTCCGCGACCACCTCGCCGACTACGCCCGCACCGCGGGCCGACCACCGCGCCTGCGCGCCCTGCTGTCCGGCGTCCCGCTGCCGGCCAAGGCCAACCTCCTGCTGCGCTGGGCACGCGAGGCCGACCGGCACGCCACCTACGTCCCGCTGCCCAGCCCGCTCGGCGCGGACTTCCCCCGCGAGGCGGCCCGGTGAGGCCCGCCGTCCGCGACCTCGTCGGCACACTGTCCGACGACGACCTGCCCGCCTACGTCTACGACCTCACGGGCCTGCGCGACCACGTGCGGGCGATCCGGTCCGCGCTGCCGGAACGCGTCGAGCTGCTGTACGCGGCCAAGGCCAACCCCGACCCGCGGATCCTGCGGACGCTGGCCGCCCTCGTCGACGGCTTCGAGGTGGCCTCCGGAGGCGAACTCGCCCACGTCCGCGCGCACCTGCCCGCCGCGCCGATCGCCTTCGGAGGACCCGGCAAGACCGAGTCCGAGCTGACCCGCGCGCTCAACTCCGGGACGCAGCGGCTGCACGTCGAGAGCGCACACGAACTGCGCCTGCTCACCACCGTGCTCGGCGACGGGCTCGCCCGGATCCTGCTGCGCGTCAACCCGCCCGTCGGCGTCGGCCCGGCCGCCCTGACCATGGGCGGACGCCCCGGCCCCTTCGGCATGGACCCCGAACACCTCGACGCCTGCCTGGAGGTGATCGCGGCCGACCCGCGCGTCCGGCTGCACGGCCTGCACGTCCACCTCGCCAGCGGACTCGGCGCCCACGACCAACTGGCCCTGGTCGAGCAGGTCCTGACGTGGTCCGAGGAATGGGCCGGACGACGCGGAACCGACCTTGCCGAGATCAACGTCGGAGGCGGGATGGGCGTCGACTACACGGCCCCGGACCAGGTCTTCGACTGGCCCGCGTTCGGTGCCGGCCTGCGCCCGCTCCTGGCCCGCCGTCCCGGCCTCACCCTGCGCATCGAACCCGGCCGCTCGCTCACCGCGTACTGCGGCTGGTACGTCACCCGGGTCCTGGACCTCAAGTTCAGCCGCGGGCAGGCCTTCGCCGTCCTGCGCGGCGGCACCCACCACCTGCGCACCCCGGCGGCGAAACAGCACGACCAGCCCTTCGAGGTGATCCCCGACGACGTGTGGCTCCCGTCCTGGAGCCGCCCCGAGGCCCGGCAGGAGCCGGTGACCCTGGTCGGGCAGCTGTGCACGCCCAAGGACGTCCTGGCACGCGCCGCCACGGTGGACCGGCTGCGTACCGGCGACCGGATCGCGTTCGCCATGGCGGGCGCCTACGCCTGGAACATCTCGCACCACGCCTTCCTCATGCATCCGCACCCGACCTTCCACCACGTGGAGGACGCCGAGACGCCCGTCCGGACCTTCGACCACGCCGAGGACGGCGAGGCACCCGTCCCGGCCTTCCACCACGGCGAGGACGGCGAGGCGCCCGTCCCGGCCTTCCACCACGCCGAGGACGCCGAGGCGCCCGTCCCGGCCGGCCCCGCCCCCGGCACGCCGTGACCGGGATGCTCGCCGCGCTCGCCGTCCGCGGGTTGCGCCGCTACCTGCTCGCCCAGCTCACCTCGAACGTCGGCACCTGGATGCAGCGTGCCGCACAGGACCTGCTCGTCCTCCACCTCACCGGCGACAGCGGCCGCGCGGTGGGCGTGGTCACCGCACTGCAGTTCCTGCCGCAGACCCTGTTCGGCCTGGCCGGAGGCGTCCTCGCCGACCGGTTCCCGAAACGGCGGCTGCTGCTGCTGACCCAGACCGCCATGGCGGCGCAGTCGCTCGTGCTGGGGCTGCTGACCGTCACCGGGGCGGTCGGCCTGCCGTCCGTCTGCGCGCTGGCCTTCGTGCTCGGCACCGCCACCGCCCTGGACGGCCCGGCCCGCGGCGCGTACCTCTCCGAGCTGGTCGCCCGCGAGCACCTGGCCACCGCGGTCGGCCTGAACTCCGCCCAGTTCAACGCGGCCCGCGTCCTGGGCCCCGCCCTCGCCGGCCTGGCCGTCGCCGCCTTCGGCACCGGTCCCGTGTTCCTGGTCAACGCCGTGTCCTACCTGGCCGTCCTGTACGGCCTGATCACCGTCCGAACGGCCGAACCCGTCGATCCAGGCCACCGCGCGCCCGGCCGCCCCCGGCTCTCCGACGCCCTCCGATGCGTCGCGGCCACCCCGGACCTGCTCCTGCCGGTCTGCGTGATCGCCGTCGTCGGCACCTTCGGCCTGAACTTCCAGGTCACCATCTCGCTGGTGGCCGTCACGGTCTTCCACTCGGGCGCCGCCGCCTTCGGCTGCCTGTCCGCCGCCTACGCCCTGGGCAGCCTGGCCGGCGCGATCCACGGGGCGAGCCGCGAGCGGCCGCCCACCCGACGGAGGCTGATCGCCGCCACCGTCGTCTTCGGCACGCTGGAGGCGGCCCTGGGCCTGACGCCGGGCTACGGCACGTTCATGGCGCTGCTGGTCCCGACCGGCTTCGCCGCGGTGACCGTGACCACCACGGCGAGTTCACTGACCCAGCTGCACGCCGAACCGCGGCTGCGCGGCCGGGTTCTCGCCGTCCACCTGCTCGTCCTCCTCGGCGGCACCCCGCTCGGCGCCCCGCTGGCCGGCCTGACGGCGGACGCCCTCGGCGCCCGCACCGGCCTCGTCCTCGCCGGCGCCGTGTCGGCGTCCTCCGCGCTCGCGCTGTCCGCCCTGGTCACGGCACGGACCCGGCGGCTCACCCCGACCACCCCACCGCTCGCCCTCTCCACCGACGCGGTACCGGCCGTCGTCCCGGAGACCCTCCCCGGCCGGGACGGGTCCCGCTGACGGCCCGCCACCCTTCCGCGCGCCCGAAGCGGCATCCGCCGCCGCCCCGATACGGCATCCAGGCGATCACTCGGGCGTGACCGGCCGGGAGACGGCCCAGGATGGGGGAGAGTCCTCCAGGGAGGCGCTGGTACCGCTCGCGCCCCGGACCCTGGAGGAGGCGGTCGTATGGTCGGCAGTGGAGACGGCGACGAACATGTACCCGTGCTGATTGCCGGGGGATCGCTCGTAGGACTGTCCGCATCGTTGTTCCTCGGGCGCCTGGGCATCCGCCACCAGGTCGTCGAGCGCCGCACGACCCTGTCGGGTCACCCGCGCGGCCGGCGCACCAACATGCGGACGATGGAGCTCTTCCGGACCGCGGGCATCGAGCCGGCGATCCGGCGGGCGGCGGGAGCCCTCTCCCACCACCGGGGCATCCTCCGCGTGGACACACTCCACGGCGAACACCGCGAGTGGCTGCAGGCGCCGGTCTCCGGCAGCCCGCCCGAGCACGGTCTGTGCTCGGCGGTCCGCTGCGACTGCCCGCAGAACGACCTCGAACCGGTGCTGCTGCGGGGCACCCGGGACCTCGGCGGGGACGTACGGTTCGCGACCGAACTGGTGTCGTTCACCCAGGACGACGACGGAGTGACGGCCGTCGTGCGCGACACCGCGTCCGGTGCGACCCGCACCCTGCGCTCGGACTACCTGCTCGCCGCCGACGGAGCACGCAGCACGGTGCGCGAACAGCTCGGCATCGGGCAGACCGGACCAGGAGTCCTCTTCCACCGCATCAGCGTCCTCTTCCGCAGCACGATGCTCCGCGACATGGTCGGGGAGGACCACTTCGTCCTGTGCTACATCACCGATCCCGCGGGCCAGGGCGTGCTGCAGCCCGTGGACGACAAGGAGCACTGGGTCTTCCAGCTGCCCTGGCTCCCCGAGAAGGGGCAGACGGCCGAGCAGTTCACCGACGAGGTGTGCGCCGAGCACATCCGCGCGGCGGCCGGAAGGCGCGACCTGGACGTCGAGATCACCAGCAAGGCGCCCTGGTGCGCGGCGGAGCGGCTGGCGGACGTCTACCGGGACGGCAGGGTGTTCCTCGTCGGCGACTCGGCGCACGAGATGCCGCCGACCGGGGCGTTCGGCGCCAACATCGGCATCCAGGACGCCCACAACCTCGCCTGGAAGGTCGCCGCCGTCCTGCGCGGCTGGGCGGACCCGCGGCTGCTCGACACCTACGAGGCCGAACGCCGGCCGCTGGCCAGGACCATCAGCGCACGCTCGACCTCGCAGGCCCGCAGCGACCAGAACTCCGGCTACGCGGCGAGGAAGTCGGCGGGATACTCCGAGGTGCCGATCACGGTGGCGCTCGGCTACCGCTACACGTCCTCGGCGGTGGCGGGCGACGGCGGACCCGTCGTCCCCGACCTGCTGCGCCTGTGCGCCGACCCCGGCTCCCGCGCCCCGCACATGCAGGTCGTGCGGGGCGGCGAGGCCGTCTCCACCATCGACCTGTACGAGGACTCCTTCGTCCTGCTCAGCGGGCGCCCGGAGTGGTCCGAGGCGGCGCGCGGGACGGCAGGACGGCTCGGCGTGCCGATCGAGGCCCGGCTCATCGGCCGGGGCCCGGCGTACGACCTCGACACGGGCGAGGGCCCCGAATGGTGGGAGGTGCACGGGACGACTCCCGACGGCGCGATCCTCGTCCGCCCGGACGGCTTCGTGGCCTGGAAGGCCGACGAGGGGCCGGGACCGGACGGGGACGACCTGGACGGGATCGTCCGCCGGCTGCTCGGCCGCTGAACGCCGGCCCGCCGCCGGTACCTCGCCCCGTCCCGTGAACACCCGGCCGCGGGGCGTCGGCGCCTCGCGGCCGGGTGCGCCGGCCGCCGCACCCCGCCGTTCGCCGTGCCTACAGGAGGATCGGCTCGGGGGACGCGGAGCTCTCGGCGGCCCGGCCCGTGAGCTGCCCGCCCGGGTGCAGGAGGCCGCCGACGAGTTCGGCGACGGTGCGGTGCCAGAGGGAGGAGCGGCGGAGCATGGCGTGGTCGCCCCGGCTGACGAGGATGATGCCGGCGCTGGTCTGCTGTGTCCGTGCCCGGCGGACGTATTCGGCGGACGCCTCGGCACTGGTGATCCGGTCGCTCGTGCCGTGCAGGACGACGGCGCGCTTGCCGCGCAGGTGCCCGGTGGGCTCGCCGGGCGGCAGCCAGGGTGCCAGTGCGACGACGGCCCGGACCCGCGGATGGGACGCGGCTCGCAGCGCCGCCCGGCCACCCATGGAGTGACCGATGAGGAGGGCCGGCACCGGTCCCGCGAGCCGCTCCAGTTCATCGAGCGCCCGGTAGGTGTCCTGGAGCGGATCACCCTGGTTCCACCCCCTGTGGCGGTACCGCACCTGTGCCAGTACGGCGTCGTCCAGGGAGACGGCCGACGCCGCCGAGCGGAGCACGGGGCGCATCCTCAGCGCCGCCAGGTGCCAGGGCCGCGCCTTCTGGTAGCCGTCCGCCCGCCCGCCGTGCAGGGTGATGATCGCCAGCCGCGGCCGTCGCGGACAGTGCCGAACCCGAAGAGCCGACGTGTCCGGCTTTCTGCCGTGACCTCGCAGCATCCGCATGACGCCTCTTTCCCGGAAATCCTTGTTCAGTGATTTCTCACGGTGATGATCCGTGGCTGCCGCCGGAACGGATTGGTGCGTTCTGCTGCCCGAAGCCGTTCCGTGCCCTGGCCGGTGAGGGGGGGGGCGCGCGCGGCCCTTCAGAGCGGAAATCCGGCTGCGGGAACGGAGTTGTCCGCCGCGGCGGATTTCTGTCGGCGCTTTATCCGTAGCAGGTCAGGCCGCGGATTGGTCGAGAAAAAGAATTCATCAGATCGGGCGGACGGCCAATCCGGGGAGTCCGCGGATCCGGATTCCCCACGTGGCCGACGTGGAGATCGACTCCTCCGCTCGGTCCGGCTGATCTGGAACGAGATTTCTCATCCCCGTCCGCAGGCACCACGCGCCGTATGAACAACAGGAGAATCATCATGAACACTCGTATCCGTCGTACCGCGGTCGTCCTTGCCGCCGCCGCCGTGCTGCCGCTGGCCCTGAGTGCCTGCTCCGACAGCAGCGGTGACTCCGCGAAGTCCAGCACCTCGGACAAGGCGTCGGCCTCCGACGGCAGCATGAGCGGCGGCGGTGCGACCACGGCTGACGAGCCGTTCGGTCCGGCCTGTTCCGGTGTGCCGAA
>NZ_JBIWNY010000010.1:176063-267707 GCF_044767465.1 Streptomyces sp. NPDC101237 | reverse complement strand
CGGGCCCCAACGCGGGGTTATCGTTCACGCCCCCCCCCACCACCCGCTGTTAGGGGGGGTGGTGGGGGGGGGGCGGGGGGGGGGGGGGGCGGGGGCGGGGGGGGGGGGGCCCCCCCCCGCCCCCCCCCCCGCCCTGTTCTCGCGGACCACTGCGGCACCGTCGGGGAGGGGCGGCCCGAGCAGGATAAGAACATCCGTTCCTACCTGATGTACATTTGTTCTCATGGACGGTAGGGAAGCACCCGAGGGGCCGGTGGCCGGCGGCGCGGAGCGGCGCACCCGCCGTCACGATCCGCGGCGCGGGGAACGGGTGCTCGACGCCGCGCTGGACGTGCTCGTCGAAGACGGGGTCGCCGGGATCACCCACCGCAAGGTGGCCGCCCGGGCGGACGTCCCGCTGGGCTCCGTCACCTATCACTTCGCGAGCCTGGGCGAACTGCGCGCGCGGGCGTTCGCCCGGTACGTCGAGCAGCGGAGCGCCGAGTACGAGGCGCTCTTCGCCGAGGTGACCTCCCGCGAGGACCTGATCGACGTCTTGGTGGAGCAGGTGCGGGGAGGGCCCTCCCGGCACCGCAGCGCGGTCCTCGGCTTCGAACTGCACCTGGCCGCGCTGCGTGATCCCGCGTTGCGCGCCCTTACCCATGAGTGGACCGGGGCGAGCCGGGCGGTGCTGGCACGCTTCACCGGCCCGGAGGCCGCGGCCCGCCTCGACGCCCTCCTGGAAGGAATGATCATGCACGCACTGCTGTCCACCGAGAAGGAACCGGACGAGCAGATCAGGGCGGCCATCGCGCAGACGCTCGGTCCGGTGACCGGACCGGGCAGGTGAACGCCGGTTCCAGGCATCCACGTAGCACCGAGCACCGAGCACCGAGGAGTACACGGTGACGAGCACCGCCCCCGTCATCAGCGTCAGTGACGCCGACCTGGAGGACCTCCGCGCGCGGCTGCGGGCCACCCGGTGGCCCGAGCCCTGGCCCGTCGACGGCTGGGAGGCGGGCACCGACACCGCCGAGCTCCGCCGCCTCGTCACGTACTGGTCCTCGGAGTACGACTGGCGGGTCCACGAGGCCGCCGTCAACGCCCTGCCGTCTCACTTCGCCGACATCGACGGCACCCCCGTGCACTACCTCCGCTACGACGCCGAGCGTCCGGACGCCCTGCCGATCGTGCTCACCCACGGCTGGCCCAGCACCGTCCTGGAACTCACCGCCCTCGCCGAACGGCTCGCCGCCCCTTCGCGTCACGGGGGCGACCCCCAGGACGCCTTCACCGTCATCGTCCCCTCGCTGCCAGGCTTCGCCTTCTCACCCCAGCGGCCCGCCCTGGACGGCACCGAGCAGACCCACGACCTCTGGCACCGGTTGATGCACGACCGTCTCGGCTTCGCCCGCTACGCGGCCCACGGCGGCGACCTCGGCGCCGGCATCACCTCACGGCTCGCGGAGGCTCACCCGGAGGCCGTCGTGGGCATCCACCTCCTCGCCGTCGCGGCCCCCGCCGACCACGATCCGGCCTCGTCGACCGAGGAGGAGCGGGCCCACCTCGCCGCCACCGCGTCCTGGCAGGCGGAGGAAGGGGGCTACATGCATCAGCAGAGCACCCGCCCCCTCACCCTCGCCCCAGCCCTCAGCGATTCACCGGCCGGACTGCTCTCCTGGATCCTGGAGAAGTACCGCGCGTGGAGCGACTGCGGCGGGGAGCTGTCCACCCGCTTCAGCGACGACTTCGTCCTCACCCAGGCGTCCCTCTACTGGTTCACCGGCACCATCTCCACGTCCTTCCGCCCCTACTACGAGTACGCGCACGACCTGACCCGACGCGTACGGCGGGTGGAGGTCCCCACCGCCCTCGCCCAGTTCCCCGCGGACCTCGCCCGGCCGCCACGAAGCTGGGCCGAACGCACCTACCACCTCACCCGCCACACGGTGCAGCCCCGAGGCGGCCACTTCGCGGCCCACGAGGAACCCGCGCTGCTCGCCGACGACATCACCGCGTTCTTCCGCGATCTGCGCCGCCCTGGCCGCCCCTGAGCCCTCGACCACGGCGGTGCCGGCGGGAGCGGCACCGGCCCGCGCATCCTTGACCGCCGAGATCCGAGCGGCGCCCCCGACCGGTGTCCGGGGCGCCGCTCGAACCACCAGGGGGCTAGGACACCGGGGGTTCGTTGGTGAGCCAGTCGGCGTAGTACACGCTCCCGATGCGCGCTCCGGGTGGAGCGATGATCGCGTTCTCGGGGACCGCGCCGAACAGGCCCGCCGACTCGTCCACCACGACGGTGCGCTGGTCACCGTGTGCCCGCAGAGTGACGCGGCCCAGTTCGTCCAGCGGGAAGACCTCGGGTCCGGCGACGTCGACGATGCCGTCGACGGGAGCGCCGGCCGCGACGTCGGCCAGTGTGTCCACGACGTCGGCCACGGCGATCGGCTGCAACCGGGTCGTGGGAAGGCGGACCACGTCACCCTCACTGGTCCACGACATGATCGGCTCGACGAACTCCATGAACTGCGTCGCCCGTACGACCGAGAAGGGGACCGGGCCCGACCTGACCAGATCCTCCTGAAGGACCTTGGCCGCGTAGTAGTCGACTCCCGGCACCCGGTCGATCCCGACGATCGACAGCAGGACGATGTGGCCGACCCCCTCCCTGTCGGCCGCCTCCAGGAGGTTCAGCGTGGTGCTGCGGAAGAACGGCGAGGCGGCCGCGTCGAAGGACGGCGCGTCGATCGTGAGCACGACGACGTCGACCGAGCGGAGCGCTTCCGGCAGTCCCGCGCCGGTCAGGAGGTCGAGGCCGGTCGACCTGCCGTGGGAGGTCGTCTCGTGCCCCGTCGAGCGCAGTCTTTTCACCAGCCTCGAACCGACGAAGCCGGTGCCACCGATCACGGCTGTCTTCACGCGTGCGCCCCCTGGTGGAGTGACCTGTGATCTCGACCGTAGGCCGGCACGGTCGCGGCTGCCGCCAGGACTACGCCACGTGGGCCCGGGCGCCGCCTCTCTCCTGCGCATGGGCAACTCCACGCTGGTGTTCGGGCGGGTGCTCCACGCGGCGGTGGACGAGGACTACCTCCTCGACGGCCGTCCCGACAGCGAGCGACTGCGTCCGCTCACCAAGCTCGGCGGTGACGAATGGGGCACCCTCGGCGACATCGTGCATCTGAACCGGATCCCGTACGAGGAGCCCGGATCACGGTGACGGGTGGCCGCACCGATGGCCGACGGCGCCCCGCGGGGTCAGTCCTTGATCTCGGCGACCGGATTCTGCCACGGCCACCGCCCGGTGATCTCCAGCTCCAGAGAGAAGCTGAGGAACGTGCGGATGCCCACGATCACGGCCAGCACTCCGACACTTTCGTACGTCGGCGCCACGGCGACCGTCCGAATGATGTCCCCGGCTACCAGAAACTCCAGCCCCAGCAGGATCGACTGCCCGATGCGTCGGCGACAGCCGCGATACACGTCCGTCTGCCGGCGAACGAGCCGTACGGCCGCCATGACGGTCGCCAGAAGCGTCCCGACGACGATGATCGCCACGCCGGCGGCGTCGACGGCGCGGCCGACCTGCTCCACGACGGGTTGGAATTCCACGGTGTCCCTCTCCCGCCGACCTGAGTCCACTCGTGTGCGGTCGGCGACAGGCTACGGGTCCCTCAACGCATTCCGTCGAGCACTTCGTCGGTCGACAGCAGAGCATGGGCGAAGAAGCGGTAGTTGATGATCGCCGCCTGATACCCGTCGCCCCAGTCCGGGTGCCGGGGTCCGGCTGTCGCATCCCTGACGACGGCGACCTCGAATCCCTCCTCGATGAGGTGGCGCATGTGGGACTCGACGCACATGTTCGCCAGCATCCCGCCGAGGATGATCCTCTGCATTCCCCGCTTGCGCAGTTGCAGCGCCAGGTCGTTGGATTCGGGACCGAACACCTTGTGCGGGCTGGCGACCACCGTTCTGCCGTCTTCGATGTAGGGCTTGAAGCGTTCCACCCAGTCCGCCCCGGAGTTCCGGAAACCGGTCAGATCGAGCTGTCCCGCCCGTGCGAACGTGTGGGTCTCGAGCTCGCTCAACTCCAGCGGACCGTTCATTCGCCATCCGTTGTCGGTCGGGTAGAAATAGTGAGGCGAGATGAAGACCTCGTAGCCGCCCGATTTGGCTGCCTCGAAGATTCTCTCCATGTTCTCGACGGTCCTGTTCTCCGTGACGCTCTCCCCCACCACGTCCCAGTTCGCACCGTCTTCGCTCAGCACGTCGTTCTGTGGGTCGATGAACACCACGGCTGTGTCGGTCCTCTTGAATTCCACCTGACACTCCTCACCACCGATGTGGATGAGTTCTGGTAGAGCCGATGCTCTCGCGAAGCGTGTCCCGGCCGTACGGCCTTTCCGTTCCACTCTGCCCCATCACAGAGCGTTCCGCAGCGCCCTTCACCAGGGTGCGGGCAGCGGCTCGGCACGTCCTCGGCGGGGACCGGTCGCGTTGTCCTTCCCGCTGGTCGGGACTAGCGTGGTGCGTGGGAATGGACGTCCTATGCCGTGGGGCCACGACGACGCGCAGGGGGAACGGTCTTCGGCTCCGCGACGGCCGCCCGTGGCCGAACGCAGGGAACCGGCACGTGGGTGGATCTGAAGGATTCGATGCCGGAGGGTGCAGGAGGTCGATGTGCTTCCCACGCGACACAAGTCAGCGACGGTCAAAGGGCAGAAGGTCTTCTACCGAGAAGCGGGCCCCAGCGACGCGCCGGTCGTGCTGCTGCTCCACGGATTTCCGAGCAGCTCGCACATGTTCCGCCATCTCGTCCCCGCCTTGGCCGACGACTATCACGTGATCGCCACCGACCACATCGGGTACGGTCACTCGGCCATGCCGAAAGTGGACGAGTTCGACTACACCTTCGACAACCTGGCGGCGGTCACCGCCGGGCTGCTGGAGCATCTGGGCATCAGGCGCTTCGCCGTCTATGTGCACGACTACGGAGCGCCGATCGGGTGGCGCCTGGCGCTCAGCCCTTCCTTCGACGTCAGCGCGATCATCTCGCAGAGCGGCAACGCGTACATGGAGGGTTTCGCGAAGCCCTTCTGGGACGACCTGTTCGCGTACGCGAGCGAGCCCAGCCGGGAGACGGAGCCGGGTGCGCGCGCCAAGTTCAGCCCCAGCACGACGCGTTGGCAGTACGAGAACGGCGCGTCCGACACCAGTCTCGTCAGCCCCGACACATGGATGTTCGACCAGCTCCTGCTGGAACGGCCCGGGAACGACGAGATCCAGCTCGCCCTGTTCCGTGACTACCCCACGAACATCGAGGGCTATCCGCGGCTGCACGAGTACTTCCGCAGCAGCCAGGTGCCCCTGCTCGCGGTCTGGGGCGAACGGGACGAGATCTTCGGACCGGACGGCGCGCGAGCGTTCTCGCGCGACCTGCCCGATGCCGAGGTCCACCTGCTGCCCGCCGGCCACTTCGCGCTGGAGACGCACCTGGACGCCATCAGCGGGTACATCCACGGGTTCCTGGGACGCGTTCTCACCTGAGATCACCGTCCCGGCGGACCGTTCACGTCAGCAGCGAGAGGTCGACCGCGTCCGCCAGCGCCTGCATGCCCGCCTCGTTGGGGTGGATGTGGTCGCCGGAGTCGTAGGCCGGTCTGAGGGCGGCGGGGTCGGCCGGGTCGGCGACGGCCTTGTCGAAGTCGACCACGCCGTCGAAGGCGCCGCCGGTGCGGATCCAGCGGTTGGCCTCCTGCCGGATGGTCTCCGCGGAGTCGGAGTAGTAGCCGTTGCCCTTGTCGGGCAGCATGGTGCCGCCGATGATGCGGACTCCGGCGGCGTGGGCCTGCCGGATCAGGTCGCGGTAGCCGTCGATCAGGTCCTGCGTGGTCAGCGCCGCGCCGTCGGGTCCCTGGTGGTTGCCGATGTCGTTGATGCCCTGCAGGAGGATCACGTCCCGTACTCCTGGCTGGCCGAGCGCGTCATGGGCGAAGCGCTTCCTCGCACTGACGCCCTGCCAGATGTTGGGGACGTCCGTCAGGACGCGGTTGCCGCCTATGCCGGCGTCGACGACGGCCATCGGGCGGGTTCCCGCCAGCCGCCGGGCCAGGTCGTCCGGCCACCGGCGGTAGGCGCCCGTCGGGGTGTTGTAGCCGTCGGTTATCGAGTCGCCGAAGGCAACCACCGTGCCACGGGCGCGCGTCGGGACGACGTCGATCCCGGACAGGTAGTACCAGGAGGTCCTGGCCGCGATGTAGGACGCGTCGGACGTCTCGGCGGTGTGGTCGCCCGGCACCGACAGGTAGCTGGTGTCGAAGGCGTCGGAGTGCCAGGTGGCGGAACTGGTCGCCCGGGGCAGGTAGATGCTGACCAGGACGTTCTGGTCGGCCTTGACGTGCGTCGCCACCGGGTCGCTGACCACCTCCCCGCCGGTGGGCACGGTCACGGACCGCCGGTGGTGGAAGGTGACGGGGAGCAGTGACCGGGCGACGGCGGTCGCCCGGTCGGCCTGCGCGCCGACGGTCACGTCGGCCACCGTCAGCGGGATGGTGCCGCGCAGGTTGGACAGGTGGACGCGCAGGGCGCCACCGTCGACGGTGGAGTGCGCGACCATCCGGATGGTCTGGTCGTTGAAGTTGGGGCCGCCGGCCGTCATGCTCGGCGACCAGGCGGCGACCCGGCCCTGCGGTGCCTGGGCGTGCGCCGACATCGCCTCGGCCGCCGGGGAGGCCGCCGTTCGGCCCACGGCGTGGTGCGCGCAGGTGAGCAGCGCGACGACCGTCGCGGGTGCCGTCAGCACGGCGAGCAGCTTGCGTCTGGGTGCGGAGAGCATGGGATGTTTCCTTTCTCCCGGCGCGCGGCCGGCCCCGATGGCGATGAGGTGCCTGTGCCCGTGCTTCTACGGCCGGTTCAGGGTGAAGCCGTCCACCAGGAGGTAGTCGCCGCCGGCCTTGGTGAGTGTCAGGGTGTGGGTGCCGGCGGGCAGGTTCGCGACCGTGTACACGCTCTGCTGGGCGTGCCGTTGCGGGGTGTTCGCGCTGACGGTCTTGGCGGGGGCTCCGTCGAGCGAGACGGCGATGTCGCCTTCGTCGGAGTTCGTCTCGGTGAGGAAGGTGATCCCGGTGCCGGTGAAGGTGATCGTCGCGGTGGCGCCGTCGTGCTGGGTGTAGTGCACGCCGTCGTCCAGGTCGCCGTAGCCGCGGGAGCCGCTGGAGGACCAGCTGCCGGTGTAGGAGATCCGCAGGTCGTCGTCGTCGACGGTCCTGCCGGGGAGGGTGCCGGGGCCCGCGGCCTCGATGATTGCCTTCGCCCGGGGCGGCCAGTTCCCGTCGGTCACGACCGTGGCCTGCTGGAACGAGATGTCGGTGCCGCTGTTGTTGTAGGAGGCGGTGTCGCTGTAGTTGTCGTGGATCGTGTCGTCGTGGATGCTCGGCGTCCACAGGTTCGTCCAGAGCGACCCGTTGGCGAAGCGCACGACGTTGTCGTGGGTGTTCCACATCGAGCTGCCCTCGTCGTGGTAGATCATGTTGCAGCCGTCGATGCACTCGGAGAGGACGTTGCCGGCGAGTTCCGAGGGTGCCGACTGGCCGCCGAGGGTGTAGATCGGACCGCCGTCGAAGAGCGCGCCCATGACGCTGTGCACGTGGTTGCCGAGGATCTTGTTGCCGCCCGCGTACGTGGTGCCGTGCAGGCAGGGGTCGGGCAGGCCCTGTTTGGCCTGGAGGGTGCAGTTCGACGTCCATCCCCAGCCCCAGCCGACGGACATGCCGGAGTACGGGGTGTAGCCGATGTCGTTGTGGGAGACGGTCGTCGTCCTGCTGTGGCCGACCCAGACGCCGACCGCGTCCTGGTACTCCTGGCCGGGGAACTGCACGGTGTTGCCGGAGACGGTGTTGCCGCTCGTCATGAGGGCGGGGTCGGTCTGGTAGTAGTCGTCGACCTCGCCGACCGAGACGCCGGTGCCGGAGGTGTCGGTGACGGCGCTGTCCTCGACCGTGGAGTCCTGTGTCTGGTCCGCGAGGTCGATGCCGCTGGTGCCGGTGTGCTGCACCACGTCGTGGGAGAAGGAGATCCGGGTGCCCCGGTGCACCTGGACCGCCGCGGGGATGCGGACGGGGGTGCGTGTGGCGGGGTCCCAGAGCACGCCGGCCTGGTTGTCCACGTAGCCCTCGGCGGACGGGGCGTTCCATGTGGTGTGGGCGAAGGTCAGTCCGGAGAAGGCGAGGTCGTGCACGGGTGCCACGATGTCGGGGATGACGGTGAATCCGTCGACGAGCAGGTAGGTGCCGCCGGTCTTGACCAGCCGCAGGGTGTGCTTGCCCTTGGGCAGTCCGGTGACGGAGACCATGGCCTGCTGGGCGAGGCGTTCCGGGCCGTCTCCGGAGACCGTGGAGACCTTCTTGCCGTCGATGTACACGTCCGCGGTGCCCTCGTCGAAGTTGGTCTCCGACAGCACCTGGATCCCGGTGCCGGTGAAGGCGTAGGAGACGGCGTCGCCGTTGCCGGACGTGTAGTGGACGTCCGCGTTCAGGTCGCCGAGGTGCCGGCCGTCGGAGTAGCCCCAACTGCCGGTGTAGTCCGCCCGCCAGTCGGTGTCGTTGACGGGGGCCAGGTGTCCCGGGGTGCCCGAGACGTCGAGCAGTTCGGGCGCCACGGGCAGTTCGACGTCCGCCGTCGCCAGGTCCTCGTCGGCGCGCGGCACGTAGTAGACGTATCCGGCGGCCTCGTCGAGGTAGAACTGGCCCGGTGTACCGAGGAGTTGGTAGGCGTTCTCCAGCCAGCTGACGCCGTCCATGGTCGGCAGTCCGGCGCCGTTGAAGGGGAAGCTCGGGTTGGGCACCGCGTTGTGGTTGTTGTTCCAGCAGCCGGGATCGACGGTGAGGTCCGAACCGCCGGACGGGGAGCGGGTGATGGACGCGAGCGGGCAGCGCATCTGCTTCCAGCCGCTGTTGTGGACGACCTCGACCCGGGCGGGGTTCGTCCACGTGGTGTAGAAGGCGTCGGAGGTGGTGAAGCCGGTGGCGGTCACGGAGAACCCGGCCGGGTTGCGCGGGCCGCGGGCCCGGTCGGCGCGTGTCCCGTTGACGAACAGCTCCCGGCCGGCGGTGCCTTCGGGGACCCGGGCGCGGTAGATGTTCTTGGCGGCGTCGACCCGCGTGAAGCCGGTGATCCGGGTCGCGCCGCTGAGGACCGGCGCCTGCCCCGCGGCCGCCCGGTACACCACCGGGTGGCCGGGCCGGCCGGAGTCCTGGACGCCGAGCCGGAAGGCAGCGGTGAGCCGGTAGGTCCCGCCGGCCAGTTCGACCACCACGTCGCCCGAGGCGTGCGGGACGAGCGATCGCGCGCGGTCGCGCGCGGTTTCGAGACCGCATGGGTCGCGGTCACTGCACGCCGAGCCTCGCCCGTCGGGCGAGACGTGGAGGGTGTCCGGTGCGTGAGCGGACGCTTCGGCGGCGACGGCTCGGGGTGGGCCGCCGGTGAATCCGAGACAAGCCACGGCGGCAGCGAGGCACGCGGCGACAACGGTGCGCATGGTCGGTCTCCCACAGGACGAGCGATGGTCCAGACATCCGATGAATGTACGGAACGGTGGAGCAAAGTCCTAGATCTGGGAGGCAAATTCTCTGCCGCCATCCGATCTCTGGGGGTGGGGTGCGGCTATGTCGTCGCCTGCAGGTCCGCTCACGGGAACGGTCCGTCCGAGGGCGTGCAGCCCTCGGACGGACCGTTCCTGTCTCCTGTGCGAACCGCGGCGGGGCGTCAGCGCAGGCCGAACGCCCGGATCACCGTCTGGTGCACCGCGTTGCCCGCCGAGTCCCGAGCGCTCGCCCTGAGCGACACGTAGGACGCCTTCTTCGGCGCGTCCAGACGGAACCGCCCCGCGTGGTCGCCGGTGGCCCGGTGCCACGTGGTGCCGTCGTCGTAGGACAGTTCCAGGGTGACCGCGCCGGGCCGGCCGGCCCCGACGGCGCCCGGCAGCTGACCGGCGGTGGCGGACACGAGGTCGTGGCGTCCGGCCCGCCCCGCCAGGTCGGTGCCGACCTCGTAGTCGAGCTGCACCAGCGGCAGCACCGCGGCGGAGTCGTCCGCGGGCGCCTTCGAGGTGAAGTCCCATTCGGTGCGCGTACGGGAGGAGTACGGGGTGAACGCGACGTCACGCTTGCTGGTGACGACCAGCCGGAACGGCAGTCGTCCGGCGCCGGGTGCGTCGCCCGAGACGTTCGTGAACGTTCCCGTGCCCAGCTGTGTGGTGCCCTGGTAGAGGGTCTGGCGCTGCGACGCGTCGCCGGAGAGCTGGCTCATGCCGACGTGCGTGTGGCTGCCCCAGGCCGGGGTGTCGAGGTACAGGTGGTCGCCCGTGCGCCTGGGCAGGCTGTAGGTGTCGTTCAGGTACGGCCGTTCGATCGGCTTGAACCACTCCTCCGACTGCGTGCTGCCCGCCCGGTAGGAGGTCTTGGCCCCGGCTTCGAAGACCAGGCCGTCCGCGTACGCGCTCTGGCTCCAGCTGTTGAACCCGCCGGTGGAGACCCAGTCGGTGCGCTTGCCCCGGACCGGTTCCGGCATCATCGAGCCGATCGCCCAGTCGTTGTAGGCGGGCCAGTCGAAGCGGAACTCGCCGCCGGTGGTGCCCGGGGCGGGACTGTCGAAGGTCTCGTCGATCCGGGCGAGGTTCTTGGCACCGCCCTCCACCACCAGGTGGGCGGGGATCTCGTTGTGCCAGGTCCGGTCGAGGTCGTAGACGTACGGACTCACGGGCGCGGATCCGACCGTGACCGTGGCGCCCCGGGTCTGCGCCTGCCGTACGAGCTTCTCGCCCTCGTCGGTGCTGAGCAGGCCGACGTCCAGCCGGACGGGCGTCGAGCTGAACGGCGCGTTGTAGGCGCGGAAGCCGCGGCCGTCCACGTTGTTCACGACCAGCATGAGCTTCGCGCCCGCGGCCACCGCGGCGGTCGCCTGGTCCCTGTCGGACACGTCGTCGTTGCGGCGGACCACCACGGCCTTGCCGCGCGCGTCGAGGTGGGCGTAGTCGGCGGCCGCGCCCTCACCGGCGAAGACCAGCGGAAGCTTGCCGGTGCCCTTGGGCAGGGGCGTGACGCCGTCCTGGCGCAGCACGTCGGTGAAGTCGGTCGTTCTGGTGGAGACGGACAGGGCGGGCTGCTCCTTGCGCCAGCGGGCCGCCAGGTAGAAGTCGCCGTGGGTGACCTTGTGGGTGGTCGGCTGGGCCCAGAGGCTGTCGTAGTTGGTCTGGGTCTCCATGTAGTCGCGCCAGACCTGGCCGCCCATCAGGCGGGTGTAGTCCAGCCGCTGGTAGGTCGTCTCGGTCCGCTGGGGCGTCGTCATGTCGACGCGGCCGATCCTGGACGCGTCCAGCGTGACGGTGGTGTCGCGGTCCATCGTGACGTCGGGGTCGCCGAGCAGCGCCATGCCCCAGGAGTGGGGTCCGTGGACGCCCTGCACGGTCTTGAAGGACAGCACCGAGTACACGTCGTTCGGCAGGTACATCTCTCCCGTGCCGGAGCCGTCGATCTCGACGAACATCGGGGAGTCGTCACCGGACCTGAGGAGTTCGACCACGCCGGACATCGGCCGGCCCTGGGCGTCCTTGAACCGCATGGTCAGCTTGTGCTCGACGTCGCCGAGGGAGACGGCAGTGTGCGCCGCGACCTCGCCGGACGCGGTCTTCGCGACCACCTGGCCGCTGTACCGGCCGCCGGTGGTGACGCCCGAGCCGTCGATCGTCACGGTGACACCGGCGGTGCCGTGCGCCGGCACGGTCACCCGGGAGCCGGAGAGCCGGAACACTCCGCCGGGGGCGTGTGCCGCGTCGACGCTCAGCGCGAGGGTGACGGGCTTGTCCGTGGTGTTGGTGTACGTGACCGGGCGCCGCACGCCGCCCGCTTGGTTCTGCGGCACCTGCGCGGCGTACGCGGTCGCCGTCGCGAAGACACCCGCGTGGGCGGCCGCGGCGATGTCGAGACGGCCGCTGCCCGCCTGGAACGCGTCGTACCGCGAGGTCTGCCGGGAGCTGCTGGCGAGCAGGTCCTTCAGCTGGCTTCCGGTGAGGTCGGGGTGGGCGGCGGCCATGAGCGCGGCCGCGCCCGCCACGTGAGGCGTGGCCATGGAGGTGCCGCTCATGGTCTGGTAGGCGCCCTCGCCGTTGCCGTCGAACTGCGAGTTGGCCGCGAGGATGTCGACGCCGGGGGCGGTGATCTCCGGCTTGAGCGCGCCGTCGACGCGGGGGCCCTGGCTGGAGAACTCGGCCAGCGTGTCGGCCGAGTCGACGGCTCCCACGGTCAGCGCGTCGTTCGCCGCGCCGGGTGCGCTGACCGTGTCGGGTGCCCCGGAGTTGCCCGCGGCGACCACGAACAGCGCGCCGGTCTCGGCGCTGAGGGTGTCGACGGCCTGGCTGAGGGGGTCGGTCCCGTCGGAGGGCACACCGTCGCCGAGACTCATGTTGATGACCTTGGCGTGCTGGTCGACGGCGGCCCATTCCATGCCGGCCAGGACCCAGGAGGTCTGGCCGGACCCGGTGTCGTCCAGCACCTTGCCGATGTCGAGTCGGGCGCCGGGCGCGACGCCCTTCTCCTTGCCGCCGGAGGCCGCGCCGGTGCCGGCGATGATGGACGCGACGTGCGTGCCGTGACCGAAGTGGTCGTCTGTGTTCTCGTCCGGTACGAAGCTCTGGCGCCCGGCGACGCGGTCCGCGAGGTCGGGGTGTCCCGCGTCGACGCCGGTGTCCAGGACGGCCACGTCCACGCCCTGCCCGGTGTTGCCGCCCGCCCAGACCTGGGGGGCGCCGATCTGCGCGGTGCTGTCGGCGAGGTCGGCGTGGACGAGGCCGTCCAGCCAAATGTGCGCTATCCCGTCGGCGAAGGCGGGTGCGGCGGACTGCTTGCGGGCTCCGTCGGCCGGTGCCGTCGCGGTCACGGACTTCCAGAAGTCCGCGGCGTGCGCGCGGTCCGCGGTGAGGGCGGCGCCGCCGATGCCGTCGAGGGTACGGATCCGGGTCGCGCCCTTGGGCAGAGCGGCGGCCGTGCTCCGGGCGCCGGCGGTGTGCGCGTAGGAGACGATGAGCGGCAGCCGGTCGCGGTGGGCGTCGTCGTACCGGTCGGCGATCATGGCCGTGACGTTGAACAGCTGCCGGTCCAGGACGCCCTCGGCCACGAACGGCAGCACCGACTCGGGGAACACGTAGAGGTCGTCGCCCGACGTCAGGACGCGGGTCTGCACCGGACGCCCGTCGGCGCCGCGGACGCTGACGACTCCCCCGGTTCCGTGGCCGGTGCCGGGGGTCTGCCGGGTGGTGACCACGTCTCCGGTGATCAGCGTCACGGAGTGCTCGCCGGCGGGCACCCGGTCGGACGTGGCGGCGGACAGGGATGCGGTGGACGGGTGGTCGGCGGCGTCGGGGCGGGTCGCCGAGGACGCGAGGGCCGTCGCGTCGTAGGGTCCGGCCAGCGCCAGCACCAGGGCGCCGGCGGCAACCGGCACACTCCAGCGTCTGCGGTGGTGCGCTCTCACAAGGTCTCTCCCGGCTTGCGGTCGGGCGGGGCACGTTCGTGCTCCGCCCTCCAAGTGGCGCCGCCTGACCGGTCGTAGGCACCGGGCGTACCCGGACCCGTCCACAGGTGGCGTGAACGATCAGAGTGAAAGCTTGTG
Organism: Streptomyces sp. NPDC101237; assembly: GCF_044767465.1. Classification (NCBI taxonomy): domain Bacteria; kingdom Bacillati; phylum Actinomycetota; class Actinomycetes; order Kitasatosporales; family Streptomycetaceae; genus Streptomyces; species Streptomyces sp. NPDC101237. Next base: position 254,069 of record NZ_JBIWNY010000010.1, on the reverse strand, counting down.
AACGACGAATGTCTAGATCACACTCGTGTCGTACATCGCCAGTTGGCGAATCGCGCCACGGCCGTCCCAACTGCTGGACAGACGGCGATCGCTGGGAGGGCAACCGGTGCTGAGCACCCTGGGCATCAGCGAGTTCGACGAACAGGTCTACCGCGCCTACCTCACCACGTCGGACCGGACGGCCGCCGAGATCGCCGAGACCCTGGGCACCACACCCGGCCGGATCAGACGCACCGTCTCCCGGTTGGTGGACCTGGGCATGCTGAGGAAGGAAGGCCCCGGTCGGTACCGGCCGGTCAGCCCGCACACCGCGCTCCGGGCCCTGCTCGCCCGACGCCGGGCCGAGACCGAGGCGGCGTTCACCGCGGTATGGGGCACCGTCGACGACCTCGCGGACGAGTACCGCGCCCACCGGTTGCAGGAGGATCCGACCGGCCTGGTGGAGGTGATCACCGGCGAGGCGGAGATCACGCTGCGCGTCGCCGAACTGATGCAGTCGGTCCGCACCCATTTCTGGGTGCTCGACCGGCCGCCCTATCTCGGCCCCTACAGCACCGAGTTGGAGGAGGCCCTGACGATGGACCTGCTGGGCCGCGGCGTCGACATACGGTCGGTGTACACCCAGGAGGCGCTGGCGCAGCCGGGCCGCTTCGAGCTGATCACCCACCTCGCCGGGATCGGCGAGCAGGCCCGCATCCTGCCGACCCTGCCGTTCAGGCTGCGCATCATGGACCGGCGCGTCGCGCTGGTCGCCCTGGTTCCGGGCCGGTACGACAGGATCGCCGTCGTCCACCAGTCGGGCCTGCTCGACGCGCTCCTGGAGTTGTTCGACTCCTACTGGCAGCGGGGCCAGTCCCTCGTCGCGACCGTCCCGGCGACGCCCGACGGGCCGAGCCAACAGGACCTCCTGCTGCTGAAGATGATGCAGGCGGGCTACAAGGACCACGCGATCGCACGGCAGTTGGGCACGAGTGCGCGCACAGTGACCCGCCGGATCGGGGCGATCGCGTCCGGCCTCGGCCTCGAAACCCGCTTCCAGGTGGGAGTGGAGGCGGCCAAGAGAGGCTGGATCTAGGACCGCGACTTCGGCGGGTCTCCGGGTCTCCGGGTCTCGGGGGTGCCGGCTCGCCGCCGGGCGGCGGCAGGCGCCGCGACGCCCGGGCGGGAGCGGGGAGTTGACCGGCGACGATCGCGGCCGAGGACAGGGCGAGCCCGGCGAGCTGGACCGGCCCCAGGGTCTGGCCGAGCACGGCGGCGCCCAGGGCCGCGGCGACCGGCGGGGAGAGCAGGGTGAGAGGCGCGACCGAGGCGACGGGCAGCCTGGCGATCCCCTGGAACCACAGCGCGTAGGCGACGAGACCGCCCACCAGCCCGAGCCACGGGCAGCCCAGTGCCGCGCCGACGGCGCCGGTGCCGGTGCCGCCAGCGCGCGAGCGCCGACGTCGCCGCCTGCGTCGGCGGGGTACGGGGACGACCCGGGCACGACGGACTTCACGGTGCAGCTCGTCGCGTCGGGGCTGGGCGTGGCGATGATGCCTTCCCCCTACGCGCCCGACTCGCCGAAGTCGTCGACATCGAGATCTCGGACGCACCGGCCCGCGTGGAGTACGTGGTCCGGAGCGCCTCCGCCCCCACCCCTGCGGCGACCGCGTTCCTGTCCGCCGTCGCCGCCTCCCCGTCCGCGCCCCGCGCGAACGCGTGATCGCCCGCGCCCGGCGGCGCGTCGGACCGGCGGAGGTCATCACGCCTCATTCACCGGTGGATGCGGTGCCCGTCGCTGCCCGGTCTGCGCTGCGCCCCATGAGGAAGCGGAGGAGCATTGAGGCAGGCGATCCCGAAGGAGGCTCGACGTGGACAGCCAAGATCCAGACTACGAGCCGTGGCTGTACTCCCACACGCCGTCACAGGCGGAGGGCGAGTCAGGCGATCCCGCTGTGCGGGCGACCCAGCATCCGGACGTCCCGAGGACCGAGCCGTCCCAGGCGGAAGGAGAACGAGGGGACGAGGAGGAGTCCTTCTGAGCGGGGCACGGGCGCCCGGCGGCATCGGGGCCGGAAGCCGGCGGGACTGACGGCGCACGCCCCCGGACAGGACCGGTGGCATCAGGGGAGCCACCGTCCACGTTCCGCGTTCCGCAGGAGAAGGGTCGGTGCGACGGTCAAGTTGCCAGGAGACGGTTCCGGGTAGACGCGGATGCGGAGGGGCTGGACGCCCACGCTCGTACAACCGAAGGAACGTGCCCTGATGACGGTCATCCTGATCATCGCCGTAATGACGCTCCTGCTCGCGCTGCTGTTCCGTCTGGCACGCGGGAAGGGCGGCGGCGCTTCGACGGGATCCGGCTGGCTCGGCGGCGTGTCATCCGGCGACGGTGGGCACCACGGGTCGGGCCATCACGGCGGCGGGCACCACGGCGGAGGCCACCACGGCTCCGGCCATGTCGGCGGCGGGCACCACGGCGGAGGGCAGTGACATCGCGCGAGCCCGCCCGCGCCCCTCGTCCACTCGGCGGTCAGCCGTGTCCCGGGGGGCGAGGCGGCGGGGCGGCGGCGCGGGGCCGGTGGCATCGCGGGACGGCGCAGGACACGTCCGGCATGCAGCGCGCCGCGTGCGCCGTGCGACCATGAGTCGTTCAGCGCATCAGGAAACGGAGCCGGTACCGCATGACCACGCCAGGCACGCATCCAGCCGTCGTGGAGGTCGTGCAGCTTCTCGTGTCACCGGTGCACCGGTACTCGGGGCGGCCGTCCGAGGGGCCGACGGCGGACCCGGAGGGCGGGCCGGTGCCGCGGATCGAGGTGCGCAAGCATCTCGGGATCGTAGGAGACCGCTATTTCGCGCAGCCCGCACACCGTGACGCGTCCGTGACCGTCATGGCCGAGGAGTGCCTGCCCGTCGGGATCGACCCAGCGGTCGACCTGCGGCAGACGCGGCGCAACGTGCTGGTCCGCGGCATCGACATCGACTCCTACATCGGCTGGGTCGTCGAGTTCGACAGCGGTGACGGACCCGTCGTGCTCGCCATGAACCGCGCGGCGCGGCCCTGCGCGTGGATGGACGCCGTGGTCGGTCCTGGCGCGCAGCGCGCGCTTCGGGGACGGGGCGGCGTCCGCTGCACGCCCCTGTCCGACGGCGTGCTCCGAGTGGGCCCGGCGGCTTTCCGCGTCCTGGAGGAGCCGGCCGGCCGGTAGCTCGGCGCTGCTAGGCCGGTGTACGGCCCACCCTCCGGGCGCCGGGCGTAGGTCACGTGGCCGGTGGACAGTGCCGGCCGCTGCTGTTTCCGCGGCCCGACCTACTGGCCGGTGATGGGCGCGATTGACCTGCTCAAGCGGTACCTGGACCAGCCCATCGCGAAGGAGGGCTCGTTCTTCGACGAGGCGGAGAGTATCCCGCTGGCCGGGGTGGTGCGCGAGGAGTGGCGCAAGGCGGTCGTGGACGAGCGCGGCCGGGTCGAGCGCATCCCGTACGGGCTGTGCGTGCTTGTCGTGCTGCGGGACGCGCTGCGGCGGCGGGAGATCTGGGTACCGGGTGCGAACCGGTGGCAGAACCCGGAGGACGATCTGCCGCCGGACTTCGAGGACAACCGCGATGTGCACTACGCCGCGATCCGCCAGGCGCAGGACCTGGAGAAGTTCATCGGGGCCCTCCAGAAGCGACTGCGCGAGGTCCTGACCCGCTTCGACACGGCGCTGGAGCTGGGCACCACGGGTGGGGTGGACATCGTCAAGAAGCACGGCGAGCCGTGGATCAAGGTCTCGCCGCTGGGCAACCGAGCGGCACCAGCGGTACCGCGGGCCCGGCGTGATGATCTAGTGACACGTCGAGAAGAAGTCGCTGTGCGTCCACAGCCAGCTCAAGCCCTGCTCGGCCTCCGAGGTCGCGGCGATGATCGAGGGCGTGCTGAGGCACGGCACAGACGTGGAGATCGACCGGCAATACACCGACACGTACGGCGCCTCCATCGAGCCTGGAGCGGATCTCAGCGTGTGAGGCCCGCGTCGCGGGCCACGATCGCGGCCTGGACACGATTGGTCACGACCAGAGTGGTCAGGATGCGGCTGACGTGGGATTTTACGGTGCTCTCCTGCATGCCGAGGTCTTTCGCGATGTCGGCGTTGGTGTCTCCTTGGGCGAGCAGGGCCAGGACGTCCTTTTCACGTGGGGTGAGGGCGTTGACGCGTGTCTGTGCCTGGGTGGCCTGGGGGCGGCTTGTGTGGTGGTAGCGGTCGATGAGGCGGCGGGCGGCCGTGGGGTGGAGCATGGCGGAGCCTGCTGCGACGAGGTGGACGGCGCGCAGAATTTCGGCCGGGTCGGTGTCCTTCAGGAGGAAGCCGTCGGCTCCGGCGGCCAGCGCGTCGTAGACGTACTCGTCGAGGTCGAAGGTGGTCAGAGTGATGACCTTCGGCGGGTGGGGCAGGGTGCGCAGGCGTTGGGTGGCGGTGATGCCGTCCATGCGGGGCACGCGGACATCGACCAGGGCGACGTCGATGCGGTGGGCGGTTGCCTGCTCGATGGCGTGGAGCCCGTCGGCGGCCTGGGCGACGACCTCGATGGTGTCGTCGCTGTCAAGGAGGTCGGTCAGTCCGAGGCGGACGAGGGCGTCGTCGTCGACGACCATGGCGCGGATCACGAGTCGGGGCCGTTCTGTTCGGTGACGGGGTGGGGGATGCGGGCAGCCAGACGCCAGATGTCGGCGCCGCCGGGCCCGGCACTGAGATGTCCGCCGAGTGCTTCGACTCGTTCGCGCAGGCCGATCAGGCCGAAGCCGGAAGGCACCGGCGGGAGGCCGGTCAGGCGGGCGCCGGGCGGGTTGGTCACCTCGACCAGGGTGGCGGGCGGGGCATAAGAAATGCGGACGTCCACCGAGGCGTCGGGAGCGTGCTTGCGGGCGTTGGTCAGCGCCTCCTGAACCAGCCGGTAGACGGCCAGCCGGTGCGCGGCGGGTGCCTGTGCGGGGCTGCCCTCCACGGTCGCGCTGATGGTCTGTCCGGCCGACCGCGCCTGTTCGATCATCTCTTCGACGTCGCGCAGGGCCGGTGCGGGCGGGGTGGCAGTGGACAGGGTCTCGGTGGTGCGCAGGGCACCGAGTACGTCGCGCAGATCGGTCAGGGCCTCGGTGGAGGCGGTGCGCAGCAGGGTGAGGCGTTCGACGACGGGCGCAGGAAGCGCGTCCTTCTTCGCGGCCAGCACGCCGGTGTGCAGGGCGATCAGGCTGAGCCGGTGGGCGAGCACATCGTGCATCTCCGCCGCGATCGCGGAACGCTCCGCCATCCGCGCGGCCTGCTCCCGCAGTTCCCGTTCGGTCCGCAGATGTTCCACCTCGGCGTTCAGCGCTTGGACCAGGCGGCGCCGGCTGCCCATCCACAGCCCGCCGATCACGGCCAGCTGCAGGAAGAGGAACACGCCGTACTGCTGCGGGATCCACAACGAGGTGGCTGGGCGCAGGACGGCGTTGCCGGTGAGTGCCACCGCCGACCAGAGGATGGCCGCCCGGATGCGCCGCCGGTCGGCGAGGTCGAACAGGGCGATCAGGAACAACGGCAGCACGGGCCACCCCCACACCCCTGTCGCCACCGTGGTCAGAGCCGGAGCGAGCCACCACCACAGCCGCCTTCCCAACAGCAGAGCCAGCCCGCACACCACGACCAGCGCGCTGCGGACGGTGACGTACTCGCCTCCACTGGACAGTGCCATGTTCTGTACAGCGCCCAGGGTCAGCAGCACCACTAGCGCGTAGCGCCCGTACACGGCCCATCTGCGGCTTCGTTCCTGTTCCACCTATGCAGCGTAGGCAGACGGCCGCCGCTTCCACCGCCGACGTTCTGCCGTGGCGACCCCCTACTTTCGTAGGTGAAGACGATCGCACAAGGGATGATCCACAGGGATGAGCGCGTCCTTAGCGTCGAAGACATGGACAACTGGACCACCTCACACAACCGGGTCCTCGCGCAGCGGAACGCCGAGGGCTGGATGTTCCTCATCGAAGCGGCCCGCGACCTGCGCACCACCGGAGCCATCACTCCCAGCAGCAAAGCGCTCGCCCGCCTGCTCACCGACCCGGTCCAGGAACACGGAACGCAGCCCCTGAACGTCCTGGAAGCGGGCGCAGGCACCGGCTCGGTCACCCGCACCTTGCTCTCCCGCCTCTCCCCGGGCAGCCGACTGGACATCGTCGAGGCCAATACCCGCTTCGCCTCTCAGCTCCGCCGCCTCGTGCGCACCCACCCGGCCAGAGCGAACGGGTCCGCGTCCACCACACTCTGGTCGAACAGCTCGACACCGACCGCCCCTACGACGTGATCGTCTCCGGCCTGCCCTTCACGAACTTCACTCCCGCCCAGGTCGAGACCATCATGAACCGGTACATGGAGCTGCTGCACCCCGGCGGCACCCTCACCTACTTCTCCTACCGCGGCACCCGCTACGCCCGCGCCCTGACCGCCTCCCGCACCGAGGCACGCCGCCACCGAGCCGTCGAAGAAGTCCTCGCCGGCTACCAGCGCCGGTACGCCACCGGCTGCTGGACCGTATGGGGCAACCTGCCCCCGGCCGACGTCTGGCAGCTGCGCCGCCCTCTTCACGCGGTCGTACCGTCAGCGCTGGACATCACGGCCGGAGTGGCCCGGTGAACACGCTGACCGAACTGATCGGCCACGTCCCCGCTCCAGCCGCCTACGCGATGCTGGCCGCCGCGGTGCTGGCCGAGTCCGTGCTGCTGCTCGGCGCGTTCATCCCGACCCTGACCCTTTTGCTGGCCGCCGGGGCCCTGGCCCGCACCGGAGACTTGAGCCTCGTCCTGGTCATCGCCACTGCCGCAAGCGCCGTCGTGGCCGGCGATACGCTCGGCCACCGCACCGGACACCTGCTAGGCAGCCGCCTGCGCACCGGCCGCCTCGGCCGCCGCATCCCCACCGCCGCCTGGCAACGGGCACAGGCCCTCATGGCCCGACGCGGTGGGCAGGCCGTTCTCCTCTCCCGGTTCGTCCCCGTGGTGCGAACACTCACCCCGCACCTGGCGGGGGCGACCGGCTTGCCCTACCGCCGCACCGCCCCCTACAGCCTGCTCGCCGCCCCTTTGTGGGCAGGCGCCGAGGCCATAGCCGGATACGCCGCAGCCACCTCCTTCCATCACGTCATCACCTACGGTGGCCCCGCCCTCGCCGCCGCCGTAGCAGTGATCGCCGCCATCGCACTGGCCGCGCACAAAATTCGACACCGCAGCCGACCCCGCACAGCCGATACCGAGAGCCACAGCGCGCCCCCCACTCCGGCCGCCCTGCACATCTGAGGGCCCTGTCACCAACGTTCCTTTGTGCGAGCAAGATCAATTACAGGCCGCCGAACCCCCGCCGAACCCGGATTCTTTCTCAGAACCCGTTCTCACACGAAGGAGGAGATGAACCCCTTCTGAGAGTTGCATCGGGCGAAGATCCGGGCCCGTGACGGGCCCTCAGCAGCCCTCCCCAACCGACCGGTCGGACGCCGACGACATCGAACAGCACGCCTGTCCGAAGTGTGACGCGCAGCCCGGTTCGCCGTGCCGCTCGCGCGGCGGCGCGGTCGTCTCCGCCTACCACACCCGCCGCTTTAGCCTGGTACCCCGGCTGAAGAAGGAGCTTCGGGTGCCGACCCCGGCCGACCGCGGTCCGGGCCGGCCGTGGCGGTCCGGCACCCCGCCGCCGGCACCCCTCGACCCGGACCTCCCGAGCGCGGTCATCCGCACCGGCTACGCCCGCTGCTCGACCCTCGGGCAGGAACTCGACTCCCAGCTCGACTCGCTCAGCAAACACGGCATCCCCAGAGACAAGATCTTCAGCGAGAAGATCAGCACCCGCGTACGGGTCCGCCCCCGCTTCGAGGAGGCACTGCGGACTGCGCGGGAGGTCAAGGCGCACGCCCCGCACTGGCGGGTCATCTTCACCGTGTACGAGATGAAGCGGCTCGGCCGCGACGACGCCGAACTCACCGCGCTCGCCGACCACCTCACCGCCCACGGCCTGGTCCTGGAGATGCTCGCCGGGCCCCTGCCCGGCATCTACGATCCCACCGGCAAGCGCAAGGGACAGAGCCCCTCGGTGGCCGGCATCTACCGGGCGCCTGCCGAGCACGCCAATCCGGCTCGCGTCGCCTGGCCCGGTCGGCGCCGCGCCGGGTGAGCAGCGCGCCCTCGAACGTTCCCCCGACACCGGGAACCGCGATCGGTGCCGCACCGACATCCACCCGGTCACGCTCTCGGCCTTTCCGGTGCGGGCCGCCGGCACCCGGCGCGCGCGAGGCCTCGTCACGGCATGCGTGACGGGCCAGGCGGTGTCACGCGGGTGTGGTGGCTTCTCCGCCGGAGCCGGGGACGGCGCGCAGGGCGATGTCCACGGTGGCGTGGAGTGCCGCGCGTGCCGCGCCCGCGGCCGCGTGGACGGCGTTGCCCTCGCTGACGACCATGACGTAGCGGGCCAGGTCGAGGGGATCGGTGTCCGGCGGCAGGTCGCCCTCCGTGACGGCGCGGGCCAGCCGGTCGGCCAGCGCGCGTTCGCCGGCGAGACGGCTCTCGGCCAGGAACCCGGCGATGTGGCCGTTGTCGCCGCCCTCGGCGAGCCCGCCCTGGACGGAGAGGCAACCGGGCGGACGGTCGGCGCGGGTGAGCGCGTCCGCGTTGGCCCGCAGGAAGGCCTCGATGACGGCGTACGCGGTGGGCCGGGTGAGCGCGTCGCGGGCGTAGGCCATGTCCGCCTCCGCGTAACGGGCCACCGCGCGGCGGAACAGCTCCTCCTTGTTGCCGTAGGCCGCGTACATGCTGGTCCGGTTGATGCCCATGGCCTCGGTGAGGTCGCTCAGCGACGCGCCCTCGTAGCCCTGGCGCCAGAAGACCTCCACCGCGCGGTCCAGCGCCGCGTCGGCGTCGAAGCCCCGAGGTCTGCCTCGTTCGGCCATGCGCACCCCGTTCCCAGCCGTCCCTCAAATCTTAACCGGCCGGTACGGAAATAACCGGCGAGGCACCCGCTGTTATTCGGTATCGAACGGTACGGAAATGGAGAGGCCGTCGTGGGACAGCACGGCGAGCACCCCGGCCGCACCGGGCGCACCAGACGCACACCGATTCACGGACCAGCGACACCACACAAGGAGAAACGATCATGGGACAGCTCGACGGCAGGACCGCCCTCGTCACCGGGGCCACCTCGGGCATCGGCCTGGCGGCGGCCCGGCGACTCGCCGCGGCGGGCGCGCACGTGTTCCTCACCGGGCGCCGTCAGGAAGCCCTGGACGCCGCGGTGGCCTCGATCGGCGACCGGGCCACCGGGGTCCGTGCCGACGTCGCCCGTCTCGACGACCTCGACCGGCTGTTCGGCGTGATCGCCGAACACGGCGGCCTGGACGTCGTGTTCGCCAACGCGGGCGGCGGCGAGTTCGCGGCCCTGCCCGACGTCACCTGGGAGCACTACGCCGAGACGTTCAACACGAACGTCGGCGGCACCCTGTTCACCGTGCAGAAGGCGCTGCCGCTCCTCCGGGAGGGCTCGTCGGTCATCCTGACCAGTTCCAACATCGACACCAAGGGCGCCGCGTCGTTCGGCGTCTACGCCGCCAGCAAGGCCGCCCTCCGCTCGCTCACCCGTAGCTGGGCCGCCGAACTCGTCACCCGCGGCATCCGCGTCAACAGCATCGCCCCCGGCCCGATCGAAACCCCGGGCCTCAGCGGTCTGGCCGGTGACCCCGGCTCCGCCGAGCAGCTGCTCAAGGGCCTCGCCGCCGGTGTCCCGATGAACCGGCTCGGGCGTCCGGAGGAGATCGCCGAGACCGTACTGTTCCTCGCATCCGACGCCAGCAGCTACATGACCGGCGCGGAGATCTACGTGGACGGTGGTGCCAGCCAGATCTGACCGGTCCGCCGGCCCGTCGACCGGCTCCCCGTCCATCCCCGACCCGTTTCACCCCCGACCCGACCGGGGCGGGCGGCCGCGATCACCGGCGGCCGGACGCCCCGGCACCACTAGCCGAGGAGACCACCATGACCACCGTGACCGAACTGCTCGCCGCCAACCTGAACGACGTGTTCGGCAACCGCGACCCCGAGTCCCGCCGCGCGGCCATCGAGAGGATCTACACCGAGGACGTCGTGTTCACGGACCCGGAAGGCGTCAGCACCGGCTGGGACGCGCTCGAGGACAAGGCCAGGGCCCTGCTCGACAAGGTCCCGTCGGACTTCGCCTTCACCGAGGACGGCCGCCGTTACGCCGGACCGCACGACGGCGCCCTCGCCTGGGCGTTCGGCCCCGCGGGCGAACCGGCCGCACGCGGCATCGACATCGTCACCGTCCGGGACGGCAGGATCGCCACCCTGCTCACGATGTTCACCGCCTGAGCCCCGGCGCCCGTCTCGGGGCGGGCGTTCCCGGCCCGGTTCCGGCTCGCCGCCTGCGGCAGGCGGCGAGCCGGGGCGTCCGGGTCCGGGCGGCTCCGGGCGGCTCCGGGCTATTTCAGGTCGAGGACGTCTCCGGCCGACACCTTCAGTGAGGTGGTCGTGGTGCCGGGGAAGTACCACCGCCAGCTGCCCGCCGCGGTGACCGTCACCTTGGTGCTCAGCTTTCCGGCCTCGCCGGTGGTCGCGGTTTTGACGGTGCCGTAGTGGGCGGCGCCTTTCTTGCGGAACTGGAGCTTGACCTGCTGACCGGTGAAGCCGTGGTACTTCAGGTCTTCCCAGTTGGCCCGTGACAGTTTCCCGGTCACGGTCGCCGTGGCGCCCTTGGCGACCTTCTCGGGTGCGATCACCGTGGTGAGCCGGGCGGCCCGCTTGACCTTGTACTCGGCGATGTGGTCGGAGATCCAGTAGTCGCCGTCGTTCGCCCGGACGGTGGCGTCGACCCGCCAGACACCGGCGACCCGGTTGCTGTCGATGGTGTCGCTGTCGGGAATCCACTCCGGGACGATGGTCATCGTCGCCCGGCACACCGACGTGGTCGCGCTCTTCTTCGTGCAGGTCGAGTCGCCGTCCCAGGTGGCGAACCCATAGCCGTTGGTGAAGAAGCTCACCGACGTCTTCACCTTCAACCAGACGATGGCACGGCTGTGGGGGCGGCCTCGGCCGGGCAGGTTCTCCGCCGGGGTCGTCAGGACGGCGACGGGTTGACCTCCTGCTCGGCCCAGACCGTCTTGCCCGCGGGCGAGTTGCGGGTGCCCCGGCGGCTGGCGAGCTGCGCGACGAGGAAGAGACCACGACCGCCCTCGTCCGTCGGACGGGCATGGCGCAGACGCGGGACGGAGTCGCTGGCGTCCGTCACCTCGATCACCAGGACCTCGTGCCGGATGAGGCGCAGGGTGATGGGACCGGCGCCGTGGCGTACGGCGTTGGTGACCAGTTCACTGACGATGAGTTCGGTGGTGGCGACCATCCCCTCCAGTCCCCATCCGGTCAACTGGGCGGTGGCCAGGGCCCGGGCGTGCGCGACCACGACGGGATCGCTCGGCAGGTCCCAGGTGGCGAACTGCGACGGCGGGAGTGAACGGGGCCGCGCGAGGAGCAGCGTGGCGTCGTCGTCCAGGGCCCGCGACGGCAGCGTGTCGAACGCCGCCGAGCAGAGTTCGTCCAGCGGGCGGTCCGGCCGGGCGAGGACGCCTCCGAGCCGTCGTATCCCCGCGTCGATGTCCTGGTCCCGGGTCTCCACCAGCCCGTCGGTGTAGAAGGCGATCACACAGCCCTCGGGGAGATCCACCTCGACGGACTCGAAGGAGGCCGGTCCGACACCGAGCGGCAGACCGGCGGGCAGGTCGGGGACGGACATGCCGCCACCGGGCGAGATGATCACGGGCGAGGGGTGGCCGGCGCGGGCCATCGTGCAGCGGCGGGTGGCCGGGTCGTACACGGCGTACAGGCAGGTGGCGCCGGACTCCGCGGCGGCGCGTTCCGGGAGGCCGCTGTCCTCCACGCCGAGACGGGAGATCGTGTCGTCGAGGTGGGACAGGAGTTCGTCCGGGCACAGGTCCAGGTTGGCGAGGGTGTGCACCGCGGCCCGGAGCCGGCCCATGGTCGCGGCCGCGTTGATGCCGTGCCCGACCACGTCGCCGACGACCAGGGCCACCCGGGCGCCGGAGAGCGGGATGACGTCGAACCAGTCGCCGCCCACGCCGTGTTCCGTGTCGGCGGGAACGTAGTGGGACGCCACCTCGACGGCCACCCCGCCGGCCAGTCTGCCCGGCAGCAGGGTGCGCTGGAGGGCGAGGGCTGCGGTGCGTTCGCGTACGTAGCGCCGGGCGTTGTCCAGGGACAGGGCGGCCCGCGCGACGAGTTCCTCGGCCAGCCGCAGGTCGTCCGGCTCGAAGGGCACCGAGTCGCCCATCCGTACGAAGACCGCGACGCCCAGCACCGCGCCGCGCGCGTGGATCGGCACGATCATCAACGAGTGCATGCCGTACCTGCGTACTGTCGCCAGCCGTTCCTGGTCCTCGTCCAGCCAGGCGCCGGGTGCGGTGCTCAGCACCGGTTCGAGATGCGACGCACCCGAGACCAGGACGTCCGTGAAGGGGGAGGGAGCCGGCACGGACACGGTCTCCCCGCGCGAGAAGAGCGACTCGGGTGCCCCGTCGTGGACCGAGGCGACGCCCGCCCGGCGGAACGCGGGCACGCGGCGGAACGCCGAGCCGAGCCGTGCGAGGGAGTCCTCGCCCTCCGCGACGGACTCCGCCAGGTCCACGGTGACGTAGTCGGCGATGCGGGCCACGGCGAGGTCGGCGAGTTCCTGACCGGTCCTCATCACCTCCAGCGTGGTGCCGATCCGTGTGCTGGCCTCGCTGAGCACGGCCAGGCGTTCGCGGGCCCGCTGCCGGTCGGTCACGTCGACGCTCATGACGCACACCCCCAGCGTGCGCCCGTCGGCGTCGTCGAGGCGGAAGAACGACGTCGAGAACGCGTGTTCCTGCTGCGGTCGCGTCGGCATCCACGCGCGGTACTCGTGGTCGACCTGCGGCTTCCCGCTCCGCAGGACCGTGCGCATCACCGCCTCGACCGCCTCGGCCTCGGGTCCCGGAAGCACCTCCGTCAGCCGGCGGCCGAGCCTCTTCTCGCGCGGTATGCCGTCCTGGAGCGCCAGCGCGTCGTTGACCCAGGTGCACCGCAGGTCGGTGTCGCGCACGGCGATGCCGATCGGCGCCCCGGTGAGCAGGGCCCGCACTCCGGCGCCGTTCATCGGCCACGAGGGAACGGCCGTCATCTCGGTCGCGGTGACCAGCCAGCGCACCCCGCCGTCGCGTTCGGTGAGGGGATGGGCCCGCAGGTACACGTCCCGCGGCGTTCCGTCGCCGCGGCGCAGGCCGACGATCCCGGACCAGCCGTCTCCCCGGCGGCTCCGGTCGGTGAAGGCGGGCGCTCCGAGGACCGTCTCCGGGTCCGCCAGGAGGCGTCCGGCGAACAGCCCGATCGCGTCGGCGGCGGTGACGCCGCTGAGCCGCTCCGCCTGCGGGCTCCACGCGACCACCACTCCGTGCGCGTCCACCTCCGCCATGGCGGGACCTGCCGACGGCCCGGCTTCCCCTCCGGTCTCCGGCATGGTGTTCCTGGCTCCGGCCATCGGCGCCGTCCCTCCTTCAGGATGTCGACCGCGCGTCGGAGTTCGCGTCGGCGAGGCGGTCGAGCCAGTCCGCCAGGAGCGCGCCCTCGGACGGGGTGAGCGGGGTGGTGCCGTCCCGGGACAGCGCCTCGCGCAGTGCCGCGGCCCCGCAGGCCACATCCGCGCACGGGCCGTCATCCGTGCCCCGCTCCCCCACGGCGCCCGCCGTGGTGATCATGCGGAGTGCGTGTTCACGGGCCGTGGCCGGCAGGGTCTCGTCCCGCTCGGCAGGCGGCGTGGCGATCAGCGACAGTACGACGCCCAGGCCCATGGCATGCACGAGCTGGGTGGCCCGCTCCACGCTCATGCGGAGCCGGCCGGCCGCGGCCACCCGGGCGAGCGTCTGGCGCAGGATGGCGACGGTCTCCAGCCCGCCCGGCATGCCGCCGCGGTAGCGGCCCTCGCCGTACATCAGCACGTAGAAGCCGGGGCGCGACAGACCGAACCCGACGTGCAGGTCCCAGGAGCGGCGCAGGTCCGCGACGGGGTCGTCGGTCTGCTCGAGCGCCTGCTTCTCCCGCAGGTACTGCTGGAAACCGTAGGCCGCGAGGGCGTCGAGGAGCCCGTCCTTGTCGCCGAACAGGCGGTACAGGGTCGGAGGCTGCACACCGGCGGCCGCGCTCACGGCGCGCGTGGAGATACCCGCACGACCCTGGGAGCTCAGCAGCTCCGCGGCGGCGCGCAGAACCCGTTCCTGGGTACGTACGGCCCGTTCTTGCATCCGTCCAATTTATCACTGTTGTGATTATTTTACGTAGCATTGATATTTTTTGCCTTGGCCTGCGCGGCAAGGAGCGCCTTCGGTGCCGCCGCCCGAGCGGGGCGCAGGTCGCGGCCTCGGGTCAGAAGTGCTCGCGGTTGTCCCCGGTCCAGTGCGGACGGTGCACGGGCGTGCACGTCTCCGCACTCCGACTGCTGGGGCCGACCGCTTCGGGCGCCGCAGGGTGCTCCCGTAGGGACTGACCGTGTGCGGCGCGGCCTTGCCCGCTGAAGGGGCGTTCGCCCGCTCGCACGGGTCCCGGTGTTCGCGGATCGGCCGCGAGCGACCCGGGGGCTGACATTCCCTGCTCTCCGGCCCCCGAGGGGCTGTAGGGAGTTTGTCGGCGGGGAGCGTGATCTGTCGGCGGTATGTCGGTGGAGGCTGTGACCTTGGGGCGGGTCGGCGCTCCCTTCGAGCGGACCGCCCCTGAACGCAAGGAGTCTGTCATCGTGTCATCCGCCTCCCGGAACCGACCGTGGGACGTTCACCGGCCGCCGGCCGCCGAGGGCAGGACCTTCCTGGTCACCGGGGGCAACGCGGGGATCGGCTACTTCGCCGCCGAACAGCTCGCCGCCACCGGCGCCCTCGTCGTGATCGGCAGCCGGGACCGCGTGAAGGCCGACGCCGCCATGGGCTCGATCCGCTCGCGCGTTCCCGGAGCGCGTCTGCGGCACCTTCCCCTGGACCTCGCCGACCTGTCGTCCGCGAGGACGGCCGCGGACAGGCTGGACCTCGATCGACTCGACGCGGTGGTGCACAACGCCGGGGTCGCGCTCGACCACCCGCCGCGCCAAGAGACCCGGGACGGGCACGAGTTGATGTTCGGCACCAACCACCTGGGCCACTTCGCACTGA
This sequence comes from Streptomyces sp. NPDC101237, assembly GCF_044767465.1. Classification (NCBI taxonomy): domain Bacteria; kingdom Bacillati; phylum Actinomycetota; class Actinomycetes; order Kitasatosporales; family Streptomycetaceae; genus Streptomyces; species Streptomyces sp. NPDC101237. Next base: position 238,856 of record NZ_JBIWNY010000010.1, on the reverse strand, counting down.
CCCGGTCGCTGGCTCCGCTGCTGTCCGCGGCACCGGCCGGCCGCGTCGTGACGGTGGGAAGCTTCGCGGCGCGGTCCGAGCGGCTGGACCTCGGCGATCTGCAGTCGACGCGGGACTACCGGCCCAAGCGCACCTACGGCCGCTCGAAGCTGGCGCAGATGTCCTTCGGCTTCGCACTCGATCGCCGGCTACGAGCCGTCGGCAGCACGGTGCTCAGCGTGGTGGCCCACCCGGGCGGCGCCCTGGACTCCCTCACCCCGTCCCGGCCGCCGCTGAGCGTGACCGGCCCCGGCGAGCGGCTGCGTGCCTTGCCCTCCGCACTCCTCGTCCAGGGCAAGGACGCCGGAGCGTGGCCCGTCGTCCGTGCGGTGCTCGACCCCGAGGTGACCGGAGGGCAGTTGTGGGGGCCCAGAGTGTTCGGCCTGCGGGGCGTGCCGAGGCGGGAGCCCGTGCCCTCGCACATGGCCGACCCGGCCGTGGCTGCCCGACTGTGGGCCGCCAGCGGTGAGTTGGTGGGCGCCGATCCGAGTCTCGGCTTCCGGTAGGCGCGATTCGGGGCCCACGTACGCCGGTTCGCGGGCGGACTGCCCTGTGCGGCAGGGGCGACCGCGCTCGGTCAGCACCGGAGCGCCGCAGGGGCGCCGTCCGTCCCCCAGCCGCCTCGGATACGGGCCGGGCCCCACCTCGAAGAGTCGCCTCCGGGCCGGCTCACCCCGTGATGGAGGCCCGGAAGTGGTAGCGGTCGCCGCGGTAGGCGGCCGCGGTGAGTTCGAGGGGCTGCCCGTTCTGGTTGAAGGCGAGCTGCGTGGCGACGAGCACCGGGGTCGCGTCGGTGATTTCGAGCAGCCCCCGTTCCTCCTCGGTCGGGGGGCGGGCTTCCACGGAGTAGTCGGCGACCTTGGGCAGTTGCGGCGGATCGGCACTGCGGAGCGTCGCGAAGAGCGTGTGCGTGGTGAAGTCCGTCTCCGCGAGCTGCGGGCACAGTGCCAGGGGGAGCCGGTTGTGCTCCAGCACCACGACGATGTCGTCCAGGTAGCGCAGCCGGCGCATCTCGAAGAGCGCGGCTCCGGGGCCGACCCTCAGCTGTTCGGACTCCTGAACCGTGGCGGGACGGACCCTGGTCTCCAGGACCGCGTCGCGGAGCCGCAGCCCCTGCTGTTCGGCGTAGTCGGCGAAGCCCTGGACGGACTGGGCGGTCGCCCGACCCGGTGACGGCGCGGGCGGTGCGGGGGCGACGTGGTCGTAGCCGTCGGCGAGGAACCAGCCGCGGGCCGGCGCGGACTCGATGACGTGGCGCTCCGCGAGCTCGTTCAGGGCCGAGCGGAGGGTGACGCGCGAGACGCCGTACCGGGTGGCCAGTGCCCGCTCCGAGGGCAGCCGGTCTCCGGGGCGGGCTCCCTTCTCGGCGATGTCGTCCAGGAGACGTCCGGCGACCTGGGTGTACAGCGGCAGGGCGTCTCCGCTCAACAGCCCTTGAGGGAGACCACGGTCCGAAGTAGACATACCAGATGTATACCAGTTTCCGACAGACCAGTTGCATACCAGTAACGGACCATTGACGGTCATCAGTGAGACCAGTACCGTTCCAGTCACGTTTCCGAAGGCGCCCCGACAGATGCGGCTGACGTCCTTCGGTGAACCCTGGAGCGAACATGTGGAACCCCTTGGATGAAGTGGTCCGCCGCCAGAAGGCAGGCGAACCGCGCGGCATCACCTCCGTCTGCTCGGCCCACCCGCTGGTGATCGAGGCAGCGGTCCGCCAGGCCCTCGCGTCGGGAGGCACCGTCCTCGCCGAAGCGACCTCCAACCAGGTGGACCAGTACGGCGGCTACACCGGCATGCGGCCCGAAGACTTCCGCGACCTCGTGCACGGCATAGCCGCCGAGCACGGACTGCCGCGGGACCGGGTCGTCCTGGGCGGAGACCACCTGGGACCCAACCGATGGCGTTCACGGCCCTCGGAAGAAGCGATGGCGGAAGCGGACAGGCTCGTCGCGGCGTACGTCGGCGCGGGCTTCACGAAGATCCACCTGGACTGCAGCTTCTCCTGCGCCGACGACGTCGCTCCGCTGACCGACGACCTGGTCGCCGAACGCACCGCACGCCTGGTGCGCGTCGCCGAGTCCGCCGCGGGCGACTCGGCCGGCACCCTGCGCTACGTCATCGGAACCGAGGTTCCGGTGCCCGGCGGCCCCCACGAGACGCTGGAAGGCATGTCCGCCACCAGTCCGCGGGCGGCCCGCCAGACTCTGGCGCACAACCGGCGCGCGTTCGAGAGGCACGGCGTGGCCGGGGCATGGCCTCGCGTCATGGCCCTGGTCGTGCAGCCCGGTGTGGAGTTCGACCACCTCCAGGTGTTCGCATACCGGCGCGAGCGGACGGCCGAACTGCGCACGGTCCTCGCCGACGAACCCACCATGGTCTTCGAAGCGCACTCGACCGACTACCAGACGGTGGAGGCACTGTCCGGTCTGGTCGAGGACCACTGGGCCGTGCTCAAGGTGGGACCGGGACTGACGTTCGCGCTGCGCGAGGCCCTGTTCGCGCTCGCCGACATCGAGGACGAACTCGTCCCGGCCGCTTCCCGGTCCCGGCTCACCGAGGTCGTGGACCGGCGCATGCGCGACGAGCCCTCCTGGTGGGAGGGCTACTACAGCGGCAGCGCCGACGACCAGCGGCTGGCCAGGCGCTACAGCTACAGCGACCGCATGCGCTACTACTGGCCCGACCCGGAGATCGCCGCCGCGCAGGACCGGCTGTTCGCGAACCTCTCGGGCCGCGCCGTCCCGCTGCCGCTGCTGAGCGCCCACCTGCCCCTCCAGTACCAGCGCGTCCGGGCGGGCACCCTGTCCGCGACACCGCGGGACCTCGTGGTCGACCACGTCCGTGACGTCCTGCGCGACTACGACCGCGCATGCCGAACCCATGACAAGGAGTACGCGTGAAGACCACCACCCAGGACCTGGCACCTCAGGACCGCGGGGCCGACCACACCACCGCCGAGATCATCCAGCAGCCCGCCGTGTGGCGTGAGGTCGGGGCGATCGTCGCCGGTGAACGGGCCTCCCTGGACGCCTTCCTCACGCCGCTGCTCGCCGACCGGGACCTGCGGATCGTCCTCACGGGCGCCGGCACCTCGGCCTTCGCCGGAGAAGTCGTCCGGGCCGCGGTCGCCCGCGCCACCGGCCGACGCACCGACGCCGTCTCCACCACCGACATCGTCGCCGACCCGTACGCGTCCTTCCCCGACAACGTCCCCACGCTGCTCGTCTCCTTCGCCCGGTCCGGCGACAGCCCCGAGAGCGTCGCGGCGACCCGGCTGGCGGACCAGGTCCTCACACGCGTGCACCACCTCGTCATCACCTGCAACAGCGACGGGCAGCTGGCACGCCTCCACGGCGGCAGCGACTCCTCCCTCGTCCTGCAGATGCCCGCCGCGGCGAACGACCAGGGCTTCGCCATGACGTCGAGCTTCACCAGCATGCTCCTGGCGTCCCTGCTCGCCCTCGGCGCGCTCACCCCCGATGCCGTCGAGGCCCCCGCCGCCGCGGCCGCGCACATCACCGCCGGCGGACTCACCGGGCGGATCGAGGAGTTGCTGGCCCGCGCCCCCGAACGGCTGGTGTACCTCGGCAGCAGCAGCGCGCTCAAGGGGCTGGCCCAGGAGTCCGCCCTCAAGCTGCTGGAGCTGACCGGTGGCGCCCTCGTGGCGTCCTCGGAGTCCTCACTCGGCTTCCGCCACGGCCCCAAGTCCGTCCTCAACGACCGCACGGCCGTCGTGGTCTACGTGTCCAACGACCCCTACACGCGCCGCTACGACCTCGACATCCTCGCGGAACTGCGCGCGGGGCTGCCGCAGGGCAGCGTCGTCGCCGTCTCCGCGTCGCCGGAGGGACTGCCCGGCGACGACACCTGGCTGCTCCCCGGGCTCGCCGACGTCGACGACGCCGTCCTCGCCCTTCCCGCGGTGCTCTGCGCCCAGCTGGTCGCGCTGCGCGCGTCCCTGCGGCAGGGCATCCGGCCCGACAACCCGTTCCCCTCCGGCGAGGTGAACCGCGTGGTGCAAGGCGTGACCGTGCACCCGCTCCCCCAGCGGCGCGACGGCGTCGCGTAACAGCGTTCAGACAGAGCCGAGCGGAGGAACAACGATGTTTCTGGGTGTGGACGGCGGAGGCACCAAGACGGCCTTCTGCCTCATCGACCGTGCGGGCGCCGTCAGGGCCCGGGCCGTGGCCGAGGGTGCCTACTACTTCGCGGACAACGGCACCGGCGGCGTCGAGCACGTCGCGCGGGTCCTGCGCGAGGGAATCGACGCGGTGACCAAGGACGCCGGCATCACGACGGCGGACATCGCCCACGCGTTCCTGGGCCTGCCCGGGTACGGCGAGGTTCCCGGCGACGTCGCCGCACTGGACGCCGTCCCCGGCGAGGTGCTGGGCCACGGGCGCTACGCGTGCGACAACGACATGATCTGCGGCTGGGCCGGATCGCTCGGCGCGGTGGACGGCATCAACGTCATCAGCGGCACCGGATCGATGACCTACGGCGAGCGGCAGGGCCGCGGTGTGCGCACCGGCGGCTGGAGCGAGCTGTTCAGCGACGAGGGATCGGCGTACTGGATCGCCGCCCGCGCGCTGAACGTGTTCTCCCGGATGAGCGACGGACGGCTGCCCGAGGGCCCGTTCGCGGATCTCCTGCGCCGCCATCTCGCCCTGACCACCGACCTCGAAGTGATCGACGTCGTCCTCAACCGGTGGCAGGGTCACCGCAGCGAGATCGCTTCGCTGAGCCCGCTGGTGGTCGAGGCCGCCGGCCTGGGCGACACGGAGGCGGCCGCCGTCCTCACCGAGGCCGGACGGGAACTGGCCCTGCTGGTGGACAGCGCCCGGCGCCAGCTGGGCTTCACCGACGACGAAGCCGTCCCGGTGTCCTACTCGGGCGGCGTGTTCCGCTCGACGGCCGTACTCGACGCGTTCACCACCGGACTCCGCGGCAGCACGGCCCGCTACGAGCTGCGCGAGCCGCTGTTCGAGCCGGTGGTCGGCGCGGCTCTCTACGCGGCGAAGCTCGCCGGAACCCCTCTCGACGCCGCGGCACTCGCGGCCCTGCGCTCCTCCTCGGAGATCACCACCACGGAGAACCACCATGCGTGACCAAAGAAACTGGATCCTGTACGCGGGCCTGCTGGTGCTGTTCTGGGGCGTCTGGGGAGCGTTCTCCAGCCAGCCCACCGAGCGGTACGGCTATCCCAACGAGATGATCTACGTCATCTGGGCCTTCACCATGCTGCTGCCCGCGGCGGTCGCACTGCGCCGGCAGCGGTTCGACCGGCGGCCGGTCGCCGCGTTCTACGGTCTCGCGGCGGGACTCACCGGCGCCGGCGGTCAGCTGCTGCTGTTCCAGGCGCTGTCCGACGGCCCGGCCTACCTCATCTTCCCGGTGGTCTCGCTCTCCCCGGTGATCACCGTGCTGATGGCCGTGGTCCTGCTCAGGGAGCGGATCGGACGACTCGCCGTCATCGGTGTGGTCGCCGCCCTGGTCGCCATCGTGCTCATCAGCATCCCCGCGGGCGACCACGGTTCGGCCGGCACCGGGTCCTGGCTGCTGCTGTCCGTCCTCATCTGCGTGGCGTGGGGCGCCCAGGCGTTCTTCATGCGCAAGGCCGCCCTCGCCGACGTCAACGACGCCACGACCTTCGGGTGGATGACGATCAGCGGTCTGCTGCTCGTCCCCGTGGCGGTCGCCATGATGGGCGGGCTGCCCGACGCGCCGTGGCAGGCCCCGGCACTCACCGCGGGCACCCAGGTCCTCAACGCCGTGGGCGCGTTGTTCCTCGTCATGGCGCTCAGCCGCGGCAAGGCCAGTGTCGTCGCTCCGATCACCAACGCCCTGGCCCCGGTGCTCACCATCGTGCTGTCCCTGATCGTCTACCAGACGCTGCCGACGACATGGGGCACGATCGGCATCGTCCTCGCGCTCGGCGGATCCACGCTCATGGTGTACGCGGACGAGAAGCGCGAGGAGACGCCCGAGCCTCAGGTTCGCGCGGCACCGCTGGCAGGCCCGTAGGCCCCGGCTCCCCGGCGGTTCGGATCCCGGCGGCCCGCCACGGGGCCGTCCCGGTCCGAACCGCCGCATCCGGACATCGCAGGTTCAGACAGCCCCCGCGCGAGGAGCACACACATGCCTCTGGTCCCCACCGGCGAACTGGTCGCCCACGCCGCGGCCGAACGCCGTGGCGTCACCGCCTTCAACGTCATCACCCTGGAGCACGCCGAGGGCATCATCACGGGCGCCGAGGCGGCCGAACGGCCCGTGATCCTGCAGATCAGCGAGAACGCCGTGCGGTACCACAGGGGCCAGCTCCCGCCGCTCGCTCTGGCGGCGGCCTCGATGGCCCGGTCCAGCGCGGTCGAGGTCGCACTGCACCTGGACCACGTGACCGACGTCGAGCTGCTGCACCAGGCGGCCGACTGCGGGTTCTCCTCCGTGATGTTCGACGCCGGGGCCCTGCCCTACGCCGAGAACGTCTCCGCCACCGCCGCCGCGGCACGATGGGCGCACGGCGCGGGCCTCTGGCTGGAAGCCGAGCTGGGACACGTGGGAGGCAAACCGGACTCCCCCGCGAGCGCGCATGCCGCAGGCGTGCGCACCGACCCGGCGGAGGCCGCCGACTACGTGGCGCGTACCGGCGTGGACGCCCTCGCGGTCGCGGTGGGCAGCAGTCACGCCATGACCGAACGGTCCGCGACCCTGGACCAGGGGCTCATCGAACGGCTTCGCGACGCCGTTCCGGTGCCCCTGGTGCTGCACGGCTCCTCGGGAGTTCCCGACGACGAGCTCCGTTCCGCCGTCCGAGCCGGCATAGTCAAGATCAACATCGGGACGGCGCTCAACATATCCCTGACCCGGGTCGTGCGCGACACGCTGGACTCACTGCCCGCGCTGACCGACCCGCGCAAGTACCTGGGGCCCGCGCGCGACGCCGTCGCGAGCACCGTGCACAGCATGCTGACCGTGCTGGCTCACTGACCGTCGCCGGTCGGCCGCTCCCGCCGCGTCGTGGCCGGCCCGCGGGAACCGGGCTGGTGGCGGTCGAAGTAGTCCACGAGCCGCGGGTCGAGGGCGGGAACCTCGACCGGCGTGCCTCCCGAGCGCAGCGACGTGGTGGCCGCGATGCCGGTCGCGACGGCTTCCCGCGCGGCGACCGGTGACGTCTCGGTCGCACCGCCGTGCGCGACGAACCGCAGGAACTCGTCGACGAGGGCCTGGTCCGCGCCTCCGTGCGGGGCGCCGGCCGGCTCGGTGGGCGCGAGCGTCAGATCGGCCTCGGGGCGGTAGCCGGAACGGCGCCGGTTCCACACCTTGATCGACGGTGCGTCGCCCTCGACTCCGTCCCCGAGGTTCTCGAGACGGCCCTCGTCGCCGATGACCGTGTAGTTGCGCCAGTAGTCCGGTGTGAAATGGCACTGCTGGTAGCTGGTGAGCACGCCGTTGTCGAGGCGGGCCAGCACCATGCTGATGTCCTCCACGTCGATGACGGGGTTGAGATCACGCAGCGCCGACGGCGGCCAGACACCCTCGTCGAACCAGTCCTGCACCCGCTCCGAGCCCTGGGGCCGGGTACGGCGGTGCGGCCCGGCTCCGTAGACGGACAGGTCGCCCAGGGCGGTCACCGTGCGCGCGTAGCCGCCCGCGAGCCAGTGGATCACGTCCAGGTCGTGCGCGCCCTTCTGCAGCAAGAGGCCCGTGGTCCGGGCCCGTTCGGCGTGCCAGTCCTTGAAGTAGTAGTCGCCGCCGTGGCCGACGAAATGCCGGCACCACACCGCCCGTACGGTTCCGATCGCCCCTTCGTCGACGAGCCGGCGCATGGTGCGCAGGACCGGCAGGTGGCGGAGGTTGTGCCCGACGTACAGCCGGGTGCCGGTACGGGAGGCGGCGGCCAGGACCCGGTCGCAGTCGTCGAGGCTCACGGCCAGTGGCTTCTCGACGAACACGGCGACACCGGCTTCCAGGAAGTACAGGGCGGGAGCGGTGTGGAGGTCGTCCGGGGTGAGGACGAAGACGGCGTCGAGGTCGTCCGCGAGCATGTCCTCGTAACGGTCGTGGATCCGGGCGTCGGGCCCGAAGAGCGTCCGGGCGTCGGCGCGGCCGCGTTCGGACGGATCCGCGCAGGAGACCACGCGGGCCGATCCGGGCCGCCCGGCCAGGACGGCCAGCCCGGCGCGCTGGCCCGTGCCAACGACACCGACACGCAGTTCCGGCCCGGTCGGCTGGTGGGTCATGGGACATCCCTTCGTCACGGACAGGAAGGCGTGGCGGACGCCTGGGGCCTGTCGGAGGGTCGGCCGCGGTGCGCGGTGGCGCGCGGCCTCGCGGTGTCCCGGGGCGCCGTCATGAGCCCGGCCGGCGCGGGAGCGTGGCAGCGATGCGTCACGTATCGCCCCGGGCCGTCGGCGCGGCCCGGGTCCGACCGTCACGCCGACGACCATAGATGCTCGAAGGTGCTCAATCAACGCTTGCATCAAGCAGTTTCAAGCATTTTTTGCCCGCCCGGACGAGGCCGCCGGCCGTCACACCCTGTCACAAGAGCGCCCAACTCCCCTCGAAAACACAGGACTTCGACACCGTTGACATCGTCGAAAGCGATCGCTTTACTCTCGGACTACACCGGAGCCCTGCTCCGCGTTCAGAGGCACGCCCAGCCGGTATGCAGGCCCCGCGCCGCAAGCCCGGCCCAAGTCGCCAGGACACCCCACACGTCCGAGGCGGGGACGTGCCCGCTTCCCCTGGAGCTCACGCATGAGCCACCTCAACACCAAACTCGCCGGAGCCGTCGTCGGCGCGGCCGCGCTGACCGGCGCCCTGTTCGTCGCGGCGCCCTCGACGCAGGCGGCGACCGTGTCCCTGCCGCCCACGCACGCGGGCTTCGACTACCAGATCGGAGGCGCCTACACGCCGCCCGCCGGCGTCAAGGTCGTCACCCGTGACCACACCGCCTCCCCCGCCTCCGGCCTGTACAACATCTGCTACGTCAACGCCTTCCAGGCCCAGCCGGGCGCCGAGGGCGAGTGGGCGTCGGACCTGCTGCTGCGCGACTCCGCGGGCAAGGTCGTCTACGACAAGGACTGGGGCGAGGCCCTGCTCGACGTCGGCACGGACGCCAAGCGCCAGCGGATCGCCGGCCAGATCGGCTCCCAGATCGACGGCTGCCGGGACAAGGGCTTCCAGGCCGTCGAGCCCGACAACTACGACAGTTACAGCCGCTCGGGAAACCGTCTGACGGCGAGCAACGCGCAGGCGTTCATCAAGCTGCTCTCCGCCCGCGCCCACAGCGACGGCCTGGCCATCGCCCAGAAGAACACACCCGAGCTGGCCGGCAACCGCACCGCGAACGGCCTCGACTTCGCCGTGGCCGAGGAGTGCGGCCAGTACGACGAGTGCGGCGACTACACCAGCGCCTTCGGCAACAACGTGATCGTGATCGAGTACACCAACTCCGGCAAGTCGAAGGCGTGCAAGGGGTGGGGCGGCACGCTGAGCATCGTCCAGCGCGACGTGGACGTGTCGCCGGCCGGCAGCAGCGGATACGTCCGCAAGACCTGTTAGGACGTCCGCGGGACCCGCTGCGGCGCATCCCGCGCCGGTCGGCCCACGGTGCGCCCTGAACGACGTGTCGGCCTGTGACGGCTCGGTGAGCCGTCACAGGCCGACATCGCCTGATGCTCAATCATGCAGGTTTCCTCGGCGTTTCACGCACGTCCAATCAACACTTCCCTCTTGACAGCTTCCTGGCACCCTCGCTTAACTCCTGGTCAACGCCGTAGTCGACGTACTCGGCGGCAGAGGTACGCCCAGCCGGTAGCTGACCACGCGCCAGGAGTCCGGACTGAGTCGCCAGGACCACGTCGGGGTCCGAGGCGGGGACGTACCCACCACGCTCTGGGGCCTGGACATGATCCAAATCCATGCGACTCCCCGCCGACGGCGAGCCACGAGGGCCACGGCCGGACACGCCCCGCGTGCGGACCACCCTCTCCGGCCGTCCGGCCCCCGCACCCGGCCTCCCGTCCCGCTCCGCACCCGGCCCTGAGCACCGGCCCACGGCGTTCCGGCCCCCCGGACCCGCCGGCACCACCCGCCGCCACCGTGGCCGGAACGCCGTATACCGAACCCATCCCCGGCACACCGCGCATGCCGCGCATGTCCCACAGCTCCGCACGGGAGGTACCCATGTCCGCGCTCCCCCGCAGCGCACAGCCCGAACGCCGCACCGTGCTGCGTACCGGCGCGGCCCTGGCCACCACGGCGGCCGCGGGCCTGTGGGCCTCCGGCTGCGCGGCGGGCGGCGACGACGGCGTGAGCGCCGACGGCACCGTCACGATCGAGATGTGGCACGGGCAGACCGACACCGGCAAGAAGGCCATGGAATCCCTGGTCGCCTCCTTCATGCGGAGCCACCCCCGCATCCGGGTGGAGCTGGGCGGCGGGGTGCTCGCCGACGCGATGCTCCAGAAGGTGACGGCCGCCCTCGCCGCCGGCTCCTACCCGGACATCGCCTACATCTTCGGCTCCGACCTGGCGAGCGTCGCCCGCAGTCCGCAGGTCGTCGACCTCACCGACATGGTCGGACAATCCGGCACGCCGTGGACGAACTACTGGACACCGGCCCGCCAGGCCGTGACCGTCAACGGCCAGGTGCGCGCCGCGCCCGCGCTGCTGGACTCACTCGCGGTGGTCTGCAACCGGAAGCTCTTCAAGGAGGCCGGTCTGCCGCTGCCCGAAGCGGACTGGCGCTGGGACGACTTCGTCGCCACCGCCAAGGCGCTCACCGACGTCGGCCACGGCCGGTTCGGCACCGGCTGGCCCGGCGTCGGCGACGAGGACACCGTGTGGCGCCTGTGGCCCATGATCTGGGATCTCGGCGGGGACGTCGTCGCCGACGACGGCAAGCACATCGGGTTCACCGACGCCGGGACCCGCGCCCTGGAGGTGGTGGCCGCCCTCGCCCGGGACAAGAGCGTCTACGTCGACCCGAAGCCGGGCAGCGAGCAGATGTACCAGGTGTTCCTGTCCGACCGGATGGGCATGGCCGTCACCGGTCCCTGGCAGCTCCCCGACATCCGGCAGGCGAAGATCGACTATCAGGTCGTCCCGCTGCCCACCTTCTCCGGCAGGCCGGTGACCATCAGCGGACCCGACACCTGGACGGTGTTCGACAACGGCGCCGCCCGCACGAAGGCCGCCAAGACCTTCGTGAGCTGGCTGATGCAGCCCGCGCAGGACGTGCGCTGGGACATCGACGCGGGCAGCCTCCCGCTCAGCCACCGCACCCGCGACCTGCCCGCCTGGCAGCACCAGGAGGACGCCACCGAGGGCCTGGACGTGTTCACCAAGGCACTGGACTCGGCCCGCGTACGCCCCGTGCACGCCGCCTATCCGCAGATCTCGCAGGCCCTCGGACAGGCCGTCGTCGCCGTGCTGCTGGGCCGGAGCACTCCCGCCCAGGCACTGCGCTCCTGCGCCGCCGACGCCAACGCCGCACTGCTCATACCCCGCTGAGGAGATCCGCCGTGTCCCGAAGGCCCACCCCGATCACTCTGTCCCGGCCCCCGGACAACCGGCGCGCCCTGCGCCGCAGGCGGGCCGCCGAGTCCGCGATGGCCTGGACGTTCGTGTCGCCCGCGGTGCTGATCATCCTCGGTCTCAGCGTGGTGCCCATCATCTGGTCGCTGCTGCTGTCCTTCCAGGCCGACGACCTCGTCACACCGAGCCGTTGGGTGGGCCTGGACAACTACCGCGCCCTCGCCCAGGACCCGCACTTCAGCCAGGCGGTGCACAACACCCTGCTCTACACCGCGCTGTACGTGCCGGCGAGCATGGTGGTGGGGCTGCTGCTCGCCCTCGCGCTGAACCGGCGCATACGGTTCGTCGGGCTCTACCGCACCCTGTTCTTCGTCCCGTTCGTGGTCTCCTCCGCCGCGCAGGGCGTGCTGTTCTCGTTCATCCTGGACCCGCAGTTCGGTGCCGCCAACGCGGTACTGCACTACCTCGGCATCCCCTCGCAGGGCTTCCTCAACGACCCGTCCCAGGCACTGCCGGTGCTGGTCGCGATCAGCCTGTGGAGCGGCACCGGCTTCTGTATGGTCATCTACCTCGCGGCGCTGCAGGACGTGCCGGCCTCACTGATCGAGGCGGCCCGGCTGGACGGCGCCGGCCGGCTGCGGATCCTGCGGCACGTCACGCTGCCCACGCTCAGGCCCGTCACGGTGTTCCTGCTGCTGTGGCAGACCATCGAGGCGCTCCAGACGTTCGACCTCGTGTACGTCACCACCAAGGGCGGACCCCTCGGATCCACCACGGTGATCGTCTACTTCATCTGGGAGCAGGCGTTCAAGAACGCCACCGCGGGGTACGGCGCCGCCTCGGCCTATGTACTCGCTGCGGCCCTGGGCCTGATCGGCCTGGTCTTCCAGATCGCCCGCCGCCGACTCCAGGGAGCCGCCGCATGACCGCCGTCTCCGCTCCGCCCGAGGCCGCGCAGGCCGCCCCGGCCACCCGGCGGGATTCTGGCCGGCGACGCCCGCGGCTGCCGTTCAGCCCCTGGCACCTGCTGCTCGCGCCGATGGCGCTGCTGTTCGCGGTGCCGCTGATCTGGCTGGCGCTCAGCTCGGTGATGAGCAACGCGGAGATCAACCGCTTCCCGCCGGCGCTGTGGCCGTCCCGTCTGGACCTGGGCGGCTACCGCTACGTGCTCGGCAACGCGATGTTCCCGCGCTGGTTCGCCAACTCTTTCCTGGTCAGCCTCGTCACGGTCACCGCGAACCTCGTGCTCGGCACCCTGGGCGGCTACGCGTTCGCCCGGATGCGGTTCGCCGGCTCCCGGCTGCTGCTCGGACTGATGCTGGCGACGATGGCGATCCCGTTCCAGCTGACGATGATCCCCACGTTCCTGGTGATGAAGCAGCTCGGCCTGATCGACACGCTGGGCGCGCTGATCGTGCCGTCCCTCGTCACGCCGTTCTCGGTGTTCCTCCTGCGGCAGTTCTTCCTCTCGCTGCCCCGCGAACTGGAGGAGGCCGCCTGGATCGACGGCTGTTCACGGCTCCACGTGCTGTGGCGGATCGTGCTGCCGCTGTCCCGGCCCGCCCTGAGCACGGTGGCCGTCCTGACATTCCTCAGCACCTGGAACGACCTGACCTGGCCGCTGATCGCCATCAACCACGACACCCAGTACACGCTCCAGCTCGGCCTCACGACCTTCCAGGGACAGCATCACACGCAGTGGTCCGCCGTGATGGCCGGGAACGTCATCACCGTGCTGCCGGTCCTGCTCGCCTTCCTCGGCGCGCAGAAGGCGTTCATCCAGTCGATCACCTCCACGGGCCTCAAGGGCTGATCCGGCCCGACACCCGCCACACCACCCAGGCAGGAGCACCTCCGTGCCACGGCACCCCACCGACACCCGCGAACCCCCGTCCATCCGTGCCCACGGCGGTACGACCGCACAGCCCACGCGGGACGACGTCCTCTCCCGCCCTTCCGAGACCGAGGAAAGCCCGGTATGACCACCCCCAAGATCGCCTTCATCGGCGCAGGCAGCGTCGTCTTCACCCAGGGACTGCTCGCCGACCTCCTCGCGTTCCCCGAACTGAAGTCCGCGCACGTCGCGTTGCACGACATCGACACCGAACGCCTGGCCACCGCGCAGGCGGCCGCCGCCCGCATCGCCGACACGCTCGGCGCCCGCCCGCACGTCACCGCCCACACCGACCGCCGCGAAGCCCTGGCGGACGCCGACTTCGTCATCAACATCGTGCAGATCGGCATGGGCGAGGCGACGCGGACCGACTTCGAGGTGCCCGCGCGCCACGGCGTACGGCAGACCATCGGCGACACCCTCGGCATCGGAGGCATCTTCCGCGCCCTGCGCACGTTCCCGTTCCTGAAGGAACTGGGGCGGGACATCGCCGAGGTCTGCCCCCAGGCCTGGCTGCTGAACTACACCAACCCCATGGCCATGAACGTGCAGTACCTGACGCAGGCCACCGGCCTGACCCGCGTGGTGGGCCTGTGCCACTCGGTGTACTGGACGATGCGGGACCTCGCGGACCTGGTCAAGGTGCCCTACGAGGAGATCAGTTACCACGCGGCGGGTGTCAACCACCAGGCGTGGGTGCTGCGCTTCGAGCACCAGGGCCGGAGCCTCTACCCGAAGCTGGACGAACTGATCGCCTCCGACGACCAGTTGCGCCGCAGGGTCCGGGTCGACATGTACCGCAGGCTCGGCCACTACCCCACGGAGACCAGCGAGCACTCCTCGGAGTACGTGCCCTGGTACCTGCACCACGACAGCGAGATCGAGCGGCTGCGGCTGCCGATCGGCGAGTACCTCAAGATCGTCGACGAGAACGTCGCCACGTACGAGAGGACCCGCGACGCGCTGGCCGCCGGGGCGCCGGTCGACGTCGAGGGGACGATGGAGTACGCGCCGCAGATCATCCACAGCATGGTCACCGGCACGCCCCGCACGGTCTACGGCAACGTCCCCAACCGGGGCCTGATCGACAACCTGCCCGCGCACGGGACCGTCGAGGTGCCGTGCCTGGTGGACGCGCTGGGCGTCCAGCCGACCCGCGTCGGTTCCCTCCCGCCGCAGCTCGCCGCGCTCAACCGCACCTATCTGAGCGCGAACGACCTGGTGGTGCGGGCGGCGATCGAGGACGACCCGCGGCACATCCGGCACGCGGCCATGACGGACCCGGCCACGGCCGCGGCCCTGCCGGTCGAGGACATCTGGCGGCTGTGCGACGACATGGTCACCGCCCACGGCGACCTCCTCCAGCCCGGACTGCGGGCCCTCCTGGGCTCGTGAGCGACCGCGGACGGTGGGCCCGGACGGCGTCCCCGGCCCACCGCCCGTCCCCGGCGCCGACGGCCGGTTCGGTGTCCTCGCCACTCCACGCGGGTACGGGCAGGCCCGCTACGGCGGGCCTGCCCGTCATCGCGGGCCGCGCCAGGTCAACCGGTGCTGTGAGCCGGGGAGGGGCGCTCCCGGCGGTCTGAGCAGGTGCGTGGGTCATGTCTTTCCTTCCTGAGTCGGGGATGTACAGGAGGGAGTTCAGCGACGCTCCCCCGGGACCGCGTCCGCGCGCGCCGTGGCACGACGGTCGAGGGCCGCGGGGAAGCCCGGGGCACGGAACGGAGCGACCGGGCCGCTGCCGAATTTTTCGGTCACCTCATGTGACCGGACCGGCGGTGCTCTGCCGCTCCACCAAATGCGTCGCCAGCTCGATCCGTTGGGCGGCCTTGCCCGCTTCCTCGGGGCCGAACAGCATGCGTGACGCCTCCTCTGCCATGCGCCGCAGAGGCTGGTGCACCGTGGTGAGCGGCGGGCTCGACCACTGGGCGAGAGGCACGTCGTCGTACCCGACCACGGACAGGTCCTCCGGTACACGCAGTCCCCTGATCCGTGCCGCCTCCAGCACGCCGAGCGCCTGGAGATCGCTGCCCGCGAAGATGGCCGTCGGCCGGTCAGGCCCGTCCAGCAGGCTCATCGCGTGGTCGAAGCCGCCCTGCACGTGGAAGTCGCCGAACCGCACCAGCCGCGGGTCCACCTCCAGGGACGCCATCGCCATGGCGGAGCGGTAGCCGTCGAGGCGCGCCCGTGAGCACAGCATGTCCTCCGGTCCCGTGATGATCGCGATCCGCCGGTGGCGCAGTGCCGTCAGATGCCGGGTGGCCGCGAGCCCGCCGGCCCAGTTGGCCGAGCCCACCGACGGCACGTCGGGGTCGGGATCGCCCGCCGGATCGACGACGACGAAGGGGACGGACGCCGACCTGAGGCGCCCCCGGACGTCGCCCGGAAGCGTGGAGAAGACCAGGACGACGCCCAACGGCCTTCGTTTCAGGACTCCTTCGAGCCACTCGGGGCCAGGCGCGTGCCGTGTGCCGCTCACGGTGAGCACGACGGTCGCGTGGTTGTCCCGCGCGACCTGTTCCACGCCCTTGATCAGCTCCATGGCCCAGATGCTCTCCAACTCGTGGAACACCAGCTCGAGCAGTGCGGGCCGGGCCGGATTCCGGGGGCGGCGACGGTAGCCGTGGGCCTCCAGTGCTCGCTCGACCTTGGCTCTTGTCACCCGGGACACGTCCGAACGACCGTTGACCACCTTCGAAACTGTCGGCAGCGAAACACCCGCAACTCTCGCCACCTCGGCCAGGGTCACCTTGCCGCTGATCTTGCCGTCCTCGCCCATGTGCGCAGGATATAGCGGCGCGATGCCGTAACGGTTTGAGCGAGTGCGTGCATGACTGTTGACCGAGCCTCAGGCCTGTCCTAGTGTCCCCAGCGCATTGACTTTCGGTAATGAGGCCGAAACTTTCGAAGGGCTCCAACGATGAAGACACGCGCGCGCTTGCCCAGACTGATCGCCTGCGGTGCGACGCTCGCCCTGGCGCTCCCCCTGGCCGCCTGCGGCAACGGCAACGGCCAGTCGTCGAGCGACGGCAAGATCCACGTTCTGGTCTACGGGGACGCCAGCAACAAGGTCGAGAAGCAGATCGTCAGCACGTTCAACAAGACGTCCGACGTCAAGGCCGTCCTCGACACCATCCCCGGCGCCGACTACCAGCAGAAGCTCCAGACGATCATCAACACCCCGCAGGCCCCGGACATCTTCTTCAACTGGGGCGGCGGCAGCATCCAGCCGTTCGTCAAGGCCGATCTGCTGCTCCCGCTGGACGGCTTCATCGCGAAGAACCCGGATCTGAAGTCCAAGTTCCTGCCCGCGGTGTTCAACAGCGCGGTGGTCGGCGGCAAGCCGTACGGCGTCCCGATGCGCGGTACCCAGCCCGTCCTGCTGTTCCACAACAAGAAGGTCCTCAAGGACGCCGGGGTCACGCCGCCCCAGACCTGGGACGAACTCCTCGGCGCGGTGGAGAAGCTCAAGGCCAAGGGAGTCACCCCGATCGCCCTGGGCGGCGGCGACAGGTGGCCGACCCTGATGTGGTTCGAGTACCTCTACGACCGCATCGCCGGACCGGGCCTGTTCCAGAAGGCGCTCGACGGCGACAAGTCGGCGTGGGAGAGCGCCGACAGCAAGAAGGCGCTGAGCATGCTCAAGGACCTGGTGGACTCCGGCGCCTTCGGCAAGAACTACGACTCGGTGAAGTACACCAACGGCGCCTCACCTGCACTCGTCGCCTCCGGCAAGGCCGGCTTCGAGCTGATGGGTTCGTGGTACTACGCCCAGCAGCAGACCGACGCCAAGAGCTTCGCCGAGAAGGACCTCGGCTACACGGCGTTCCCGACCGTTCCCGGCGGCAAGGGCGACGCCGCCGACGTCGTCGGGAACACGAACAACTTCTACTCGGTGCTGCGCAAGACCAAGTACCCCGACGCAGCCGCCAAGTTCCTCAAGCTGATGTACTCGGACGAGTTCGTGAAGGCGCAGCTGGCCATCGGCAACCTGCCCACGACCACGAACACCGAGTCCTTCCTCGACTCCTCGGCCAACCCGGACTACTCGCGCTTCCAGTACAACCTGGTCGCCAAGGCTCCGGCGTTCCAGCTGTCGTGGGACCAGGCGTACCCGCCGGCCGCGGGAACCCCCATCCAGCAGGCCGTGCAGCAGTTCTTCGACGGCCAGATCGACGCGGACGGCTTCATCAAGGCCATGCAGGCACTTCCGGGTGAATGAACGGCTCATGACCACACAGATCACGAGCACCCCGCCCGCCACCAGGTCCCTCAAGGTGGGCCGCCGGCGGGCGGGCGGCTCGTCAACGGCCAACATGGCGCGGCCCGGCTTCGGCTGGGCCCTGCCCGCCGCCCTGTTCTTCTCCGTCTTCGCGATCGTTCCGCTGATCATGGTCGCGGTCCTGTCCTTCATGACCTGGAACGGGCTCGGATCGCCTCAGTTCGTCGGCATGGACAACTGGTCCCGTCTCGTGGACGACCCCGTGATGCTCAAGAGCATCTGGGTGACCCTGCTCCTGACCGCCCTCGGCATCCTCATCCAGACACCGCTCAGCGTGCTCCTGGGCGTCTGGGCCGCCGGGTACCAGCGCAACCGCGCCGTGCTGTCCGTCATCTACTTCATCCCGCTGCTGCTGTCCGGCACCGCCGTCTCCGTCCTGTGGCGGGCTCTGCTCGACCCGAACTTCGGCATCCCCGCCGACGCCGGCTGGCTGTTCGGTGACGGGAACCTGTTCGGCAGGCAGGCCACGGCCATCGGGGTCCTGGCCTTCGTGAGCACCTGGCAGTTCACCCCCTTCCACACCCTGATCTACCAGGGCGCGGCACGGGCCGTCCCGCAGGTGCTCTACCAGGCCGCGGAGATCGACGGGGCGGGCCGCTACCGGCAGTTCTTCCACATCACGCTGCCGCAGCTGCGCAACTCGATGATCACCTCGATGATCCTGATGACCGTCGGCGGTCTGACCACCTTCGAGACCGTCCTCATCCTCACGCAGGGCGGACCCGGCACCGACACCACCATCAGTGCCTACTACATGTACGAGAAAGCCTTCAAGAGCTTCGACTTCGGCGCCGGTGCCGCCATCGCCCTCACGCTGGTCGTGGCCTCCACCGTCATCTCGCTCGTCGTCGTCCGCGTGTCGGGCTACGACAAGATGCGCAGCACCATGGAGGGCGTGTCATGAGGCGGCGTCCCAACTACGTGGCCGGGGCCGGCTCCGCCGTCTGGCTGTTCCTGGTCGGACTGCCGCTGTACGTGATGATCGCCGCGACGCTGCGCACGCGCGGCGACTACGCGGCGAACGGCCCGGTGTCGGTGCCCGAGACCTTCACCCTCGACAACTACCTCAACGCGTTCGACACCGGATTCGGCCGGTACTTCCTCAACACGATCGCCGTCACGGCGGCCGTGGCCGGCCTGGTGCTGGTCCTGGTGCCGCCGCTCGCGTACGCCATCGTCCGCAGCCGCTCCAAGGTGACCTCGCTCGTCTTCCGGCTGTTCCTGCTGGGACTCGCCATTCCGGCGCAGGCCGTCATCGTGCCGATGTTCTACCTCATCAGCCAGGCGGGGCTGTACGACAACCTGCTCGGCGTCATCCTGCCGACCGCGGCGTTCTGCCTGCCGATGTCGGCGCTGATCCTCAGCGGCACCATGCGGGACATCTCTCCCGAACTCTTCGAGGCCATGGCGGTGGACGGAGCGACTCCCCGCCGCATGTTCTTCCAGCTGGTCGTACCGCTCTCGCGCGGCGGCCTGTCCACGATCATCGTGTTCTCGGCGCTCCAGGCATGGAACGGGTTCCTCTTCCCGCTGGTGCTGACCCAGTCCGACTCGACCAAGGTGATCACGCTGGGTCTGTACAACTTCCAGACCGAACACGGCATCGACATCCCCGGCCTTCTCGGGGCCGTGATGCTGTCCATGGTGCCCGTCCTGCTCGTCTACCTGTTCGCCCGTCGCGCCCTGGTCCAGGGCCTGATGGGCGTCGGAGGAAAGTGACCGCCACGTGGCTGTAGAGACCTCCCACCCGGCCCCCGTGTGGAACGACCCGTCCCGCCCCCTCGCCACCAGAGTGGCGGCCCTGATCGAGGCCATGACCCTGGAGGAGAAGACGGCCCAGCTGTACGGCGTGTGGGTCGGCGCCTCCGCCCAGGGCGACGAGGTGGCGCCGCACCAGCACGACATGGAGGAAGCGGTCGACCTGGAGGCGTTGATGCCCACCGGACTGGGCCAGCTGACCCGGCCGTTCGGCACCGCTCCCGTCGACCCCGCCCTCGGGGCTCTCTCCCTGCAACGCACCCAGGCCCGGATCGTCTCGGCGAACCGCTTCGGGATCCCCGCTCTCGCGCACGAGGAGTGCCTCGCCGGCTTCGCGGCGTGGGGTGCCACCGCGTACCCCGTCCCGCTGTCCTGGGGCGCCACGTTCGACCCCGACACGGTGCGCCGCATGGCAGCGGCCATCGGCCGTGACATGCGTTCCGTCGGCATCCATCAGGGGCTCGCGCCGGTCCTCGACGTGGTGCGCGACGCCCGCTGGGGGCGCGTGGAGGAGACGATCGGCGAGGACCCGTACCTCGTGGCCACCATCGGGACGGCCTACGTGCGGGGCCTGGAGTCGGCGGGGATCATCGCGACCCTCAAGCACTTCGTCGGCTACTCCGCGTCCCGCGCGGGACGCAACCTCGCTCCCGCCGCGATCGGCCCCCGCGAACGCGCCGACGTCCTGCTGCCTCCGTTCGAGATGGCCGTGCGCGAGGGCGGGGCGCGCGCCGTCATGCACGCCTACAACGACAACGACGGCGTACCCGCCGCCGCCGACCGGCAGTTGCTGACCGGCCTGCTCCGTGACACCTGGGGCTTCGAGGGAACGGTCGTGGCCGACTACTTCGGCATCGCCTTCCTCAAGACCCTGCACGGGGTGGCGGCGGACTGGGCCGACGCGGCGAACGCCGCCCTCGCGGCGGGCGTCGACGTCGAACTGCCCAGCGTCAAGACGTTCGGTGCGCCCCTGGTGCGGGCCGTCAAGGACGGCCGGATCCCGGAGTCCCTCGTCGACGGCGCCCTCAGCCGGGTGCTGCGTCAGAAGGCCCAGCTCGGCATGTTGGACCCCGACTGGGATCCGGTGCCCGCCGCCCTGCGCGGCACTGATCCCGACGCCCCGGACGCCCTGCGCGGCAAGGTCGACCTGGACTCCCCCGCCAACCGCGAACTGGCACGTGAGCTGGCCGAGAAGGCGGTGGTCCTGCTCAGCAACGACGGTGTGCTGCCGCTTGCCGCGCCGCGCCGGATCGCCCTGGTCGGTCCCAACGCGACCGAGGCCACGGCCGTGTTGGGCTGCTACTCCTTCCCCATGCATGTCGGGGTCCAGCATCCGGACGTTCCCGTCGGCATCGACCTGCCCACCCTCCACGACACCCTGACCGCCGAGTTCCCCGACGCGGTCGTCACCGTCGCCCGCGGCACCGGCGTCGACGACGGCGATCTGTCCGGGATCGGTGCGGCGGTGGACGCGGCGCGGAACGCGGACCTGGTCATCGCCGTCCTGGGCGACCGCGCGGGCCTGTTCGGGCGTGGCACCAGCGGCGAGGGCTGCGACGCGGAATCGCTCACCCTGCCCGGCGCCCAGCAGCAACTCCTGGACGCGCTGCTCGACTCCGGGCGTCCCGTCGTCACCGTCCTCCTCGCGGGCCGGCCCTACGCCCTGGGCCGCGCGGTGGGCGAGTCCGCGGCGATCGTCCAGTCGTTCTTCCCGGGCGTCGAGGGCACCCGGGCGATCGCCGGCGTGCTCAGCGGCCGGACCAACCCCTCCGGGCGGCTGCCCGTCAGCGTGCCCCGCGGCCCGGGGGCCCAGCCGACCACCTATCTCGGCGCCCGCCTGGCCCAGGCCAGCGACGTCTCCAACATCGACCCGACCCCGGCGTTCGGCTTCGGTCACGGCCTCGGCTATACGACCTTCACCTGGAGCGATCTCAGGGTCCGGAGCCGGCAGGCCACGACCGAGGGCGAGTTCGCCATCGCCTTCACCCTCGGCAACTCCGGCGAACGGACCGGGACCGAGGTCGTCCAGCTCTACCTCCACGACCCGACGGCGTCCGTCGTCCAGCCGGTCCAACGCCTCGTCGGCTACGACAGGGTGTCCCTCGCGCCGGGCGAGACCCGTCGTATCGACATCACCGTGCCCGCCGACGTCGCGTCCTTCACCGGTCGGGACGGCCGGCGCATCGTGGAGCCGGGCGACCTGGAACTCCGCCTGGCCTCGTCGAGCACGGCCGCGCACCTGACGGCGACGGTCACGCTCACCGGCCCTGTCCGCGCGGTGGACGAGACCCGCCGGTTCCACGCCACCTTCGCCCAACAGGCGCTCCCTGGGCAGTAGTTCGAAGGCCGCGAGGCCGGGGCCGGCGATCGCTCGGCCGGATTCGTCCGGCCGAGCGGTGCGCACGGGAGGCCGTCCGGCTCCGCGGCCGCCGGGCGGCACAGCCCGCGGTCGGGTCGTGGGGACGGTCAATTCGGCGGCGCGAAGGCCGTGAGGGCGTCGGCGGGGGCGTCCGGGGCTTCTACGTCGCCTCCCCGGAAGTCGTCGCGCACTGGAGCGTGCGCGACGAGGACCGGCCGTTCGTCGCCGTGGCACGCGACCATCTCCTCGCGGAGACGTCCGCTCCACCCGGGAACTTCTCGGCGGAGCTGCCGCGGATCCTGCTCTCCGTGCTGATCGCCCGGCTGCGGCCACCCCTCTGCGACGCAGGGTCGCTTCCCCCGCTCTTCCTGCCGTTCCGCTCCGGCGTCGAAGCGCACCTCCGCGAGCACCACGACGCCCGCCACTGCGCCCATGCGCTGGGATACGCGCCCCGCACCCTGTCCCGGGCGGTGTACCAGGCCACCGGCCGCGCGGCCAAGGCGTACCTGGTCGCCCGGATCGTCCCGGAGGCGAAGCGGCTCCTCGCGCACGACCGCGGCCCGCGGCCCGCTGCGCCGCCGTGCTCGGCTTCCCCGACCCGTCCGCCTTCTCGGTCTTCTTCCGGCAGGCGACCGGCACGCGTCCGGGTGCCTGGCAGGCGCAGGCGCTGGTCACTCGTCACCGCCGCCCGGGTCCCCTCGTCCCACCGAGCAGGGACCGTGCTGATCTGGCTAGGCTGGTCCAGGTGCCGCCGGTGCCCGATCCGGCGGCTCGTGACCCGCGCGAGGGCGAACGCGGAGCACGGGGGTCCGGACGCGGTCCGGCCTGACCGACGGCGGCTGTGCCGATGGGCGTGACGTCCTGCGGCGCGCTCCGGTGACAGGAGGTGCTCCAGCGGCAGACCACCGAACCAGCTGAGTGCCGAACGACGGGGCCAATGCCATGGGGACACCGGACGAGGCATCCGAGGACAGGAGCGCGTCACGCCGAAGCACGGGGCAGCTGCTGCTCGACGAGGACCGCGCCATCCTGGACGCGTTGTTCAACCAGTCCCCGATGGGCGTGGCCGTGTTCGACACCCGGCTGCGCCTCGTACGGGCGAACCCCGCGCTGGAACGTATTCACGGAATCCCCAACGACCAGCTGCTCGGCCACCGGATCGGCGAGTTCCTGACCGGCATAGACACCGAGGAGATCGAGAACCGGCTCACGAAGGTCCTGGAGACGGGCCTGCCTGTCATCGGCACGGAGATCCGCGGACGTACGCCCGCCGACCCCGGCAGGGACCACGTCTGGATGACGTCGTCGTTCGCGCTGACCGACCCGGACGGCAACACGTCCGGCGTCACCGACATGATCACCGACATCACCGAGCGCCACCGGTCCCGCGAGCACCTGACCCTGCTCGACGACGCGGCCACCCGTATCGGGACCACGCTCGACGTCAGACGCACGGCCCAGGAACTCGCCGACGTCCTCGTGCCGCGCGTCGCCGATCTCGCGACGATCGACCTGCTGGTCGGCGTGGCGGAGGGCGAGGAGCCCCCGCCCCTGCGGGCCTGGCCGGTCGCGCTCCGTCTCACCGCGCGCAAGGCGGCCCGTCCGGAGATCACCGACGGGCTCCGGCGGCTCGGAGAGGTCCAGGAGTTCCCCGTGAGCTCGCCCCACGCCCAGACCCTCGCCACCGGGCATCCCCAGTTGCTGCCCGTCATCGACACCGGCGCCGACTGGATCCGGAACTCCCCCGACCCCCGGACCCGGACCCTGCTGGCGCGCGGGACCCACTCCATGATGGTGGTGCCGCTGCGCGCCCGGGACACCGTCCTGGGGGTGGCCCACCTGTACCGTGCCGGAACCCGGCCGGAACCCTTCGCACCGGACGACCTGATCTTCGTGCAGGAGCTGGCGACCCGTGCCGCGGTCTGCGTGGACAACGCCCGCAGGTACACGGGCGAGCGCGCCGCCGCCGTCACTCTCCAGCAGAGCATGCTTCCCCGCAGCGTCGCGGACCAGAGCGCCGTCGAGGTCGCGCACCACTACCGGCCGGCACGCGCGCAGGCCGGAGTGAGCGGCTGCTGGTTCGACGTGATCCCGCTGTCCGGCGCCCGCGTGGCGCTCGCCGTCGGCGACATCCCCGGCACCGGGATCGAAGCGGCCGCCTGCATGGGGCAGATCTGCTCGGCGGTGCGTACTCTCGCACAGCTCGACCTCGCCCCCGACGAGGTCCTGGCCCGCCTCGACGACATGGTTCCGCGCCTGGTCGAACGCGAGCACTCCACTGGTTCCGCGCCCATCCTGGAGAAGCTGATCGGCGCGACCTGCCTGTACGCGGTCTACGACCCGGTCTCCCGCCACTGCGTGATGGCGAGCGCCGGGCACCCCCCGCCCGTCATCCTCGACCCGGACGGAGCGGTCCGCTTCGCCGAACTCCCCTCCAACCAGCCACTGGGGCAGGACGACCCCGTCTTCGAACCCCACGACCTGGAACTCGCCAAGGGCAGCGTCCTCGCGCTGTACACCCGAAGCCTCCTCGACGCCGTCAGCGCCGACCCGACGGTGGAGAAGCGCCTGCGCGCCATCGTCGCCCGGGCACCCCGCTCGCCGGATGCCCTCTGCCGGGCCGTCGTCGGCACGGTCACCCCTCATCTGGCGGCCGAGGACGACCTGGCGCTGCTCGTCGCACGCACCCGCTCGCTCGACGCCGCGGACGTCGCCACCTGGGACCTGCCGTGCGACCCCGCCGCCGTCGCCAGGACCCGAGCCCTCGCCCTGCGGCGGCTCGACCAGTGGGGTCTGCGGGACCTGGCGTTCAGCACGGAGCTGATCATCAGCGAACTGGTCACCAACGCCATCCGCTACGGCACCCCGCCGGTCCGTCTCCGGCTCATCCGCGACCGCATGCTGATCATCGCCGTCAGCGACGCCGGCAGTACGTCCCCGCACATCCGCAGAGCCGCCGGCACCGACGAGGGCGGACGCGGGCTCTTCCTCGTCGCCCAGTGCTCGCGACGCTGGGGCACGCGGTACCACCCCACCGGCAAGACCATCTGGGCGGAACAGTCCCTCACCGACGTCGCCGGACAGCCGTGACCGGCGACCGCACCCGGTACGGACCTGCACGGCCTGGCGGAAGCGCCGGAAGACCTCGTCGCCGCCCTCAAGGCGAACCCGAAGGGCCGGCCTCGCACCCGGCGGCGGCCTCGTCGACTGTCGTGCGAACCAGCCGTGGAGAACCGTGACTCCGCGGTGCGTCCCCAAGCGGTCTGCTCCCGCTGCCGGTTCAGAGGCGTACGACGACCAGCGCCGTGTCGTCGGCGGCGTCGCCGGAGGGGAGGAGGTCCCCGAGCACGGCGTCGGCGAGGGCTTCGCACGCGTCGGTCCGGTGGCGGGCCAGGGAGTCGGCGAGCCGTGCGAGTCCCACGTCGATGTCCTCGCCGCGGCGTTCGATCAGCCCGTCGGTGTAGAGCACGAGGACGGCGTCCGCACGGAACGAGGCGACGGCCTGGGTCCTGGGGCCGTGCTGCGGACGTGCGGCCAGCGGCGGGTCGGTGGCCTGGTCGAGGAATTCGACCGTGCCGTCCGGCCACAGGAGGGCCGGTGGCGGGTGGCCGGCGCTGCTGTAGGTGATGGTGTCGTTCTCCCAGTCGACGAACGCCGTGGCCACGGTGGTGTTCTCGGCGCCGTCCACCGTGCGCGCGTACTGCCCGAGGACCTCCAGGGCCCGGGCGGGGCCCTCGGGGACGAGCGAGGCGGCGGTGAGGGCGCTGCGGAGCTGTCCCATGACGCCGGCCGCGGCAAGACCGTGGCCGACGACGTCGCCGACGGCGACAGCGATCCGGTCGCCGGGCAGTTCGACCAGGTCGTACCAGTCGCCGGCCACGTTCAGGGCTTCGGCGGCGGGCCGGTAGCGGACGGCCGCCGGGTGCCGGCCGATCGGCCGGGGAGCGGGCAGCATGGCTTCCTGGAGGGTCAGCGCGACTTCGCGGGCACGGATCAGTTCGGTGACGTCCTCCAGCCGGTGCAGCAGCAACGTCACCCGGCCGTCGGCTCCGAGCACGGGGATGTTGGTCACGTTGAAGTACCGCTCGTGCCACACCCCGGGCTGTTCGCGGTCCTCCGCGCACAAGCGCTGCAGCTCGACGGAACTCTGCTCACCGGTCTCCACCGCCCGACGCAGTGAGGCCAGCACTCTGAGCAGGAGCGGCTCGGCGGAGGTGTTCGCGAGTTGGTCCTCGGGCAGGAAACGCCCGATGATCTCCTCGCGGGGCAGGCGTCGCAGCCGCACGAACTCCGGGTTGGCGTCCGCGAAGATCAGCTGCGGAGTCACCAGCGCGACGGCCCCGGGAAGGGCCTGGAAAACCGCCGCGTAGTCGACCGTCGGCTCTGCCATGATGTCCCGCTCACCACGCCGCTCTCTGTCCCTTCACGATACGAGCAGGCGGTCGTGACCCGCATCAGGAGCTCGCGCGATGACCCTCCGGCCCGGGGCGGCGGGAGCCGAGGGGCCCGGAGCGCCCGGGATCGAGCCGTGCCCGTTCGGCTCGCGATTACGCTGGGCGCATGGCTGAACCGTCGTCTTCCGTGGTCACGGGCGTGGTCGCGGGAGTGGCCGCGGGCCGGTGGCGGTCGGGCGGCCGGTCCCTGGCGCGTCTGGGACGTCGTACGCTGCTGGACTCGGCGTACCTGCTGACCGGGCCGCTGAGTGCCGTGTTCGGCCTGCTGATGGTGCTCGGCGCCGGGTGTCTCGGCGCCGTCGGGCTGCTGTCGCCGGGCCGGGCGCGGGCTCGGGCCGCCGCCGCGGACCTGGCGCGATGGCCGGCCGACGTGGAGCGATGGCGGATCGCCCGGGTGCGGTCCAGGGGCGACGAGGCGCCGGACGTGCGCCGCCGGCCGGGGCGGGTGCCCGACGGGTCCGACGCGGGGCTGTGGCCGGACGTGGCGCACACGGTGCTGGTCCTTCCGGTCGTCGCGGTCACGTCCGTGGTGACGGCGCTGTGGTGGTTCGTCGGCCTGGCCGCCGTCACGGCCCCGCTGCGCAACCCGTACCCGGCGTCCGGCGCGCTGCGGCCGATGAACCTGTACGCGGGCGGTTCCCGGTCCCACATCGCCCTGAGTCTGGGGCTGGCCTCTCCCGGTCAGCGGATCGCGTTCGCCGTCGCGCTCGGCCTCCTGACGCTCGCCACCCTGCCGCCGGTGACCCGCGCCTGCGTCGCCGTCCAGGCCGGCCTCGGCGGGACGCTGCTGTCCGACCTGTCGGCACTGCACCGCAGGATCAGCGGGCTGGAGGCGGAACGCGACACCGCCCGCGCGCAGACGCTCGCCACGGTGACGGCCGAGGCGGCGGCCCTGCGCCGCCTCGAACGGGACATCCACGACGGCCCCCAGCAGCGGCTGGTCCGCCTCGCGATGGAACTGGGCCGCGCCCAGCACCACTTCGACGACAGGCCGGACACCGCGCGGGAGGCGCTCGCCGACGCGCTCGTCCAGGCGCAGGAGACGCTGGAGGAACTGCGGGCCCTCTCCCGCGGCATCGCCCCGCCGGTCCTGGCCGACCGCGGCCTGCCGGCCGCACTCACCGCGCTGGCCGCCCGCAGTGTCGTACCCGCCGGTCTCGACCTCGGTCCCCTCGGGCCGAGACCGGAACCCGCGGTCGAGACGGCCGCCTACTTCGTGGTCGCCGAGGCCCTGACCAACGTCGCCAAGCACAGCCGCGCCCGGCACTGCACGATCGGCCTGCGCCACGCCGAGGGAACCCTGCGGATCTGGGTGACCGACGACGGCCTGGGCGGCGCGGCCATGGCCAAGGGACACGGCCTGCGGGGCCTGGACGACAGACTCCGCGCCCTCGGCGGCCGCCTGCGGACGGCCAGTCCCGACGGCGGCCCGACCACGATCACCGGAGAACTCCCATGCCCCTGACCCCGTCCCCTACACCGGCCGAACCGGCTCCCGGAGAGGGCGCCGGGACAGCGCCGTGCCCCGCGGGCCGCCGGCCGCTGCGGATCGTCCTGGCCGACGACGCGGTGCTGCTGCGCGAGGGCCTGGTCCGCCTGCTCACCGACGACGGCCACCAGGTGGTCGCCGCGGTCGGCGACGGCCCGGCGCTGGTGCGGGCCGTCCTCACCCATCGCCCGGACGTGTCGGTCGTCGACGTACGCATGCCGCCGACCCACACGGACGAGGGCCTGCGCGCCGCGCTCACCGCCCGCACCCACCTGCCCGGCACTCCCGTCCTGGTGCTCAGCCAGTACGTCGAGGCGTCGTACGCCGCCGAACTCCTCGCCGACGCCTCCGGCGCGGTCGGCTACCTGCTCAAGGACCGGGTCGCCCGCGTCGAGGAGTTCCTGGACGCCCTGGACCGCGTCGCCCACGGGGCCACCGTCCTCGACCCGCAGGTCGTCTCCCAACTGCTGGCCGGGCAACGGCGCAGCGCCCCGCTGGAAACGCTGACGCCACGGGAGCGGCAACTCCTCGGCCTGATGGCCGAAGGCCACTCCAACTCGGCCATCGCCCGGCACCTGACGCTCTCCAGCAGCGCGGTGGAGAAGCACATCGGCAACGTCTTCGCCAAACTCGGCCTGCCACCCGACAACGCCCAGCACCGCAGGGTCCTCGCCGTCCTCGCCTACCTCCGCTCCTGACCGGGCCCTCCCCGCCCGGCCTGACGAGGCGTCACATGCCGCCCTGGTAGAAGCCCAGGAGAGCGGGCGCCGGGTCCGCCGCGGTGCCCGCGTTGGCCACCGCGACGACCGCCACCATCAGCGCGAGCAGCACGGACAGGACACCGAACCACCCCATCGTGCGCCGCATCCGGACCTCGGACCGGTCCGCCGCGGCGAACCTCCGCCACGCCGCCACGCCCAGGACCGCCAGGGCGACCGCCACGACCGACGCGAGCACGGCGAGCACCGCGTGGTACCGACCGAAGTCGTCCACCATCGCGTCCAGTACGACCGCGTTCCGGCCGCCCGCACCCGGATGGTGCGCGAGGCCCTGCTCGATCTGCCCGACCGCGTCCGCCAGCCGGCCATGAGGCTCACCGAGCGGAAGCACCGACGTCAGCGACGAGAAAGGGGCCGTCGCGCCCTGGACATTGGCCATCAGAGCCGCCAGCGACACGAGGGCGAGCACGCTGACGAACGCCGCGGCCACCGCCACTCCCCCGCCTGCCCGGCGGCCCGGCCTCAGGAACGCCCTCCACCACCGGACGGCCAGCGCGACGAGGACGATCAGCAGAGCGGCGGAGAGCACGCCTTTGACCACGTGGAAGCGGCACCAGTAGTCGACCAGGCGTTGCAGATCCGCGGGCACCCGCCGGTCCCCGGACTCCCAGTAGGAGACGAACGCCGGAATCAGACCGTCGACGAGAGCGCGCCGCGCATACGGCCCGCTCCGCGTCCCGATCCCGGCCAGCCTGGCCGGCGCGAGCACGAACGCGGCGCCCAGCACCACGGCGAGGACGACGAGGACGCCCGACGCCCGGCCGGACACCACGGCCCGTCGCGACGGAACATGTTCAGTACGCATGGAGAATCCCTCAACCCGATCAGCGTGGGAGCGCCGCCCGACCCAACCGGTGAGCCCGCCCATGGTCATGCCGATCACGATGCCGAACAGCGGCACACCGATCACTGCGGTACGCCACCCGACCCGGGTATGGCCCGCCACACCCCCGGGCCTCGCGACGGGCGGCGCGCCCCGCGCCCGGGGTGCCTCCGGTACTCCGAACCACCGCGTCCCGTCGTCCGTCGTTCACGGCACGATCGAGTCGACGATCCCTCCCTCGACGCGGATGGCTCCGCCGGTCGTCGCCGACGCCTTGTCCGAGCTGAGGTACACGACCATGTTCGCGATCTCCGCGGGCTCGATGAGCCGCTGCAGCAGGGACTGCGGACGGAACTGCCGCATGAAGGCGGCCTCGGCCTCGTGCCACGGCAGCTCTCTGCCGACGAGGTTGTACACGAAGTCCTCGACGCCCTCGGTGTGAGTCGGCCCGGCGAGAACCGAGTTCACCGTCACGCGTGTTCCGGCCGCTCTCTTGGCGAAGCCCCGGCCCAGAGCGAGCATCGCCGTCTTGGTGGTGCCGTAGTGCACCATCTCCGCGGGGATAGCCACGCTGGACTCGCTGGCTATGCACAGGACTCGGCCCCAGTTCTGCTTGAGCATCCGCGGCATGTACAGCCGGGTGAGGCGGACCGCGCTGAAGACGTTCACGTCGAAGTAGTGCCGCCACTCCGCGTCATCGATCTCCAGCACGTCCTTCGAACCGAAGATGCCCACGTTGTTGACGAGGATGTCGACGTCCGGGACCTGCTCGAAGGCCTGGAGCGCGCCTTCTTCGGTCGCGACGTCCGCGGGCACCGCGCTGACGTCACCGGCCGGCACCTTGCGCCGCAGTTCCTCGACGGCCTGCTCCACCCGATCGGAGTCCCGGCCGTTCACCGCCACCGCGGCTCCGGCCTCGGCGAGCCCCGCGGCGATCGCGGCTCCGATGCCCTGGGTCGAGCCCGTGACCAGGGCGGTGCGTCCTGCAAGGTCGATACGCATGTCCACTCCTCCACACCCGGCTGGATCGGCGGCGGCAGTCCATGTCGTCGCCTTCAGTCTCCGCGAGGATGTGCGGCACCGCGCGACGTCCACGCGGGACGGACCTGACCGGCTACGGCAACGCATCGCCCGGTCACTCTTCGTGCGGCGCGGGCTCAGGGGCCGAGGTGGATGTACGGCGCCCGGGAAAGCAGGCCCGGGTCGACCGAGGACGCGCCCTGGGCGGCGAGCCTTTCGCGTATCTCTCTCGCCTGCTTCGCGCGCGTGCTGCCCGCCCTGGCGCCTCCCCGCTCCGAAGCGGCCCTGCTCGGCTCGTTCGGCGGACGGGCGGACGGGCGGACGGGCCGACGCCGTGGCGCTCGCCGGCGCCGGAGCGGGCACCGGATGGCTGAACTCCGCCACCGCTCCGGCGGTCACCCATCATGCCCCGCGAGCCGCCCCGACCTGGCTGACGGCCGCTCTCGGACTCGCCACCGGAACGGGTGCACGAGCCTCGTCCTGCGTCGCTCCCGTGGCTGGAATCCGCCGCCGGGAAGGCCGGGCCGGTGCGTAGTTTGCCCCGCTGTAGACACGGGCACACCACAGGCACCGAAATATAGGACGGTACGACATCGGGGGATTCATGGCTGGAGAACGGGGCACTCTGGGGCAGGTCGTAAGAGTCCTCAGCCTTGCCACACTGATCGCGGTGTATCTGGGGGGCATGGCGGTGACCTATCGGCAGCTGAGGGTCGAAACACCCCTGGCGAACGTCGTGTCGGCCCCGGAATGGGCCCACGCCGTACTCGTCATGGGGCTGATGGTGGGCGGTGGTCTGGGCGTGGCCGCGGCCATCGTCGACCGCCGGAGCACAGCGGCTTCCTGGATCCTGATCGCGATCGGCACCGCCGCGGCGGTGGCGTGGTGCCTGTGGGCGACACGCGACGACGCGATGGTGCAGATGCTCTTCGCAGCGGCGCCTCCGCTGATCGCCTTCGCGGTCGTGGCCGAACTCATGCGCCAACTGCACGTGCACTTCAACTGACGCCCCGCCGAGGCGAACACACAGACCCGGGGCCCTCCGGACTGGCACGGGCGCGTGCAGCGGCCCGCGGCCGACGCACGACAGATCCCGGACGGGCCCTGCGCCGATCACTCTGACCGAACTCGCGGGCAGGACACGGTCGTAGGCGGTGTCGGTTCCCCGGTGGCGCTCGGCATCACGTTCGGCGACGGCACCTGTGCAACGGCCTTTCAACCTGTCCGCAGCGAGCTCTCCCCCGGCTCCGGCTCCCGGTGCGCCGGCTCCCGGTGCTCCGCACCCTGTCGGCCGTGCTCTGCTCGCGCGGTCTCCAGCAGCAGGCGCCACGAGGTCACGGTCGGGCGGCGGCGCAGGAGTGCGCGCCGTTCCCGCTCGGTCGCGCCGCCCCAAATGCCGTACTCGATACGGCGGTCGAGAGCGAACGCCAGACACTCGGTGCGTACAGGACAGCCGTTGCACACGGCCTTCGCCGCGTTCTGGGCTGCTCCCTCGACGAACAGTTCGTCCGGATCAGCCGTCCGGCAGGCCGCCCGCGCGGCCCACTCCTCATGATCCCCGACCACCTCGACGCCGTCCTCTCCCCGTCACGGCCCGCCGCACTCCCCAGGGCAGGCGCAGTGCCGTGAACGCTACGGCAGGCCGAGGGATCACGGCACATCCCGGCCCGGCAGCAACCCCTACGGGGGAACGCGGACTTGACGACGACCCGACCGGGTCTGGTATCGGAACGCACCGAAGTGGTCGCGACCCGGAACAGCGCGGTCGCGGCTGGGCCAGTCGACGGCGGGTGGACGAGGCCACCGTCCGGGCGCCGGCGCGGCCGGGACGCGTGGCTCCGGACGGCGGCCTGTTCGTCACCTCGTTCCTGACATCGTGCCCAGTTCACCCCGTACGCGGGCGACGGCGCCGACCGGTACGGCGTCGGCGGAGAGCGCGGCGCGTACCAGCCGTACGGGGTGGCCGCTGACCGGCGGGTCCGCGGCCAGGGCGGACTGGATGAACGGTTCCAGCAGGGGCCAGGCCCCCGAGACCCCGCCGCCGACGACGACCGTCGTGATGTCGGCGACGCCGGCCGTGATCACGATCGCGCGGGCGATGCCCGCTCCCGCGGCGCGGTAGACCGCGCGGGCGTTCTCGTCGCCGTCGGCCGCCGCGGCGGCGACCTCGCGGGCGGTGCGCTCCAGGCCGGTGCGCTCGGTGTAACGCGCGGCGATGGAGCGGCCGGAGGCCAGTGTCTCCAGGTGGCCTCGGCCGCCGCAGGAGCAGGGCAGGTCGCCGAAGCCGGGAATGTGCCCGATCTCGCCGGCCGCGCCGTGCGGGCCCGCGTACAGGGCGCCGTTGGTCCACAGCGCGCCGCCGACGCCGGTACCCAGGGTCATGCCGAGGACGTCGGTCTCGTCGCGCACCGCGCCGCCGTTCACCTCCCCGTAGAGGAAGGCGTTGACGTCGTTGTCCAGGTAGGCGGGGACACCGAGGGCGTCCTGGACGGCGGCGGTGACGGCGAAGCCGGCCCAGCCGTGGAAGGAGTCGCTGGCGACCAGGATGCGGCCGCTCGCGGAGTCGACCACCCCGGCGGCGCCGATCCCGGCGCCGACCAGGTGGCCCGGTGTGCGGGCCAGCAGCGGGGCGAGGGCGTCGAGCGCGGCGCCGATCATGGCCTCACCGCCCTCGCGTGCCGGGGTGGCCGTCTCCGCCCGGTCGAGGACCGTCAGGTCTTCCGAGCAGACCACCACCTGGGTGGTGGTGCCGCCGATGTCGATACCGGTGAACAGCGGCCGGAGGGAGGTGTGCATCGCGTGGTCCTGCGGGGTGTGGGGGGAGAGGTGGGGTCGGGTCACGCCTGGGCCTCCGTACGGCCGGCCGCGAGGGCGGCAAGGCGCTCGGCTCTGCGGCCCCGCTGCACGACCGGGTCGGGCACCGGTACGGCGGCCAGCAGCCGGCGGGTGTAGTCGGTCTCGGGATGGAGCAGGGTCGTCCCGGTGGAGCCCTGCTCCTCGATCCGGCCGGCGCGCATCACGACGACGTGCTGGGCGAAGTGCTGTACGACGGCGAGGTCGTGGGAGACGAAGAGGCAGGCGAAGCCCAGGTCGCCCTGGAGTTCGGTGATCACCTCGAGGACCGCTTCCTGCACGCTCACGTCGAGCGCGCTGGTGGGTTCGTCCGCGACCAGCAGCCGGGGGTCGAGCACGAGGGCGCGGGCCAGGCTGACCCGCTGGCGCTGTCCGCCGGAGAGTTCGCGGGGTGCTCGGCGGGCGACCTCGCGGGGCAGCCGTACCCGGTCGAGGACGTCGGCGATCCTGGCGTGGCGGTCCTTGGCGGTGAGGTCGCGGCGGTGGATCCGCAGCGGTTCGGCGATGCACTCGCCGACGGTCATGCGGGCGTCGAGGGAGGCCACGGGGTCCTGGAGGACGACACCGATGCCGGCCCGCAGCGCCCGGCGGGCCCGGGCACGGGTGCGGCCGAGGTCGGCGCCGAACAGGGAGACGGTGCCGGAGGTGGGCTGGACCAGGCCGAGCGCGACCCGGGCGGCGGTCGACTTGCCGGAGCCGGACTCGCCGACCAGGCCGAGGGTCTGTCCCGGACCGACCTGGAAGGAGACTCCGTCGAGGGCGTGCACGGCGGTCTTTCCGCGGCCGAACACCACGCTGATGTCGCGCAGTTCGACGACGGGTTCGCCTGACTCGGCGGAGGCGTCGGCCGGTTCGGCCGCCGTGTCGCGCACGGCGGCCGGCCCGGTCTTCGCCGTGGAGTCCGCGTCGGTGGCCGGTTCCGCGACCGACAGGCGCGGTACGGCGGCCAGCAGGCGCCGGGTGTAGTCGTGGGTGGGCCGCAGCAGGACGTCCTCGACCGCCCCGGTCTCCACGATCTCGCCCTGGTACATGACGGCGACGCGGTCCGCGAAGTCCGCGACGACGCCCATGTTGTGGGTGACGAGGAGCACGCCGGTGCCGGTCTCGGCGGCGAGCCGGCGCAGCAGGTCGAGGATCTCCGCCTGCACGGTCACGTCGAGGGCGGTGGTGGGCTCGTCGGCGATGAGCAGTCGGGGCTCGTTGGCGATGGCCATGGCGATGACGACGCGCTGGCGCTGTCCGCCGGAGAGCTGGAACGGGTAGGCGCGGGCCCGCCGCTCGGGCTCGGGGATGCCGACCCGGCGCAGCAGGTCGACGGCCTCGGCGGCCGCGTCCTTGGCGTTCACCTCGCGGTGGTTGCGGATCACCTCGGCGATCTGCTTCCCGACGCGGGTGAGCGGGTCGAGCGCGGTGGCCGGCTCCTGGAACACCATGGAGGCGGTCCTGCCGCGCAGTGCCGCCAGGCCGTTCTCGGAGGCGCCGACGATCTGGGTGCCGGCGATGACGGCGCTGCCGGTGGCGCGGGCGTTCCCGGTGAGCAGGCCCATCGCGGCGAGCGCGATGGTCGACTTGCCGGAGCCGGACTCGCCGACGAGGGCGAGCGTCTCGCCGGGCCGGACCTGGAGGGACACGCCCTTGACCGCGGGCACTTCGCCGGTCTCGGTGGTGAAGACGACGCCGAGGCCGTCGAGTTCGAGGATCGGTTCGGCCGCCGTGGTGCGGGCGGCGGAGCCGTCGGTGGTGGCGGTCATCCGCGTCCCCTCACATCGAATGCGTCGCGGAGTCCGTCCCCGATCGCGTTGAACGCCCACACCACCAGGATGATGGCCAGGCCGGGCGGCAGGATCAGCCACCAGTAGCCGGAGTAGGCGGCGGTGAGACCGGCGGAGAGCATGCCGCCCCAGTCGGTCTGCGGCGGCCGTACTCCCATGCCCAGGTAGGAGACGTAGGCGACCAGCAGGATGGCGTCGGCGACCTGGAAGGTGGCGGCGACGATGACGGTGGAGACCGAGTTCGGCAGGATGTGCCGCAGGATCGCGCGGGCGTGCGTGCCGCCGATGGCGCGCAGGGTCAGCACGTAGTCCCGGTTCTTCAGCGTCAGGGTCTCGGCGCGGACCAGCCGGGACGGCACCAGCCAGGACACCAGGCCGAGGATGAGGACGAGGCCGCCGAGGCCCGGTGTGGTGATGGCGGAGACCACCAGCAGGATGAACAGGGCGGGGATCGCGATGCCGGCGTCGACGACGCGCATCATCAGGGCGTCGATCCAGCCGCCCGCGTAACCGGCGGCGGCGCCCCACAGCGTGCCGATGCAGGTGGCGAGGACGCCCGCGGCGAGGCCGACGATCAGCGAGACCTTGCCGCCGTACATGAGCCGGCCCAGCTCGTCGTGGCCGACGGCGTCGGTGCCGAGCCAGTGGGCGCCGCTCGGCGCGAGGTTGACCTGTTCGAGCAGGGTGTGGGTCTGGTCGGTGGAGTACACCAGCGGACCCACGAAGCAGAACAGGAAGAAGAGGACCACGACGGCGAGGCCGACGACGGCGAGCCTGTTGCGCAGGAAGCGGCGGACGGCCAGGCGGGTGCCGGTGGCCTCGCGCGGTTCGGCGGTCTTCGTCGGGACCGCGTCCGGCTGGATGACGGCGCTCATGCCCGGCCTGCCTTCACTCGGGGGTCGATGATCCGCTGGACGATGTCGGCGAGCAGCGTGCCGGTGACGGTGGCGACGGCGATCACCAGGACGCAGCCCAGCAGGACCGGGTAGTCGGAGGACTGTGCCGCCGTCCAGAACAGCAGCCCCATGCCGGGGTAGTTGAAGAGCTGCTCGACGACGAGCGCGCCGCCGAAGAGGACGGGGATGTAGTAGCCGAGCATGGCCACCACGGGGGTCAGCGAGTTGCGGAACACATGCCGCGCGAGGATGGCGCGGGAGCGGGAGCCGCCCGCCCTGGCCGTGCGGACGTAGTCCTCGGAGAGGTTCTCCAGGGTGGCGGCGCGCATGTACCGGCTGAACACGGCGATCATGGAGGCCGCGCCCGCGAACACCGGCAGCACCAGGCCCTGCGGGTCGGAGAACACCTGCCCCACGGTCTCCCCCTGCGGTGCCTGCGAGGGGAACCACGCCAGTTCCTGGCTGAAGACCAGCACCAGGATCAGTCCGAGGAAGTACACGGGCGTGGAGTAGGCGATGAAGCTGAGCGTGGTGATGACGTAGTCCGTGGCCTTGTTGCGGCGCACGGCCTGCCACATGCCCAGCGGGATCGCGAGCACGAGGCCGACGACGGCCGACAGCAGGGTGAGGACCAGGGTCTTCGGCAGCCGCTCGCCGATGAGCTGGGAGACCGGCTCGTTGAGGGTGTACGAGGTCCCGAGGTCGCCGTGCAGGAGCCGGCCGAGGTAGTGGAAGTACTGCACGGGCAGGGACTTGTCGAGGCCCTGTTCGTGGTTGAAGCTCGCGATCTGCTGCGCGGTGGCCTGGGGGCCGAGGATCCCGCGGGCGGGGCCTCCGGGGAGCGCGTGCAGCAGGCCGAAGACGACGACGGTCACGATGACGATCACCGCGACGGCCTGGAGGACGCGTCTGATCAGGTACGAGGGAGTGCTCATGTGTTTTCCGGTCGCTTCGTCTCCGTGACGCGCTCGGGCGTCACCTGGACAGGGGCGTCACCACGACGCGGACGTCGGTGCGGCGCGGGTGCGCGAGGGGCGTGCGCGGGCCGCGGACGGCCGGCCGCGGGGCCGGGCGCCGTCGGCCCACGCGGGCACCGACCGGGCCTACTTGGTCCACTTCCACATGGCGGGGTGGAAGTTGGCGAGCGAGTCCTGGGCGAAGCCGCCGAGGCCGTTGCGGACCACGGAGATCTGGTAGTCGGGCTCCGGCAGCCAGATCACGGGGAGGTCCTTGGCGAGTGCGGCGCTGTAGTTCTGCACCACCTCGTCCGAGCCGGACGTGGTGGTCTCGGTGATCAGCTTGTCGACGGCGGGGTTGGAGTAGCTGCCGAAGTTGGAGCCGCCGCCGGTGGCGAAGAGCGAGTCACCGCTCGGGTAGGCGGGGAAGTACCAGCTGCCCGCGGTGCCGAAGAAGGACAGCTGCCAGGAGCAGCCCGACTCGCCGGACTTGCACTGACCGGCCTGCGAGAGCACGGAGTTGACCGGGGCGGTCTTGATGCCGAACTTGATGCCGGTCTTCGCGAACGACGACTGGAGCGCGCTCATCATGTTGTCGGTCACGGTGGAGCCGGACTGGGACAGCACCTGCATCTCGAACTTGGTGCCCTTGTCGACGCCCGCGCCGCACTGGTTCGCGCCGGTGCCGGGCGCGTTGCACACCATGGTGCCGCCCTGCTCGGTCCAGCCGTGGTCGGTGAGCAGCTTCTTCGCCTTGGCGGTGTCGAACGGGTACGGGTTGTTCTTCTGGTCGGCCGAGACGAACGACGACTCCTGGCCCTGCGGGATCGGCCCGTAGGTGGAGACGGCGCTGCCGTTGAAGACCACCTTGGAGAGGGTGGCCTGGTCCACCGACATCTGGATGGCCTGACGGGCGTACAGCTGCTTGAACACCGGTCCCATGGACGGGTTGTTGAAGTTGTACGGCATGTAGGTGATGGCCCAGCCGCTCCACGGTCTCACCGAGTAGCCCTTGGCCTTGAAGGACGCCTCCTGGCCCAGGTCGGAGGCGTTGATGTAGCCGTAGTCGACGGTGCCGGCGCGGAGGGCGTTCTCCTCGGCCTCGGTGGTCGTGAACGGCAGCAGGTTGACGTTCTTGATGTTGGCCCTGCCGCCACCGTCGTACTTGGCGTTGGCGGTGAGTTCGACCCGGCCCGCGGTGGAGAACGACTTGATGGTGTAGGGGCCGCTGACCGTCTTCCAGAGCGGGTCGGTCGCGTAGCCGGATATCTTCTTGGCGGCGTTGTTGAGGTACGTCCAGACCTGCTTGGCGCCGGCGGCGGTGCGGTCCAGGTCGGAGACGGCACCCGAGTCGCCGGTCTTGTCCCAGGCGTGCTGCGGGATGGTGCGGATCATGCTCAGCTCGTTGGCGAGCATCCACTGCTGGTTGTAGGCCTTGTCGAAGGTGATCGTGAAGTGCGTGTCGTCGACCGTCTTGAAGGACGTCCAGTTGTCCGGCGCCTTGCCCGGGCTGTAGCTGGCCCAGTCGGCCCTGTTGGCCTTGACGAGGTTGAACCAGAACTCGACGTCGCGGGAGGTGATCGGCTTGCCGTCGCTCCAGTGGCGCTGAGCGAGGGTGATCCTCACGCTCTTGCCGTCCGCGGCGAACTTGGCGTCGCTGGCCAGCGAGTTGTCCTTGTTCCAGCCGACCTTGCCGGTGGAGCCGTCGTACGCGATCAGCGGCTCCCAGACGGCCTGGGAGATGGAGGCGTTGTTGGTGTTGAGGTGCGCGGCGGTGCCGATCGGGAGGATCCAGTTCGGCGTGAAGTTCGCCGGGAGCGCGTAGTTGATCGTGTCCGACGACGCCGGGCCGGAGGACGAGGTGCCGCCGCCGGAGCAACCGGTGACCAGCGCGCCGGTGATGACGGCGGCACCCGCGACGAGGGCCCAGCGGCGGCCGGCGGCCGTGGGAGCAAGGAACATGACTCTCCTCAGAGTGAAAGGACCCGCAAACGTCATGGGAGGACCCAAACCGGCGCCGCGGGGTCGGCGCTGCGTATGGCGACAGTCAACGACGGACGCACCGAACAAACAAACAAGAACGAATAACAAATAAGTTACTGCGATTTCGAAAAAAGCCAGAAGCGCCGATAGAGAGCGCATACGACGCCGCCTTTATGACAATTTGCGCCAGTTGGCTGTGCGTCAGCGTTCGCGGATCTCTCCACGGAACCGTTCCCCACGTGCCGGATCGGGCGTACTGTCTCCGGCACACCCATCACCGCGGAAGTTACTTCGTACATGACTGAAATAAGTGCACGGGACCGCAAGAGCACCAAGGGCGTGAACCCGAAGGGCGCGGCCCTCGCCACGCGCGTCCTCGAACTCGTCGCGTCGGGACAGGCGTCGTCCCGCGCCGAACTCGCCCAGCTCCTCGGCACGGCCCCTTCCACCATCTCGCTCACGGTGGCCGAGTTGGTCGAGCGCGGGCTCCTCGCCGAGGAGGGCACGCAGTCCTCGACCGGGGGGCGCCCCCGCAGGGTGCTCAGGGCCGGCAGCACCGACGAGTACGCCGTGGCCGCGGACCTCGGCGGCCGGCACGCCCGGATCGGTGTGGTGCTGCCGGGCAGCGGAGTCCGCGACGTCGCCAACGTGCCCTTCGAGGTCGCGGACGGCCCCGAGGCGGCGCTGCCGAGACTCGCCGAGCACCTGGAGTCCCTCGCCCAGCAGCGCGGGCGCGACCGGCTCCGGGGCGTCGGGCTCTCGCTGCCCGGACCGGTGGACGTGGCCGCCGGCGCCGTCGTCCTGCCGTCCCGGATGCCCGGCTGGAACCGCTTCCCGGTGGCCGCCTGGCTGGATGAGCGCTTCGGCGTACCGGCCGTCGTCGACAACGACGCCAACTGCATGGCCGTCGGCGAGCAGAGCGTCCGGCCCGCCGAGCACCGCCGCACGATCACGGTCAAGATCGGTACGGCGATCGGCGCCGGTGTCATCATCGACGGGAACCTCTACCGGGGCGCGACCGGAGCGGCCGGCGACATCACCCACATCCGCATCGAGAGCGGCGCGGACATCCCCTGCTCCTGCGGCAACACCGGCTGCCTGGAGACCGTGGCGTCCGGCGCCGCGCTCGTCCGGATCCTGCACGAACGCGGGGTGGACGTGGCCAGCACCGAGGACGTGGTCCAGCTCGCCACCGACGCGGACCCGGAGGCCACCCGCGCCGTCCGCCGGGCCGGCGACCACCTCGGCCGGGTGCTCGCCGCCAACGTCAACTTCTTCAACCCGGACGCCGTCTACCTCGGCGGCATCCTCTCCACCCTGGAGCCGTTCGTCGCCGCGGTCCGCAGCCAGCTCTACGAGAGCTGCCACCCGCTGGCCACCGAGCACCTGACCATCGAGCGCGCCATCCTGGGCGCCGACGCGGGACTCGCCGGCGCCGGGCTCTTCGCCCTCCAGCGCGCCCTGGCCCGCGCCCTGGGGGACACCGCCGGCGACGGCCCGGACCGGTTCCACACCGTCGCGGCCCCGAGGAGGGGCTGACCCCCCGCGGAGACCGCCGTGTCCGGAGACGTACGCCCCGCAGCACCACCCACTCCGCACCACCCCGCACGAGGAGCCATGACGCACACCCGCACCGCCGTCGCCCGCCCCGTCATCGCCATAGCCGGCCTCGGCATCGAGTCCTCCACCTTCTCCCCCGCCCGCACCGAGGCACCCGCCTTCCATCCCTCGCGCGGCACCGAGGTGTTGGACCGCTACCCGTTCCTCGCCCCGGGCGAGGAACTGCACGAGGCCGCCGACTGGCACGGCGCGCTGGTCGGCAAGTCACTGCCGGGCGGCACCGTCACCGCGGCGGCCTGGGCCGCGCTCACCGACGAACTGATCGAACGCCTCGCCGCGCTGCCCCGGCCGGACGGCCTCTGGTACGACATCCACGGCGCCATGACCGTGGAAGGGGTCGACGACGCCGAGGCCGTGCTGCTGGAGCGCATCCGCGCCACCGTCGGCCCGGACGTGATCGTCTCCACCTCGATGGACCTGCACGGCAACGTCTCGCGCGAACTCGCCCACCGCAGCGACCTGATCACCTGCTACCGGACGGCCCCGCACGAGGACCACATGGAGACCAAGGAGCGCGCCGTGCGCAACCTGGTCGACCTCCTGGTCTCCGGCGGCCCCCGGCCGGTCAAGGCCTGGGTGCCGGTCCCCGTGCTGCTGGCCGGCGAGCAGACCTCCACCCGGATCGAGCCCGCCAAGAGCGTGTACGCGGCGGTCGACGAGGTCGAGGCCACCGCGGGCGTGACGGACGCGGCGATCTGGGTGGGCTACGCGTGGGCGGACGAGCCCCGCAACCGCGCGGTGGTGGTCGTCACCGGCGACGACACGGCCGCGGTCTCGGCCGGCGCGGAACGCCTCGCCCGCGGTTTCTGGGACGCCCGCGACGACTTCGACTTCGTCGCCCCGACCGGCCCGTACGACGAACTGCTCGACGAGGCCCTGGCCTCCGACCGGCGGCCGTACTTCATCAGCGACACCGGCGACAACCCGACCGCGGGCGGCGCCGGTGACGTCACCTGGGGGCTGACCCGGCTGCTGGAGCGGCCCGAGTTCCAGAAGGAGGACGGGCCGACCGTCATCTACGCCTCGGTGCCCGGTCCCGCCGCGATCGAGACCGCCGTCGCGGCCGGCGTCGGCGCCACGGTCACCGTCACGGCCGGCGCGGACGTCGACGACCGGCACGCGGGACCCGTGACCCTGACCGGCGTGGTGCACGCGATACGGCACGGCGACCGGGACGCCGAGACCGAGGTCGTCGTCCGTGTCGGCAGCGTGCACGCGATCCTCACCAGGCTCCGCAAGCCGTACCACCACGAGCACGACTTCACCGACCTCGATCTGGATCCGCGCTCCGCCGACCTCGTGATCGTGAAGATCGGCTATCTGGAGCCGGAGCTGTTCGACATGTCGGTCGGCTGGAAGATGGCCCTCACCCCCGGCGGTGTCGACCAGGACCTGGTGCGCCTCGGCCACCGCCGCATCCGCCGCCCGATGTTCCCCTTCGACCGCGACATGGCCGCCCCCGACCTGACGGCCCGGATCATCCCGGCCTCCGACCAGCCGCTCACCGGGGACGACGAGTGAGCGGGCCCGCCGTGCCCGCACTGGAGATCGCCGTCACCTCACCGGCCGGCGCCCGTGTCGCCCGGGACCACGGGGCCGACCGCGTCGAGCTGTGCACCGGTCTGGAACTGGGCGGTCTGACCCCGTCGGCCGCCCTGGTCGGTGCGGTCGCCGCCGTGGGCCTGCCGGTCCAGGTCCTGGTCCGCTGCCGTCCGGGCGACTTCGTGCACGACGCCGACGAGATCGCCCTGATGGCTGCCGAGGTGCGGTCCGTGATCGCCTCCGGTGCCTCCGGTGTGGTCGTGGGCGCGCTGGCGGCCGACGGCACCCTCGACACCGATGCCGTCAAGCGCCTCGCCGCCGCGGCCCGGGAGGCGGACCGGCCCGTCGAGGTGACGCTGCACCGCGCGGTCGACCTGTCCGCCGATCCCGTCGCCACCGCGGCGCTGCTGCCCGCCCTCGGCCTCACCCGCGTGCTCACCTCGGGCGGTGCCCCGGCCGCGGGGCAGGGGCTGGAACGCCTCGCCGCGATGGTCGAGGCCGCGCCCGGCGTGCAGGTGATGGCGGGCGGCGGGGTGCGGCCGTCCGACATCCCGGCGCTGACGGCCGCCGGGGTGGCGGCCGTGCACCTGTCGGCGAAGCGCCGCGCGGAGCCCCGCCGCGGGGCCGCGTGGGTCCCGCTCGGCGTGGCCGGCGCCTCCGCCGACCAGGACACGCATTTCGTCACCGACCCGGCGGTGGTCGCCGAGGCGAGCCGGATGCTGGCGACCCGGACGGCCGTCCCGGTGCCCCGGTGAGTCCCGCTCAGCCGAGACCGCGGTGGGCGGCCCACAGCGCTCCGGCACGGGTGGCGGCCTCGGCGATCAGGGCCGCCAGTTCGGGCCGGTCCGGGACGGGGAACGAGACGTAGGCGCCCCGGCCGCCGGCGACCGGACGGCCGTAGGCCTTCGCGGCGAGCCGGCCGTCGGGGAGGAGGCGCACGTTGAGCGTGGTCAGCGTGAACGCCTCACCGCGGCGGGTGTCCGTCCAGCGGAGTCCCTCCGGGATCGTGACGTTGATCGCCAGGGCACTCACGTCCAGGTCGCCGCTCATGGCCCGATGCTCCCACGCGGGGCCCCGGCGACGTCCGCGCGGGGCGGCACGGGGACCTCGCGGAGTCCGCGCGATCAGCGGACGGTATGGGGCTATCGTCCTTGTACGTCATCTTTTCGTCTCGGTGAGCCAGGTGTGACGCCTGAACGGGCCGGTGTTCAGGAAGGGCGGTGAGGGCCGTGGTGTGGGCTGCCGCCTCGGGCTCCGCCCAAAACTGGGCGGACCTGGCCGGGCTGCTGCGGCGCCTGGTCGGGGACACCTCGGCGTCCAGC
Source organism: Streptomyces sp. NPDC101237 (assembly GCF_044767465.1). Classification (NCBI taxonomy): domain Bacteria; kingdom Bacillati; phylum Actinomycetota; class Actinomycetes; order Kitasatosporales; family Streptomycetaceae; genus Streptomyces; species Streptomyces sp. NPDC101237. The sequence continues at coordinate 195,468 of NZ_JBIWNY010000010.1, read as the reverse complement.
GCCATGGTCTTCCTCCTCGCCCCCGGCGAACCGGTTCTGCGCCTGTCGATGCTGTACGGGACGTCCTGGACCGTGGCCTCGCCCTGGGCGCGGATCCATGTGGAGGAGGCCGTCCCGGCGGCCGAGGCGACCCGGGACAGACGGCTGGTCTGGGTCGGCTCCCCCGAGACGCTGGCCCTGCACTATCCACGGCTCGCGCTCATGGTGCCCGAGCACACGGTGGCGGCGGCGCCGCTGATCGCCGGAGACACCGTGCGGGGAGCGGTCTGCCTGCTGTGGCCGCCCTCGCACGCCGTCGACCTCAGCCCTCGGGAGACGACGGCGATCGACGCCTACTGCCAGGAGGCGGGCCGGCTGCTGGAGCGCGCCGTCCGCGGCGGCCGGCCGCTGGTGCCGGCGGAGCGTCCGCTCATCGTGGATCCCGACCGCGCCTGCTCACCCGTTCCGGCCGAAGCGCTCGCGGCCCACGACTTCGCCGCCCGGCTGCCGGGAGCCCTCTCCCTCGACCTGGACGGCAGGATCACCTTCGTCGGCGACCCGGCCGCCGCACTGCTCGGGCTGCCGACCGGGGAACTGACGGCCGGACGGCCCTGGGAACGCGTACCGTGGCTCGCCGGCAGCGCCTTCGAGGAGCGGTTCCGTGCCGCGGTCATCGGGCAGCGGCCCGTCCGCTTCACCGCCGAGCGCACCCCTGGCACCCGCGTGTTCTTCCAGCTCTTCCCCGGCGCGAGCGGTGTCAGCGTCCACATGACCCCGCTCCCCCGCCCCGCGCCGACCGCCGGGCCCCGGCCCGTCTCCCGCGAGGAGGACACCGACGTCAGGCCCTACCACCAGCTGATGCACCTCGCGGCCGCGCTCACCGAGACCGTGCGGGTGAAGGACGTGGCGGAGACCATCGCCAATCAGCTCCTGCCCTCCTTCGGCGCCGCGGGCCTGATCCTGATGGCGGCGTCCGAGGGACGGCTGCAGGTGGTCGGCCAACGCGGCTACACCACGGCCTTCCTGGCCGTCTTCGACGGCCACTCCCTGGGATCCGACAACCCGCCCGCGAAGGCACTCACCGGTCACACCCCGCTGTTCTTCGGCAGCTTCGCCGAGTTCAAGCGGACCTACCCGGACGCCGTGCAGTACGGCCGCAGGAACGCCTGGGCGTTCCTGCCGCTGGTCATCCGCGGCCGGCCGGTGGGGATCCTCGTCCTGTCCTTCGACCGCACCCGGGACTTCCCCTCCGCGGAGCGTCATCTCATGGTCTCCCTGGCCGGGTTGGTCGCCCAGGCCCTGGACCGGGCCTGCCTGCACGAGGCCAAGGACAACCTCGCCCGCACCCTGCAGACCGGTCTGCTGCCCCAACGGCTGCCCGAGATCCCCGGTCTGGACGCCGCCGCCCGCTACCTGCCCGCGCGCCACGGCATGGACGTCGGAGGCGACTTCTACGATCTGATCCGCTGCGGAACGACCACCGCGACCGCGGTCATCGGTGACGTCCAGGGCCACAACGTGCGGGCCGCGGCCGTGATGGGCCAACTGCGCACCGCCGTGCACACACACGCGATCGCGGGCATGGAGCCGGACGACCTCCTGGCGCGCACCAACGAGGTCATGTGCGACTTCGACCCGGGCCTGTTCGCCAGCTGCCTCTGCGTCCAGTTCGACCGCGCCCGGCGCCGCGTCCTGCTTGCCACCGCAGGCCATCTGCCGCCCCTGCTGCGCCTTCCGGACGGCCGGTCCGAAGCCCTCGCGCTCCCACCGGGACCGCTGCTCGGCATCGTGCCCGACGCCGACTACCCCTGCGTGGAACTGCCGTTGACGCCGGGCACCACGATGGCCCTGTACACCGACGGTCTCGTCGAGGTGCCCGGCATCGACATCGGCGACGCCGTCACGGACCTCGCGAGCCGGTTCGCGCGCTCCCCCGCCGACGACGTCGAAGCCCTCACGGACGGGCTCCTCGGAGACCTGTCGTGCGCGGCGCGCGCCGACGACATCGCCGTCCTGCTCGTCCACTTCACCGGCTGACGCGGGAGATGCCGATGCGGCGGCCGCCCCTGGACGCCCCGGCATCGGCCGGGCCCGGCACCACCCCGCCGCAGGGCAACGGCGCTCCCGGCCCGAACACGCCCGAGCAGTCGCGGTGGCCCGAGGTCACCGCCGGGTCCCCACGCTGAGCCGGGGTGCCGTGTGGGGTGTCAGAGCCTTGGCCTAACCTTCGCTCACCGGCTACAGGACCGGCGCAGGCCGCACACCACGGCCATACATCCCTGGGGGGCGAATCACCGTGCGTATCCGCACACTTCCGGCTGCCGTCGCGACGGCAGCACTCTTCAGCTCCGTCGTACTGACGACGGCCGGCCCGGCGACCGCCGACACCAGCGTGCCGATCAGCGTCGGCGACGTGAACGACACCGTCGTCGACGGCGCTCACCAGCACCTCTTCCTCAGCGGCGACAGCACGATCTCCGTCGTCGGCTACAACGGCAAAGTACTCAGCAGGCTCACCGGCCTGCCCCAGGTGTCCGACCTCCAGCTGAGCCCGGACGGCAGCACCCTGTACGCCGCGGTCACCGGCGCGGACAAGATCGTCGCGTTCGACACGGCGACGCTCACGCAGACCGCCGCGTACCCGACCGGCACCGGGACGGCACCGCGCTGGATCGCCCTCACCGAGGGCCGGATCTGGTTCGGCTACGGCGACCAGTGGGAGTCCGGACTCGGCAGGGTCGACCTGAGCACCGACCCCGCCGCCGTGACCCTCGACCTCGCGGGCGACCACGACTTCGCCACCACGCCGCGGCTGTTCGCCGACCCGGCGAACCCCACCACCCTGGTCGCCCTCGACCCGGGGATCAGCAGCGGGCCGATCATCGTCTACGACATCTCCACCGGCACCCCGGTCATCCGCGTCGCGGCGGACGAGGGCGGCTTCTACCGGGACGGCGCGCTCACCCCGGACGCACAGTCGATCGTCGTGGCCGGTCCCGGCAACCGGGCGGTCACCGAATTCCGGCTCTCCGACCTCCAGATGGTCCACCAGTACCCGGTCAAGGACGAGCCGGAGACCGTCAGCGTCGCCCCCGACGGCACCGTCGCGGCCACCGCGCTCGACACCGAGAACACCGGCGACACCTACGTCTTCCCCGGCGGCGCCGACGCGCCCGCCAGCATCCGCAACCTGTCGGGCTCGTGGATGCCGTGGGGCGGGCACTCGACGGCCTGGTCGGCGGACGGCGGCAGACTCTTCGTGCTGACCGGCAGCACAGGCTCCATGCAGCTGCAGACCGTCACCGAACCGCGCAAGTACGTCACGTCACTGACCGTCGACGCTCCCGCCACCGGCACGCGCGGCAAGACGCTCACCGTCAAGGGCACGCTCACCACCGGCCTGAAGCTGCCCGCCGGCACCCCGCTGAACGTCGTGCGCACCGACCTGCTCTCCCCCGCGGGCAAGCCGCTCGGCGTGAAGGCGCTGGGCGCGAACGGTACGTTCTCCTTCACCGACGCGCCTCCCGCGGGCAGCAAGGTGCGGTACACGGTGACCTACGCCGGGGATGCCGCGCACACGGCGGCCTCCTCCTCGGACACCGTCACCGTCCCCCGCGCCACGCCCGCCCTCACGCTCACCAACAACAAGAAGACGTACGCCTACGGCAAGAACGTCGTCTTCACCGCCCACCTCGGCACCACCTACAGCAACCGCACGGCTGAGATCTGGGCCGACCCCTACGGCCCCGACAAGCCGAACAAGCTCCTGAAGACCGGCAGAACCGACGCGCACGGCAATCTGTCCGCCACCGTCACCATGTCCCGCGACACCGCGGTGACCGTCGTCTTCAAGGGTGACGCCCGCTACGCCGGCCGGACCGTCAAGTCCACCGCCTACGCGCACGTGAAGACCGCGAGTTCACTGTCCAAGTACTACCGGACCGGCACGATCGGCTCGACCCGCTACCGCTACTACCACAAGAACACCGACGCCGTCCTGACCACCACGATGACCTACTACAAGGGCCGCAAGGAGCGCCTGGACCTCCAGGTCTACTCCGGCGGCAGGTGGTACACGACGTACTCGGACTACTTCTCCCTCGGCACGAACGGCAAGTCCGTCGTCAATCTCGGACACCCCGGAACCTCGGGCGTACGCGCCAGGGTGCGCACCTCGTACATCGACCCGACCTCGGGCGACAACGTGAACACCACCACCTACGGCTCCTGGAACTACTTCTACTTCAGCAGCTGACCGGCCCGGAGACGAGGTGAGGGCGACGGGGCGGCAGACCCCGCCGCCCTCCCGCGTGCCCGACGCGGACGCGGTTCACGGCGACGAGGGTCGTGCGGGAGCGCGCGTCCGGTTCATCTCGCCGATGGCCTCCCACAGCACCTGTGCCCTGCCGCGGTGCCTTCGGGCCAGGTCGTGCAGGCCGGCGGCGGCCTCCAGGTCGCCGATCAGCTGCCAGCAGGTGGCTTCGTCCTGACGGTCGCCGTGCCGGTGGAACAGGGCCGCCGCGCGCTCCAGCGCCGGGCCCGCCAGGCCCCGGTCGTCCTGTCCCGCGTGCACGCGGCCGATCTCCAGCAGCGTGTACGCGGCGCACCGCTCGTCGGACAGCATCTCGAAAGTGGTCAGCGCCCGCCCCAGGCAGCGCAGCGCCTCGTCCTGGTGGCCTCGCCGGTCGTGCAACCGGCTGAGCCTGCGCAGGACGACGGCCACGCGGTGCTCGTCGTCGAGTTCTTCGGCCAGGCGGAGGGCTCCGGTGAACCAGGACTCCGCCGCCTCCAGCCGTCCCTGCATGAGGCGCATCACGCCGATGGAGCAGGACAGTTGGGCCTCGATGTGCCGGTCGCCCTCGCCGACCGCGATGGCCAGCGCCTGCTCGACCCGTTCGAGCGCCTCGTCGTCACGGCCCTGCACCCGGCTGACCGTACTGAGGGTCGCCACCGACAGCGCCTCGCCGAGCTTGTCGGCGCCGTCCCGGCACAGCTCGATGGAGGACTCCAGGGCATGGGTCGCCCGGTCGAACTCGTCCTGGTAGATGTGCAGCTGGCCGAGGCCGCGGAGCAGTACCGACGCCCCGCGCGCGTTGCCCGCGGCCTCGGCCGCGTCCAGGGCGAGCCGGTGCCCGTGCTGCCAGTCCTGGTACAGGCACCGGTGGTCGTAGTACGTCGCCGTACCGGCCGCCAGCTCCCAGGCCGTCTCGTCCAGGCCCCAGTCCACGGCCAGTTGCACGGCCCCGAGCAGGTTGTCGCGTTCCGTGTCGAACCAGCCGAAGGGATCGGCCATGAGCCGGTCGACGACCCCGTCCGGAAGGGACCGGCGCGGCGCCGAACCGGGCGCCGCCGCCAACAGGCCGCCCGGCAGCCGGTCGGTGCCGCGCCCGACCAGATCGAGCCAGACGGACAGCACTCGAACGATCGCGTCCCGCCGGTCCGCCGTCGGCAGCTGGGCGGCGATCTCCACGGCGCAGGTCCTGATCAGGTCGTGCAGCCGGTAGCGCGGCTCACCGAGGGCGTCGGTGGCGGTCAGCCGCACCAGGCTGGCGTCGACCAGGGTGTCCAGCACCTCCTCGGCGTCTGAGCGGTCCAGCAACGGTCCGACCACCCAGCCGGGCAGGGAGGCGGCACCGAGCAGGCCCAGCAGACTCAGCGCCCGCACCGCGTCGGCCGGAAGCAGTCGCAGGCTCAGATCGACGCTGGCCCGCACGCTCAGATCCCCGATCCGCAGCTCGGCGAGGCGTCGGGACTCGTCCTCGATCCGCTCCCGCAGCACTCGCAGCGACCAGGCCGGGCGGCCGGCGAGTCTGGCGCTGGCGATCCGGATCGCCAGCGGCAGGTTGCCGCAGCAGTCGAGGATCGCGTCGGCCTCCGCCGGCTCCCGTTCGACCCGCTCCCGTCCGACGATGCCGGTGAACAGCTCGCGCGCCTCCGTCGGGCTCAGCACGTCCAGGTCGATGTGGCGGGCGCCGGGAAGGTGCGTGAGCAGGGTCCGGCTGGTGATCAGCACGGCGCAGCCGTCGGCCGCGGGCAGCAGCGGCAGCACCTGGTCGGCGTGACCGGCGTCGTCCAGGACCACCAGCATGCGGCGGTCGGCCAGCAACGACCGGTAGAGCGCGGCCCGTTCGGACAGGCCTTTCGGGATGGCGCTGCCGACGATCGACAGGGCGCGCAGCGCCTCGGCCAGCATCAGCGCGGGGTCCCGCGGCTCGTCGGAGGTCGCAGCGAGGTCGAGGTAGAGCTGCCCGTCGGGGAAGTGCCGGCTCGCCAGCCGCGCCGCGTGCGTCACCAGACAGGACTTGCCGACACCCGGACCGCCCACGACGGAGGCCACCGGAGCGCGGTGCGGTCCCGACATGTCGAGCAGTCCGGCGATCTCCGCCAGCGCGTCGGCCCGGCCCACGAAATCGGGTACGTCGAGCGGGAGTTGCCGTACCGGCATCGCCATCGCGAGCCCGGAGAGCGCGGGGGCGGGGCTCTCCGGCCCCGTCACCGAGGGGCTGTGCGCGACGGGCGTGGCGGCCAGTTCGGGATCCGCGGTGAGGATGCGCTGGTGCAGCGCCCGCAACGGCGGGGAGGGGTCGACGCCGAGCTCGTCGGCCAGTGTCCTGCGCAGCCCCTCGTACACCCGCAGCGCCTCGCCTTGTCGGCGGCAGCGGTAGAGCGCGACCATCAGGTGCTCGGCGACCTGCTCGTCGTAGGGATGCTCGCGGCGCAGAGCGGTCAGTTCACCGACGGCCTCCCGATGCCGGCCCAGCTCCAGTTCGACGGCCAGACACCGTTTGTGGAGGGCCGCGCGTAACTCGTCGAGCCGTGCCGCGTCGATCTCCAGGGCCTGGCTGCGCAGGTCGAGCAGGGCGCGGCCGCGCCAGCAGGCGAGCGCGTGCCGCAGCGCGGCCGCAGTTTCGGCCGGGCTCGTGGACTGTTCGGCGAGGAGTCGGCGGTGGTCGAACTCCAGCAGGTCCAGCTGGTCTTGGGCCAGATGGATCTCGTAGCCGCCGCGCCGCGTGCTGATCAGGGTGCCGGGTGCTCCGCTGGTGGCGAGGTTGCGGCGCAGCCCGGAGACGGCGTCCTGGACCTGACGGACCGCGGTGGCGGGCGGGTTCGCGTCCCACATGACGGCGACGAGCCGTTCCGTGGTCACGACGTGGTTGGCGTCGACCAGCAGTGCGGCCAGCATCTTGGCCTGCCGCGGCCCGTTCAACGGAACCGTCTCTCCGGCGATCTGGGCGTGCAACGGCCCCAGTAAGCCGAACTCCATGCTCCCCCTGGTACGTGTCGATGAACGCGTCCCCCGGCCGACCTCGCACTAGGACGAATCTAGGACGACCGACGGATCTGTGTCCATAGCGTCTCTTCCGCACCGCCGCACCACTCCCGTTCGGCCACCGACACAAGGAGCATCCGTCAGCCATGGCTCGTAACTGGAAGACCTTCGGCGTACTCGCGGTCGCGGGTTGCTGCGCCGCGATCGGCCTCACCACCGGCACCGCCGAGGCGCAGACGCAGGTGAAGACCGGCAACGTCACGCAAGCCGGCTCGTACAACGACTCCGGCAGGACCGGCAACTACCAGTTCGTGGCGAACAACTGGGACAGCCGCTACCAGCGTTACCAGCAGTCGCTCGTCTGGGTGTCCGGGCAGGACGGCGGCAAGGACATGGCTCACTGCCTCCGCGGCAACGGCGGCGCCAACTGGTACGAGTCCTCGATCATCGCCCGCAACGGCACGAACTCCTCGCACTACGACTGCACCAACAACGGTACGTACAACCAGGGCTTCGACCAGGTGGGCGTCGATCTGAGCAACTGGTGACGGGTGCCTGAGCACACAGCGCAGACCCTGGTGCGCGCCGGCCTCGGCGAGCACCAGGGCCCATCAGTGCCATCAGTGCCCCCCAGGGCACGACAGTCGAAGGAGGAGGCCCGGACGATGCTGGGCAGACACCGGATCCGCACGGTCGTGCTGACCGTGGTGGTGGCCGCGACGGCCGCGGCAGGCTTCGCGCTCCACCCGTCCGACGGCGGCCCGACGGCACGGGCTACGGCCAACACCCGCCGCTTCGTGCTGATCCTCGCGGGTGCCTCCGGCCCGTCGGAGTCCGGGAAGTTCGACCTCGAGGTCGCCGCCCGCACGGAGTCCCTGACATCCCGGTGCATGAGGTCGCACGGCATCCGGTACCTGCCCAGGGACCCGCACAGCGTGGTGGACGTCGAGGACGCCTCGGACTTCTCGAGTCTCGGCTACGCGCGGGAGCACGGCTTCGGCATATCGGTGTTCCCGCACTTCGCGCCCGAGACCGCGGCGGCCGAGAGCTACCTGAAGAACCTTTCGGCCGCTTCCCTCAAGGCCTACGACGCGGCGCTTCCCGGCTGCGTCGACAGTTCGCAGCGCACGACCGAGAAGGAGTACGGAATCCCGGAGGCGAACTCCGAGTGGGCCCGGGTGGACGGCGAGGTGCAACACGACGGACGGTACCGCTCGGCACTCGGGACGTGGCGCTCCTGCGCGGCGGCGGCCGGTCATCCGGCGCGGTCCCGCCTGGCCCTCATCACAGCCCTGCGCAAGCGGTACACGGCCGTCATGGCCGGCATCCAGGACGGGGACCACGTCCTGCCCCAGGACGAACTGGCGGCGCTGGCGGCCAAGAGCCCGGCGTGGCGCGCGTTCCACCGATCGGAACTCGATGCCGCCGTGGCGACGTTTCCCTGCTCGCAGACCACCGACCGGACCTACGTGTCCCTGTTCCTGCGCTACCTGGACCGGGACAACTGACCTCGCTCGCACGGGAAGCACCGCCCCCGAGCCGCCAAGGACCCGGACCGGTCCGGGGCGTGACCGGTCCAAGGCCCCCTAATCCCTGGCGTTGGCTCCCGCCGCGATGAGGAGTTCGGCGGTCTCGGGATGGGGTCCGCTGTTCGCCCACTCCAGGGGAGTCCAGCCCGTGCCGTGGTCCTCCCGCAGGTTCGGGTCGGCGCCGTGCGCCAGCAGTTCGCGCACCGTCCCGGTGTGTCCCCAGCACGCGGCCGCGCAGAGCGGTGTGCCCTCCGAGCCCACTCCCGCGCTCTCGGTGTCCGCGCGGGCCCCGGCCTGCAGGAGCAGACGCGCGATCTCCGCCGCTCCCTGGACGGACGCCAGATAGAGAGGAGTGGTGCCGTCGCGGTCCGCTCCCTCCGGGTGCGCGCCCGCCCGCAGAAGGGCCTTCACACGGGCGGGATCGGCCGCCGAGGCCGCCTCGAAAAGATGACGGGAGAGCTGCTTTCGCCGGCGTCGGTTCATGGTCGGCGAGGCTACCGATTCCGGACGGCTCCGTCACCGCTCACGTCGGCCGGTCCGCCGCTTCAGGGCACGTGCGGACCGGCCGACGTCTCCCACGAACTGCGGACCCCCCTCACGGCGATGGCGGCGCTCACCGACGTACTCGACGAGAACGCGCCGCACCACGACCGGGAGCCGGGCGACGCACTGCGGTCCGTCAGCGGGGGCACCACGCGGCCGAGCGGGCTGGTGGAGGACCTGTACCGGTCCCGACTCCGGAGTGCGGCGGCCACGGTGCCGCCGCACTCCCTGTCGCTCGCTGCGCCGCGGCGCCGGAGACGCCGTCGCGCACTGACCGCTTCGCCGCGGTGCCGGAATCGGCTTGAATGGGCGGGTGGCGCGGACAACGAGCATCCAACTGGACTTCACTGAGGCCGACTTGCGGAGGGCGGCGGGGCAGACATCCTTCAGCCGCGGTGAGGACTACGCGGGCGCGGTGCACGGCCTCGACATCGACGGCACCGCGATCCGCGCCACCGTGCCGGGACGGGAAACGTACCGGGTCGAACTCGTCGTCACGCACCGGACAGGGCTGACGGGCTCCTGCGACTGCCCGTACGGAGCCGACGGTCACTTCTGCAAGCATTGCGTCGCGGTGGGCCTGGCAGCCTTGCGGCAGACCGCCCCGCTCTCGGCGCGGTCGGCCGACGATCCGACGCCGGTATCGCCGCCCCCGTCCCTCCCCGCGCAGGACCCGGTGACGCCCTGGCTCGAATCCCTGGATCGGGACGCTCTGCTCGCACTGCTGATCGAGGAGTCGGCATCCGATTCAGCCCTGGGGGACCGGCTGCTGCTGCGGGCCAGAGTCGCGCAAGCAGACCGCGCCGAGGTCCGTGACCTGGTCAAAGGACTGCTCGCGCCGGGGACGTTCGCCGACGACGGGCACGCCGAACGTGCCCTCTACGTCCAGGACGTGGCCCAGGCGGCGACGGTCCTGCGCGCCCTGATCGCCGCGGGCCGGGTGGCGGAGGCAGTGGACGGGGCCCGGTGGGCGCTCTGGCGCCTGGCCGAGGTCTACGAGTCGGCGGACGACGCCGACGAACTCTTCACCCCCTTGAACGATCTCGTGGCGGTACACCTGCGCGCGTGCGAGGCGGCACACCCGGACCCGGAGCCGACGGCTCGCTGGCTCGTCGGGCACCTGCTGGGACCGGTCGGCAAGGTGACGCCGGTCGACCCGGTCGACTACCGCGGCGTCCTCGGCCCGACGGGACTGACCCGCGCACTGGACCTGGCCACCGAAGCATGGCGGAACGATCCCACCGACAAGGCGGTACATCTCAGAGAGCGGCTGCTGAAGGCGCAGGGCGACGTCGACGCGCTGGTCGCCGCCTACGCCGACGATCTCGCGCCGGACGGTGCCACACACCTGCGGATCGCGCGGGAACTGGACCAGGCCGGCCGCGCCCGGGAGGCCCTGGAGTGGGCCGAACAGGGCTTGCGGACCGCTGGGGAGCGGCGCGACGTCGACCAGCAACTGGTGGAGTGGGCCTGCGTCCGCTACGTGCGGGCCGGACGACTCGACGAGGCCCTCGCCGTACGCCGCACCCGCTTCCGTTCGCACGGCTCCCTGGCCTCCTACCGCTCACTGCGGACGGCGGCACGGGCCTGCGGCCGCTGGGAGGAGGAGCGCGCTGCCGCACTGGAGCTGTTGCGTGACAACGGTACCCGCGGTGGCCTCGGCCGTTCCCCCCGCCTGCTGGTGGACGTCCTGCTCGACGAGGGCGAGGTCGACGCCGCCTGGGAAGCGGCCGCGGGACATGCCGACGAACGCCAACTGCGCACGCTGGCCGACCGGATGAGAGACCACCGCCCAGCCGACGCCCTCGGCGTGTACCTGCGCCTGCTCGGGCCGCTGAAGCAGTCGACCAAGGACGAGGCCTATCAGGAGATCGTCCGGCTGCTGCGCAGCATCCGCGCATGCCACCAACGCCTCGGCACTCCGGACGAGTTCTCCCGCCACATGACGGCACTACGCACCGAACTCAAACGCAAGCGAAAGCTGATCCAACTGCTCGACTCGAACGATCTCTGACTCCGCCCCCGGCAGGCGCGTCGCCGGACTCCCCCCAGGTCGGCCGGACACCCTCCGGAGTCAGGCCGGATATGGTGTCGGTCCGGGTTCGGGAACTGGGGGCAGCGATGGTCGGTGGCGGCGACGCCGTGCAGGGGATCTCAGTGCCGCCGGGTTCGGGGCCCGTCGTCGATCTCGCGCCGCTGCGTGATCAGCGTCGGCCCGTGTGGCTGGCGCTGAGCGAGGACGGCACGATCAGCCGGTGGGACATGGACGCCGGCACGCACGAGACCGTCGGGACCACGACCGTCGAGGCGGAACCCGATCGCGAGCCATGGAACGACCGTCACCTCCGGCGGCGTCTGCATGCCTCTCACGACGGCGGGTTCGCCGCGGTCGTCAACGACTACGGCCGCTTCGGCGAGGTGATCGACCTCCGGACCGGTGAGGTGACTCTGGCGCTGGACAACCAGGGTGACCATGAGGAGACGGTGCCGTTCTCGCTCGCGTTCGCACGCAGTCGAGGACGTTGCGTGGTGGTGCACCGGACGGCCTGGAACCGGCTGGACGTGTCGGACGCGCAAACGGGTGTGCTGCTGACTGATCGGTCTCTTCCCGCGCACACGGCCACGGAGGCCGTTCCGGAGCACCATCTCGACTACTTCCACGGCTCCCTGTACGTGAGCCCGGACGGGAGGCGGATCCTGGACGACGGCTGGGTATGGCATCCCGTGGGAATCCCGGCGGTGTGGGACCTCGCCCCATGGATCGACGGAAACGTCTGGGAGTCCGAGGACGGTCCGAGCCGGATCGACGTCTGCGTCCGGGAGTACTACTGGGATCACGGCATGACCTGGATCGACTCGACCCTGGTCGCCGTCGAGGGACTCGGCGACGACGACGAGGCGATGCGGCCAGGGGCACGGATCTTCGACACGAGCCGAACCGGGCGGAGTGGAACCCGGCGTGTGTCCGTGGCCGCGGAGGTCCTTTCCTTCGAGGGGCCCGCGGGACTCTTCTTCAGCGATGGCACCCAGCTGTTCAGTGGAGACGGTTCCGATCTGTCGATATGGGATCCCACCGAGGGAAAGCTTCTCGGCACGGTGCCCGGCTTCTCCCCCACGCACTACCACCCAGATGCCCGACAGTTCGCGCAGCTCGCTGACGACATGGTCCGTCTGCGGGTCCTGTGACCGGGCCTGAAGCCAACCGGCGACGGCGTCAGCATGCCCCGCGGCCCGGATCGCAGCGCTCGTGAACTCCGGTGCGGTCGGCCCCACTTCGAGTTCTGTTTCGCAAGCCGTGATGGGTTCACCAGCCGCCACGCTGCCGGCCCGGTCGAGAACGCCTGCCGTCTCCTGAGCCGACCCGGCGTGCTTGTGGGTCGCGCCGAGGTGGGGGCGTTCGGGGTGCGGCACGTCGTCGTCGCGCCTGGGCGATGACCAGCTACAGGCCGTCCCAGGCGCACACCTGGCTCGTTCCCGAGGGGACTCGACACGCCTCCTCGCTCGCTTGTGCGAAGGTCCCCGTGTCGTCCGAGGCGATATCCCGGCGAACCTGGGTAACCGGCAGGCACACGGCGGTTGGCCGCCCACCCTTCAAGGAGAGCCATGTTCGCACTCACGTCCCGCCGTCTTCGCGCAACGGCCCGTCGGGTCTTCGGCTGGCAGCAGCTGCGTCCGGCCCAACTCGACGCGATGAAGGCCGTGATGAAGGGACGTGACGTACTCGCCGTCATGCCGACGGGATCCGGCAAGTCCGCCGTCTACCAGGTCCCCGCGGCTCTGCTCGGTGGTCCGGTCGTGGTCGTCTCGCCGCTGATCGCGCTCCAGCGGGACCAGATGCGCGGCCTCCTCGAATCGGGAGCGCTGCGCGCCGCGGCCATCAACTCCGCGCAGCGCCGCAGTGACAACGAGACGGCGTGGGACCGCATCAGCGCCTCGTCCGTCGACGTGGTCTTCCTCGCTCCCGAGCAGCTCGCCAAGCCGGACGTCACCGACCGGCTCGCCGCGGTACGGCCTCGGCTGCTGGTCGTGGACGAGGCCCACTGCGTGTCGTCGTGGGGGCACGACTTCCGGCCGGACTACCTGCGGCTGCGCCACGCGCGCGAGCGGCTCGGAAACCCGCCGGTGCTCGCCCTGACCGCGAACGCGGCGGCCCCGGTCCGACGGGACATAGCCGAACGTCTCGGCATGGACGACCCGGTGGAGATCGTGGCCGGCTTCGACCGCCCCAACATCCACCTGGACGTGGCGACCTTCCAGGACGCGACGGCCCAGGAGCGCTTCGTCCTGGAGCGGACGGCTGCCCAGGAGAAGCCCGGCATCGTGTACGCGGGGACCCGGCGGGCCGCGGACAACTACGCCGAGCGGTTGAACGGCCTCGGACTCCGCGCCGCGAGCTACCACGCCGGCCGGTCCGCCGCCGAACGCGGCGACACTCAGGACCGGTTCACCTCGGGTGAACTCGACGTGGTCGTGGCGACCTCGGCGTTCGGGATGGGAATCGACAAGGCGAACGTACGGTTCGTGCTCCACGCCTCCGTCCCCGGCTCGCTGGATGCCTACTACCAGGAGATCGGCCGGGCCGGCCGCGACGGGGCACCGGCCAGAGCGGTCCTCGCGTACCGCCCGCAGGACCTCGGCATGCAACGCTTCTTCGCCGCCGGGGCGCCGGACGCCGACGCCCTCCGTCGCGTCGCCGAACGCCTGCGCGGCGAGAAGGGCTCCGTGGCCACAGCGCGGCTCCGAGCCGACTGCGAACTCGGCCCGACGGCTCTGTCCGCCGTACTGAACCTGCTGGAGGAGGCCGGGGCCGTCCGCAGCGGACGGGAGGGCAACCGCTTCGTCGGCGCGGCCGAGTCGGGTGACGCCTCGGCGGCCGACGACGTCGAGGCCGCGGTGCAGAGCGCACTCGCCGTCCATGCCACGCACCGCAAGCTCGAACAGTCGCGGGTCGACATGATGCGCGGGTACGCGGAGACCACCGGTTGCCGACGGCGTTTCCTGCTCGGATACTTCGGCGAGTCGGTCCACGTCCCGTGCGGGGCCTGCGACAACTGCACCGGCGCGGTGGCCGAGCCCGCTGAACGGCTGAGGCGCGAGCCGGCCATGGATGCCGGACGGCCGTACAAGTCGGCCGTGCGGCAGCGCCGTTGGACCCGGCCCGGTAGGCGCTCGAACTCCTCCACGGGTGCTGTCCGAGCCGCGGAGGCCACCGTACACACGGCGACGGACGACCACGCCTACCTGCCGGGGGTCCGCGTGAACCATGACCAGTGGGGTCCGGGCGAGGTGATGAGCGAGGACGACGGCAAGATCACGGTGCTGTTCGAGACGGTCGGATACCGCACTCTGTCGCTGGCCGTGGTGACGGACAAGCAGTTGCTCGCCACGCTGCCCGAATCCACGGGCTGACGACGCTCTCGTAGCCGGCGGGACTGGTTCAGCGGAGGCCGCGCGCCGGACCTCGACCCTCATGAGGCTTCCGGCGCACGGCCTCCGCCGTTTCTCACCAGGCTGTTGGCGCCGGAGGCACGACCACCGGGGGACGGTCGTCGCAGGTGATGGTGTTCGGCAGCTCCCATGAGGCCAGCCAGGGGCCGGTCGTGCCACCTCCGTCATTGCCACCTAGGTCGTTCACGGCGAACTCAGAGCCGGTCGCGGGGAAGTTGAAGGATCCGCAGTTGTTGATGCCGACCGCTCCCACGTTGCGGGCGTCCACGTTCTCGAAGGACGCGGATCCGGCGGAACGGGCGCTGAGCACGGAGGTGCCGGTGCCGTCGACGCGGATGTCCTTGAAGTGGACGCCTCGGATCGCGTACTTGTCCTTCACGGGGAAGTCGGAGACCAGCATGATCGCGTTGTAGGTGGTGTCGAGGAAGTGGTCTCCGGTGACCTGGATGTCGGCGTCGATGTCCCGCTCCAGGGCGTAGAACCAGATGGCTCCCAGACCGATCTTCCAGTTCAGTTCGAACGGCCCCGAGCGCACGGTGGTGTTGTCGGAGATCGTCAGCTTCCCGGCGAAGGGCTCCGCGCCGAAGCGGGAGCCGACCTGGATGGCGCTGCCCTCCCTGACGGGGTCGGCGACGAGGTTGCCGGTGACGGTGTTGTCGGTGCCGCCGTACAGGGCGATGCCGTTGGCGAGGACCGGGGACTGCACGGTGTTGTGGGCGAAGACGTTGCGGGCATCGGCCGTCTTCTCCGACCACATGGCGAGACCGTCGTCGCCCGTGTTGCGGACGAAGCTGTTCGTGACACTCGAATCGGACACGCCGGTATGGAAGTTGAGGCCGTCGGCGATCTGGTCGGCGATCACCGTACGGGTGACGCGCAGGCCGCTCATCGGCCCGTCGAACCACATGCCGACCTTGGTGTGGTGGAGGTAGAGTCCGTCGATCGTCGAGTCGCTCAGCGCTCCGCCGACGGCGTTGACCTGGTCGGTGTCGATGCGTTCACGTACGTCGCCCTCGACGGTGAAGCCGGAGAGGTGGACGTTGCGACTCCCGCCGGCCGCCGCGTCCTTGCCGTAGAAACCCACCCCGGTGTGGACGGAGCCGTCGGGAGCGGGGGTGTCGAGGGTGACCTGGTGGCCCTTGACGATCGTGTACCAGCTGCCGGCCCCGACGATCGTCACGTCGTCCACGACGATGTGGCGGTTCACCTGGTAGGTGCCCGGCGGCACGTACACCTTGAGGTGCCGCTTCTTGGCGTAGGCGATGGCCCGGTCGAAGGCGTCGCCCGCGTCCCGTCGCCCGGTGGGATCGGCTCCGAAGGCGATGACGTTCGCCGCGTGCGTCTCGATGTGCGGGGCGCCGACGAGTTGGGTGTCGAGCAGGTCGATCACGGTCCAGGCCGCGGTGCTGTTCCTGGGCGCGGTGAGACGGACGGTGTCACCGGCCGCGTAGCGCTTCCCGAGGAGCAGTCGCTGCTCGTCGTAGAAGTGGCTGGGCCGGAACGGCTTGTCGATGACGGGCGTCGGCGTGGTGGAGGCGGGGACGCAGGAGCACTCGGTGATCCACCAGTCGGGGTGCAGCAGGTCGCCCTGGGGGTCGTTGCTGAACGGGTACTGGTTGTAGAGCCAGGAGTACTGGGAGGTGAGGGTCATCGTGGTGCGGTGCCGGCCGTCCACGGAGACGTCGAGGGGCGCGGTGATGCCGCCGCCGCGCGGGGCGTCGGGAATGCTGTAGCGCACGGTGAGGGCGTTGGCGGCGCGCGGGAGGGTGAACTCCACGTACTGGCCCGGCTTCAGGCGCACCGCCGTGCGGCCGGACGCCTCCGAAGGGAGCGTGTAGGCGGTGCGGTCGGGGCCGATGACGGTGCCGTTCGTCGGCGCGTTCTCCGCCTCCTGTTCGACGAAGTCCACCGCGGCGCCTCGTCCGGCGACCAGGGCGGGATCGAGCCCGGCCCGGGTCACCGCCGGCGCGCCCGCGCGGTCACCGTGACCGGGCGCGGCCGGCGCCGGCGCGCTCAGCCCGAGCACGAGTCCGGTGGCGGCCGCGGTCAGCACCGTCAAGGTCCGAGCCGGTCTTCGCGCCCGCCCTCTCCACCCATCCGCGGCCAGGCCAGTGTCATTACGCCCCATCGGATACCCGTTTCTCTCGGAGCGGAGGTCACCGAGGGCACCCCGGTGCACGCCGGCACGGGGGAAGGGCCGTACCACGGCGCACCCGGGACATTAGGACCCGACGGCACGACCCGACAAGACGTCAGACACGAACTTCCATCCCATCGTTCGCAACCTGCAAGTGATTGTTGATTTCTTGCGTAGATGGACATCGCCGACACCAGGCGTCGGGTTCATCGCGCCGGTTGACGGTGACGACGCACGTTCGTCGCGGACTGGGACGTCACCCGGCGACTGGCTCGGGTCGGGCAGCTGATCGGTACGGCGCTGGACACACAGTTGAGCGAGGACGGCAACGCCGAGATCGACGCCTTGTGCGAGCGTGGCCGCTTCTACGGCGAGGACGGCGCCGTGAGCCGTTCCGGTAGCGCTGGGCAGTGCGAATGCGGTGCGACCGCGCCGTGGCGACATCGTCCAGGGCTGTATGAACCACGCTCGACGGACGGAGCAGCAGTCCGTGGGCGAGGGGAAGGGTCTCGCCGGTTGGGGCGAGACCCTTCCGCCAGCCTGGCTCGGCGTCGGGGCGACGCCAGTGGTTCGCTCAGGCCAGGGAGAACTTCTGGGCGCCGGAGCCGTTGCAGTCCCAGATCTGCAAGCGTGTGCCGTTGGCCGTGGCGCCCGACGGCGAGTCGATGCACCGGCCGCTGGTCGGGTTCGTCATCGAGCCGTCCGAGTTGACGACCCAGTTCTGGTAGCCCCCGCCGTTGCAGGTGGCCAGCTGCAGCTTGGTTCCGGCCGTGCTGACACCGCCCGCGATGTCCAGGCATTTGCCCAGCGTGCGCAGGGTCTGGCCGTTCCAGGTCCACTTCTGGTCGAGCGAGGTGGCCTGCTGGCAGTCCCAGAGCTGGACCGCGGTGCCGTCGCCACCGGTGTCGTCACCGGCCACGTCCACACACTTGCCGCCGGGACCGTAGATCGGGGTTCCGATGGCGAAGTTCTGGGCGCCGGAGCCGTTGCAGTCCCAGATCTGCAGGCGCGTGCCGTTCGCGGTGGCGCCCGACGGCGAGTCGATGCACCGGCCGCTGGTCGGATTCCGCAGCGAGCCGTCGCTCTGCCGCACCCACGACTGGTACCCGCCGCTGTTGCATGTGGCGAGCTGCAGCTTGGTCCCGGCGGCACTGTTGCCGCCCGCGATGTCCAGGCACTTGCCGAGGGTCTGCAGGGTCTGGCCGCTCCACGTCCAGTGCTGGTCCTTGGCCGCCGACTGGCAGTCCCACAGCTGGACCGCGGTGCCGTCGCCACCGGTGTCGTCACCCGACACGTCCACACACTTGCCGCCGGGACCGGTGATCGTCTGGCCGCTCACCGAACCGCCGCCGCCGCCGGAGCCCGGGCCCTTGTTGTAGACGGCCACCGAGTCGACGACCAGCTTGCCGCCGGAGACGGTCGCCGCGTTGGGGCCTCCGCCGAAGGCGTCCGGGAAGCCGCCGCCGATGGCCAGGTCGTAGATGATGAAGAAGGGGTGGTCGACCGCGTCGGCCCAGGTCGTGGCGTCCACCTGGTTGGCGTTGACGGTGAAGAAGTTGTTCCCGTCGAGGTAGAACCTGATCTGCTCCGGTGACACGGAGCGGTCGATCTCCGCCGCGTAGTCGTGGAAGCCGGTCTGGCAGCCGGAACAGGCTCGTTCACCGGAGCCGATGCCGGTCGACTCGTTGCACGGTCCGCCCGGGTTCACGCCGCAGTGCAGGGTGCTGAAGACGGAGCTGCGGCCGTTGATGTCCTCCATGATGTCGACCTCGCCGGACTTCGGCCACACCACACCGTCGCGAAGGGGCGCGCCGAGCATCCAGAACGCCGGCCAGTAGCCGGCCCCGTTGGAGGTGTTGACGTTCGGCTGCTGCAGGACGGACTCGATGCGGACGACTCCGCCGGCCGGGGCGCCGAAGGACGCCGACTGGGTCTCCACACGCCCCGAGGTCCATCCGCTGCGCGCGTCTGAACCGGAGTGCAGGGCCTGGAGCACCAGATGGCCCTGGCCGTCGTAGTACACGTTCGAGGTGCTGTTGGTCATGGTCTCGATCTCGCCGGTGCCGAAGTTGCTGCCCGGCCCGGTGTCGTACTTCCACAGGCTCTGGTCGATGCCCGTGCCGGACGCGCCGTTGAAGTCGTCGCTCCAGGTGAGCGAGAAGCCGGACGGTGTCGGCGGCACGGCCGCGTGCGCGTCGACCGTCGTGGTGGCGGTGGCCGCCGCCGCTATGAGCGCGACGACGGGGACGAGTCCGAGCGTTCTTCTCCACCGGTCGCGCAGGGGTCTTGCCGAGTTCGATCGCATGTGTGTGACCTCCGAGTGGGACGAATGACGACGGCGAGCGGGGTGCCTGCCCGGCCGGGCTCTGCGTGGGCCTAGACGAACTGCCAGAGATGGTCGGCGGTGCCGTTGTCGTCGTACTGGACGACGTGCGCACTGTTCGCCGTCGACATCAGGTCGACGCCGAGGACCTTCTGCGAGTTCTGGTTGCGAATCCG
>NZ_JBIWNY010000010.1:155692-175963 GCF_044767465.1 Streptomyces sp. NPDC101237 | reverse complement strand
CCGTTGTCGATCAACTGCCACAGATGGTCGGCAGTGCCGTTGTCGTCGTACTGGACGACGTGCGCACTGTTCGCCGTCGACATCAGGTCGACGCCGAGGACCTTCTGCGAGTTCTGGTTGCGAATCCGGTACCAGCCGTCACCGTTGTCGATCAACTGCCACAGATGGTCGGCAGTGCCGTTGTCGTCGTACTGGACGACGTGCGCACTGTTCGCCGTCGACATCAGGTCGACGCCCATGACCTTGCCGGAGTTCTTGTTGCGGAGCCGTCGGTAGTCGGCGACCGGCTGCCACGCGTGGCCGGTCGGTGAGGTGGTGGGGAACGCGGAGATCCGCAGCCGAGCGGCACCCATGGGAATCAGCGTCACGGTCTCCACGGCAGCGGTGCTGCGTGCGGGCGAGTCCTGCACCGGGGCGACGACGTGCTGGCTGTCCGCCTGCCACTCGGCGATCTTCCGCGCGGGCGCGGTGATCCGAACCGGAGTCGTGTCGCGCTGGAAGGGGTCGGTGGGGAGCGCGCCGCCGCTTCGGGTGAAGGTCCAGGTTCCGTCGTTCGGCGCGAGCCCGTAGTTCCAGGGCGTGGTGGCGTGCACCTCGTACTCGGGGAACTGCGACGTCCCGCCGTACTGTACGTAGTTCTCGCCGATGCTGAGCGAGTACGTGAGGGGTCCGCGGTCGACGGCGGTGAGCTGGTGGTTGCCCGGCCAGGTGCGCAGCACGGTCGACTGCGGGAAGCGCAGCGTCACGCTGTCGCCGTTGTTCCAGGTGCGCGTGACCACGCTCCAGGACGGTCCGGCCGACGCGGACACTGCCGAGCCGGCGACCGTGACCTGCGGGGATCCGCACCAGCCGGGTACGCGCAGGTAGAGCGGGAAGGCGAGCGGCTTGGGCGTGGAGAGGGTCAGGGTGATCGTGTCACCGAAGGGGTAGTCGGTGGTCTCGGTGACCGTCACGGACGTGCCGTCGGCGACCTTCGCGGTGACCTGGCTCGGCGCGTACATCGCGGCCGCCAGCCCCTTGTCGGGTGTGGCGAGCCACAGCTCCTCGGTGAAGTAGGGCCACCCCATGCCGTAGTTGTGCGGGCAACAGCGGTACTGGTCGACGCCCGGCATGAACGCCTGCATGGCGAAGGTGTTCTGGAACTGCCCCTGCGTCTTGGCGGCGTCGTCCAGGTCCACGCTGTTGGCGCTGGTGATGTAGTGGATGGCCCTCCCTGACGGATCGAGCGCGGCCGGCAGCGAGTTGAAGGCCAGGTCCTCGCACCGGTCGCCCCACACCGCGTCGCCGGTGATCCGGGTCAGCAGCTGATGGCTGGCCATGAACTCGACGATCCCGCAGGTCTCGAAGCCCTGCCGGGGGTCACCGAATCCGGGGCGCGCGTTCTCGTCGCCGGCGAATCCGCCGCCCGGGAACTGGCCGTACGAGGTCATCACCGACGTGTAGTTCTGATAGGCGGCCTGGGTCAGCGCGGTGGACGGTGAGCGGAGCGCGTACTGGGCGGGCTCGCGGAATCCCTGCGCGATGTTGACGTTGTGCAGCGACGGCAGGTGGTTGACCCAGTTGGCGCCGTTGGTGTGAATCTTGTCGGCGAGGGAGAGCAGGAACGAGTCGCCGGTGCGGTTGTACAGCCAGAAGACGCTGTCCAGGCCGTCCCCCCAACGCACCGACACCCAGCTCTGGTTGAAGGCCGACGGACCCTGCGCGTTCATGAGGCGGAAGAAGCCGGTGAGCATCGGGACGATCCGGCTGTCCCCGCTGTACTCCTGCCAGTTGCGCAGGGCCCAGGTAAGTGGCAGGAAGGGCCAGAAGTCCGGCCCTCCGCCGAGCGAGGTGCGCAGCGCGGTCGGACCGAACCATCCGTCGGACTGCCGGGTGGCCACGATCGCGTCGATCCATTGGCGTACGGCGGCCAGCGCGGTGGCGTCCTGGGTGAGGATCGCCAGGTCCACGTACCCGCGCAGCCAGTACGGGACTTCCTCCCAGCCGGTGCGCTCGGGGTGCACCCAGCCGGACTGGGACATCACCAGGAAGTGCGAGACGGCGGCGTACTGCCCGCACAGTCCCGCGAGTTGCTGACGCAGCCGCGCGTCGAGCCACCCGCGAGCCGTGACCGCGCCGGGTGGCAGGCGCAGGAAGGCGGTGGGAGACAGCGGCGCCGCGTTGGGCGAGTAGAGCCCGCCTGGCGCGGGCGCCACGCGCGACGACGCCGCGGCCGCCGCGCCGCGGTTACCGTGCGACGCCGCCTGAGCGGTGCCGGCCATGCCGGGCGGGAGTCCGCTCGCTCCGGCCGCGGTGAGCGCGCCGGCCACGAAGTGTCTGCGGTTCAGGGGCATGGGGGAGCCTCCTGGCACGATCCGGGGCGTGGGGGACCAGGAACCGTGGGTCCATGACCGGGGCGCCTGGGGTATTTCAACGTTGGAAAGCAGAGAGCCAACGGGCATGAGAGCACGGACCGGGGGCCGTGTCCAGAGGGTGCGCGCGAGCTGGAGCGTCCGGAGCGGCCTGGCGCAACTCCGTTGAGGGCGTGGTTACTTCGTCGTCAGGGTCCGGGAAGGGGATCCCGTGCCGTGGGTGCCAGGGCTTGGCTGCGCAGGTCGCGCCGCTGAGGACGTCCATGCGGCGGATCTCCACGAAGACGCTTCCGCGTCACAAGGTCGGGCCGGAAGGAGCACTCGTCGCTCTCGCGTCTCCTCACGGCTGCCGGCCCGCTTCGGGTCCGCCGGCAGTCACCGCCGACGACTGCGCCGAGTGCCGGAACGGCGGACAGCGGGCTGAGTGCGATCGGTCGTCGTCCTCTCCGGGGACCGCGCCGGGTCCGGGGCTGGGGCAGTCTCCGGCAGCACCAGCCGGAGACTGCCCCAGCCCTGGACGTGGGCCACGGCACCTGGCTGGGCCTGGACGTAGTCCGCTGGGCGGGCGGAGGCTCCGCGCCCGGCTTGAGGCAGTCCACGATCGGATAGACAGTGAGAACCATGAACCGGCACCGGCAGCCACCACGGCGAGCCCCGTGGATCGCGGGCGGCGCCGCCGTCGTCGCCATCGGGGCCGGTCTGGGGGCCTGGGCGCTGGTCTCCTCCGGCAACGGCGGCGGTTCGTCGCACCCGTCGCCGTCACCTTCGGTGACGGCACTGCCGTCGGAGCAGCCGTCGGAGTCAGAGTCACCGTCGGCCACGACGTCTCCCCCGACGCCGAACCCGTCCCTGTCACCGTCGACCCGGCCGCCGGCCTCTCGCACGCCTGCCTCCACGGCACCGAGACCGGCACACACACCGCCGCCTCGACCGCCTCAGCCGCTGCCTCCGGTACCGCCCGGCACCCGCCCGGCGCCCCACCGGACGACGCCCCTGCCTCCCCCGCCGCCGGTACACACACCGACGACCAAGCCGCCGCCTTCCCACACAACGCCACCCAAGCCGTCCGTGACTCCCACCCTGCCGACGTCACCGACGCCGCCGACGTCACCGCCCCCGCACACGTCCCCGGCCTCGACGCCTCCACAGACCTCCCCGACCTCTCCGAGGCCGCCGTCCTCCCCGACCTCGCCGAGGCCGCCGTCCACCCCGACCTCGCCGAGGCCGCCGTCCTCACCGGCGTCGGCCCGCGCCGAGCCCTCGCGGTCCTCCGCGACGACGCTGCCCAGGCCGCCCGGGGCGACCCCACAGCCCTCGCGGACGCCGGTGCCCACGACTCCGACGGCTCCGGCCCCGACCGCCACGGGCACGAAGCCGGGCACGACCACCTGGGTCACGTCGCCGGAGGCCGTGGCCGCGGCCAAGCGGATGGCAGCGGCGAACAAGGTCGGGGACCCGGTCTGCACCCTCTCGGCCGTCGGACAGCCGAACCCGAGCCTCGTCCCGCAGGGCCGGAACATCGCCATCGGGCACTATGGCAGTTACTGGTGCCTGATCTGGTGACTCGGCACGGCTCCGCCCGAGCGACACGCTTCCAGCCACCCGTTCACCCCCCTGGGCTAACGCGCAGAAACGATCTCCATGGGCGGAGTGCAGGCCGGGCGGGGAGAGTCGCTTGGGCGGGACCGTGGCGTCAACCGTGGCCGAGGAGTTCTTCGCGTCGGCCCAGCGCCCACGCACGCTCCTCCTCGATGTCCGGGATGAAGTTCCGCCGCAGAAAGGTCGCCCAGGGGTCCGCGCCGAGCGGGCCCAGGCGGGCGATTCGATCGGTCTCCTCACGCTGCAACCGGGCCAGTGTGTCCAGCACGTCGGCCGGGTGTGCGCCGTAGGCGTCGCAGAGCAGCCGCAGTCGTCGCGCCAACGGCGCACCACCGGCGCCGTAGCCGACCCTCAGCTGACGTTCGGGTAGCCTCAAAGGCACGCTGTACCAGGCTAGTTGTGCCAGGTCGTCCAGCGCCTCGCCGGGCATGGCCAGGTCCCAGTCGATGACACCGACCAGCCGGTCGTCCGTCCAGACCGAATTCCAGGTCGTGAGGTCGCCGTGACGGACGATCAGCCCGGGACGCCAGCGGGCGTCCGGGTCGCACCAGACGGCGTGCGGCGACGGCCGGAAGTCGCGTACCGCCCCGTGATAGGCGCGCAGCCAGCCGCCGAGCGCGACGACGCCCTCGTCCGCGAGGAGCGCCCGTGGCCAGGGGTGGAGTCCGACTTCGCCGTGCAGCAGCGACACGACCTCGTGGCCGTCCACGGGACCGTCTCCAAGGGCGCGCGGCACACCGTCGAGTCCCGCCCGCTCCAGGTGACGCAGCAGTTCCCGCACCGCCGGGGTCCACGGCCGCCAGGGCCTGAGGACGGTCTCACCCTCACGGCGTACCGTCGACAGGCCTCCGCGCATCGATTCACCGTCCTGGATCACGTGGGAAATCTACGGCAGAGAGTCGTCGACGGTCATGGAGTTGTGGAGGCGTGCGGGCCGGTGGTGCGGGCCGGGGGATCGGACGATGGTCCCCGCCGACTGGATGGGCGGCGCGAGCGTTCGGACGCGGTGCGGCTTTGTGAACGGCGTCAAGCGGACGTTGTCAGGGAGGCGTTGCCGTCGGGGAACGATCGGAGGCCGGGCGTATCGGCTCGGCCACCGCCCCGGCTCACGGCGCCTGGACCGGCACGCAGGGCCCGCCCGATGTCGGATGCCGGTCGAATTCCGCCGCACCCACCGGCCCGACCGCGAACCCGGCCACGACTGCCCAGCTCAGGCTCTTGAGTGAGTGTCAGCTCCATCATGCCTGCTCGGAGGCGGTTTGCGGTAGGACGGAGCGCACGTCCTTTCAGGCTTGTCCGGGGTGGTGGCCCGCCCGCAGACTCGTCGTCATCCACTCTCCGACGTCCGTGTCGGCATCCGTCCCCGGGTGTCGACGCGTTCGTCGCGCTGCCTCGTCGCGGGACGGGCGCGGGGGGGGGTAGGGGAACGAAGGGGGATCGATGGATCAGGAAATGGTCATGCGGGCGCGGGTTGAGCTGCTGAGTTCCAACCGGAGGGTCGTGCGCGGTACCGAGGGGCTGCGGATCTACCGTCTGCTGACGCGGGTCGAGCCCGAGGCGTACGGGTCGAAGCTGGCCTACGTCCTGGTGGAGGCCAGCGCGTCACCGCTGGTGCGGGAACGGCCCGAGCAGCGGTTGGCACTGCTGGAGGAGGCGGTGGCGGTCGCCTCCGCGCTGAGCACCTCGAACCCTTTCCGAGCCAGGACGCTTGCGAGGGCGCTTGCCGCGAAGCGGGAACTGGAGGGGTGGCTGACGCGGGGGACGTGAGACGGGTAGCGGTGCGTCGCGGGCGCACCTGAGGCCATGGGCAGGTCGGGATGTTCCGCGGGAGATGCGCATCCCGACCCGTCCGGGACGGTGGCCGTCCAGGTACCGGCCATGCGTACCGGCAGCCGGGCGGCGGTGGCGGCGTACGTGACGGGCGGCGGGCGTCTGCGGTGTCCGCCCTCCCCGGCCTGCCGGGTGGCGAGTCGGGGCCGCCGCTCGTCGTGCGAGTGATCGCCGGGACGGAGGCCGGATCCAGCGCCGGTGCTCTCCGTCCCCGCGCGGTCGCTCAGCCTTTCCGCGCGAACGACTCGACGTAGGCCAGGGCGCCGTACAGCGCGTCGCGCAGGGGTGTGGAGTCGCCGGCCGCCTGGTCCAGCAGGGCTCCGCCCTGGAACGCGGCCGTGAGCAGGTGGGCGAGTGCGGTCGGGTCGGCCTCCGGTCGCAGTTCGCCGCGGTCGCGCATCGCGCTCAGGCCGCGCCTGAACAACGCCTGCCAGCGTGCGAAGCCGGCCGCCACCGTGTCCCGGTGGGTCGGCTCGTTCTTGACGACCTCGGCGGCCAGGGAGCCGAAGGTGCAGCCGCCGCGCAGCATGTCCTCGGAGGCGATGTAGGAGTCGGCCCACCGGTGCAGGGCGGCGAAGCTGTCCAGCTCGCCCAGCTCGGGTGCCTGGTGGCGGGTGACGATGTGGTCGGCCTGCCAGGCGAGCACGGCTCGGACCAGGGACTCCTTCGTGGGGAAGTGGCGCGTCAGCTGCGATCCGCTGACCCCGGCGGCTTCACGGATCTGCTCGTTGTTGGTGCTCTGCGCGCCCTGTTCGTAGATCAGCTCGGCGGCCGCCCGGACGATGCGCTCACGGGTGGCCAGCCCCTTGGCGGTCAGCTTCTGACCGGTCGCTTCGCTGGTGGTGGTCATACGGACCATCGTACCGGAGGAATGGGCTTGACAACCCATTCTGCGAGAGGTTCCCTGGAGGGAGGCAAAAAGGGCTGCCAAGCCCTTTCCTTCGGAGAGACGGACGGAGTGTCCCCACAGGCCGCACGGGGCGCGCAAGCGTCCACGCACTCCTCGTGACCGCGCGACGCACCGCCGCTCCCCCGCGATCCGCGGGATCGGCCCGGCGGACAGATGCTGGGCTTCCCGCCGCTCTCCTCAAGCACCCGCCAGTTCCCGTCAGGAAACGGAGATCATCCTCATGGCACGCAACCTCCTGGTGATCGGGGCCACCGGCAAGACCGGCGGCCGCACCACCGAGCTGCTGCTCCAGCGCGGACACCGCGTCCGCGCACTCGTCCGCGGTCTCGACGACCGCGCCCGCCGGCTCGCCGACCTCGGCGCCGACACCGTGGTCGGTGACGTGCTCGACCTGAACTCGCTGGCCCGGGCGACCCAGGGCGTCGATGCCCTGTACTTCACCTATCCGATCCGTCCGGGCCTGATGGAAGCCACCGTGAACGTGGCCCAGGCCTCGGCCGAGACCGGAGTCCAGGCGATCGTGAACATGTCGCAGATCTCGGCCCGCCGCGACAGCGCCAGCAACGCCGCACGCCAGCACTGGGTCGCCGAACGCGTCCTGGACCGTTTCCCGGTCCCGGTCACCCACCTCCGCCCGACCTTCTTCACCAACTGGCTGATCGACACCTGGGCCGACGGAACCGGCGAGCTGCGCCTGCCGTTCGCCGACGGACGCCACGCCCCCATCGCGGAGAGCGACCAGGCGAAGGTGATCGCGGCCATCCTGGAGGACCCCGCCCCGCACGCCGGCCAGATCTACCCGCTGTACGGCGCGGAGGAGCTCGATCACCACGAGATCGCCGAGCGCATGTCACGCGCCCTGGACCGTGACGTCACCTACGTGCCCATCGAGCTCGACGAATTCGCCGCCATCCTGCGAGGGCGGGGCGCGCCGGAGCACCTGATCCAGCACCTGCTCGCCGTGGCCGTCGACTACCGCAACGGCGTCTTCGCCGGCACCAACGATCTGGTGAGGACAATCGGCGGCAGCGACCCGCTCGGCGTCGAGGAATTCGTCAGCCAGAACCGCGCGGCCTTCGACCCGCGCACCGCCTGAACACCCGAACACCCCGATCCATACCTGAGCACGGAGAAGACAATGAGCGTCTGGTTCATCACGGGAACGTCCCGCGGCCTCGGCCTGGAGATCGCCCGTGCCGCCCTCGCGGCGGGCCATCAGGTGGTCGCGACCGCCAGGAACGCCGAATCCGTCCGTGAACGGCTTCCCGACGCCGACGGCGCCCTGCTCACCGTGGCGCTGGACGTGACCGATCCGCGGAGTGTCCACGCCGCCGTCGAGGCCGCCATGGAGCGGTTCGGCCGGATCGACGTCCTGGTCAACAACGCCGGCAGCGGACTGCTGGCCGCCGTCGAGGAGTCCGACGACGCCGCGGTCCGCGCGCTGTACGAGACCAACGTGTTCGGCCCGCTCGCCGTGCAGCGCGCCGTACTGCCGGCGCTGCGCCGCCAACGCGCCGGGCACGTGATCAACATCAGCTCCATCGTGGGCTTCGCCACCGCGCCCGGCTGGGGCGTCTACGCCTCCACGAAGTTCGCCGTCGAGGGTTTCACCGAGACCCTCCACGCCGAACTCGCGCCCCTCGGCATTCATGTGACCCTCGTCGAACCGGGCTTCTTCCGCACGGACTTCCTCGATCCCGCCAGCCTGCACACCGGCCCTGACACCATCGACGACTACGCGTCCACCGCCGGAGCGATGCGCGTGGCCGCCGCGAGCCTGAACCACGCGCAGCCCGGCGATCCGGCCAAGGCCGCACGCGCCGTCGTCGAGATGGCGACCGCGCCGGAACCGCCGCTGCGTCTTCCGCTCGGTGCCGACACGCTGCGGGCGTTCGACGCCAAGCTGGAGGCCTTCCGCAAGGAGATGGACGCCTGGCGGCAGGTCGCCCTCGCCACCGACCACGACCTGGACGGGGACCGGGACACGCCGGGGAGGTAAGTACCCGGAAATAATTCCGTCCGCATTCTGGCAGCGTGGGCGATCCGGCATCAGCGGGCTCGGGCCGACCACTGGGATTCTCACGGTCCGCATAACGAACTATTACGTCACGACCATTCGAGCGGCGGAATTCTGGCAGCTCGTTCCGGGCGGAGGACGGGTGACACGTACGCCCTCGTCGCCCGAGTGACGATGAAAGGCAGTCACGGCACGGAGTCGGCCACCTGCCGGCATGAACTGCATGACCTGCATGGATCGATGGACGCGTGGTGTACGCCCCTTGCCGGGCGTACACCACGCGTGGCCGTTCGCCTCGACCACCGCGCTCGGCTGCGGTCGTTCCCCGGTGGACCCTTCGAACGCGGTCCGCTCTCAGGCGGTCCCCTCGCGACCCGCGCGCAGCGCCAGCATCAGGCAGGCCACGGTCGCGGCGACCGCGAGGGAGGCGGGCAGCCGCGCCCATGAGGTGTCCGCGACCGGTGCCTGGGCCACGAGCAGCACAGCCGCTGTCGCGGCGGCGGCCGCCAGTGCCGGTGTGGCCGGCGGGCGGCCCGGCGGAGCGGTGACGCCGACGGTCCAGGCGTCGGTGACGAGCAGATAGGCGAGCAGCAGGGCGGCGACGCAGACGACCACCCAGAGCGCGGGGCCGGTGGCGGCGGTGACCGCGATCGCCGCGGCCGGCAGCACAGTCGTCCTGTGCCGGGCCGCGACGGTCCGCCAGTGCCATGACGTCAGGACAGGCCGCGCGTCGACCATCGGCGCGGCCCACCAGGCGGCGGCCGCCGCCACGACGACGAGCACCTTCACCAGCGGGGACGCGTGCAGGGCGGCGGGCGCGTCGCAGGCGGCGACGGCGAGCGCCGTGCCGAGGAGGCGGTCGGTGACGCGGGTGGTGAGACCCGCGACGAACCGGGCGGCGGCGGCCCGGAATCCGGCCGGGCCCGTGCCGGTCCGGACGGTCCGCGCGCTCGGAGTGGTCATCGGGTGCCTCCTCGGATGCGGGTGCGCAGCAACGGCGCCAGGGCGAGGTCGAGGGTCTCGCCGGGCCGGTGGGCGACGACCGCGGTGCCGCGTTCCACCAGGGCGAAGCGCATGGCGTCGCGGTCGGCCCGCCACAGCCGCAGCGCGAGTTCGCCCTCGGTGTCGCCGGGTTCCACGACCGGCTCGCCTGACGGGATCTCGACCACGACCATCGGATTGGCCCGCCCGCGGACCTGGTCCAGGATGTCGAGGATCCGCCGGTCGGTCAGCGGCGTGACGACGTACACCAGCGCGCCTTCGCGCAACGCGGGCGGCGGGAGTCGTCCGAGTCCCTCGGTGCGGTAGGCGAGGTCCTTGCGGACCTCCAGCACGCTCTCGACGATGCGGTAGAAGTACCCCTGGCCGCTTCCCGGTTGCAGCCAGCGGGTCGCACCGCCGACGGACACGACACCGACCCGGTCATGGGTGCGCAGGTAGGCGCGGACCAGGCCGGCGGCGGCCCGGAAGGTCTCGTCCAGCGAGGACGCTCCGGTGACCGGGTCGACCACGTCGGCGAGCACGTCCAGCAGGACCACGGTGTCGGCGGTGCGCTCCGCGGCGAACTGGTGCACCTGGAGGGTGCCGCGGCGGGTGGTGGCCGGCCAGTGGATCCGCCGCTGCCGTTCGCCGCGCACGTACGGGTGTACGCCGGTGACCTCGACGCCCTCCCCGCGCTGCTGTGCGGTGTGCTCGCCGAGCCGTTGCGGCAGCCTTACCGGGATGGGGGTGAGGCCGGCGTGTCCGGGCACCGGGAAGACGGCGGCCTCGCCGAGTTCGACCCGGACCGTGCGCCGGGCCAGCCCGCCGCCGTCGTGGACGTCGACGTCGACCGTGCCGAGGGTCCAGCGGCCCCAGCGCTCCGCGGTCAGCACGAGGTCGACGTGGTGCGGGCCGACCGCGAGGTGATCGAGCCGGACGCCGTGGCCGAGGGTGACGCCGGGGTCCAGCCGGCCGCTCTCGCCGTCGTACGACACCGTGATCCGTACCTTCACCTGCTCGCCCTCGAAGCAGCGGCGCGGTTCCACTTCTGCCTCGGCGGTGACCTTCCGGGGGCGTGGCCCGGTCGGCAGCGCGAGGGCGAGCAGCACCAACGGCGGGGCGGCGAGGGCGAAGACCCAGGGCCGCCCGGTGACCAGTGCGGCGGCGAGCGCGACGACGGCCAGCGTGCCCAGTCGCAGGGCGCGTTCGCCGGCACGCCAGCCCGGCGGAGGCGGCGGCGGGGGCTGGGCGGACTCGTCGTGGCGGCCGTCCAGAGCCCTTTGCACCGCGGCGGTGGCTCTGCGGTCCGGCACCGGCCGGGTCATGACGCGACCGGTGTGCGTGGCAAGGTCTGCGGGGCGGGCACGGACTGCACGATCTCGCGCAGCACGTCGTCGGCGTCGATCTGGCGGACCCACAGCTCCGGCTTGAGGGTGACGCGGTGCGCGAGGGCGGGTACCGCCACGGACTTGACGTCCTCCGGGGTCGCGTAGTCGCGCAGGTCCAGGACGGCTCGGGCGCGGGCGAGTTGGACCAGGGCCAGTCCGCCGCGCGGCGAGGCGCCGACCTGGATGTGCGGGTGGGCCCGGGTGGCGCGGACCAGGGCGACGGCGTACTCCAGCAGGTCGTCGTCCACCTCGACCTTCTCGACGGCGTCCCGCATGGCCAGCACCTCGCCGGGATCGCTGAGCGTGCGGAGCACGGCCTCGGGCGCTGCCCTGTCGACTCGCGCGCGCAGCATGCCCGCCTCCTGGGAGGCCTCCAGGTAGCCCATGCGCACCCGCAGCAGGAACCGGTCGAGCTGGGCCTCGGGCAGGCTGTACGTGCCCTCGTACTCGATGGGGTTGGCGGTGGCGACGACCACGAAGGGCCTGGGCAGGGGACGGGTGCTTCCGTCGACGGACACCTGTGACTCGGCCATCGCCTCCAGCAGCGCGGCCTGGGTCTTGGGCGGGGTGCGGTTGATCTCGTCGGCGAGCAGGAGGTGGGTGAAGACGGGCCCTGGCCGGAAGACCATGTCGGCGGTCCGCTGGTCGTAGAACGGCGCTCCGGTGACGTCGGAGGGCAGCAGGTCGGGAGTGAACTGGATGCGGCGGAAGTCCAGGCCGAGCGTGGTGGCGAAGGAACGGGCCAGCAGGGTCTTGCCGAGTCCGGGCAGGTCCTCGATGAGCACATGGCCGCCGGCGAGGATGCCGAGCATCACCAGCGCCAGCGGTTCCGGCTTGCCGATCACGGCCGTACGGATCTCTTCGAGCACGGCGGCGGCCCGTTCGCCCGCCTGGCGAGGGGTCAGGGCGGACTGGATCGGGGCGGGTTGCGGGCTGGTCACGTCGATTCCTCACGGGGCGGGGTCGGTTGCGCGGGCCGCGGGGCCGGCCCCGCGGCGCCTTCGGTCACAGGGTTTCCAGGCGGTCGAGCAGGGAGCGCAGGACGGGCTCGGGGAGGGTGGGCTGCGGGGCGGTCGTCCCGGGGTCGATCCACGGCCACAGGTCGGCGCCGACCAGGGCGCGGGCCCGCTGCGGGGTCCGGTACATCGCCACGCCGTGCCGTTCGGCCAGCCGGGCGGCGAACAGCCGCTGCAACTGCGGCCGCATGACGGTGTCGTAGCGGGCTTCGTCGTCGGCCCTCAGGGACTGGGCCACGACGCGCCGCCAGCCGCCGAGCGCCGGGGCCCGGCTGCTCAGCAGGCGCATCGGCCTGCGGTAGCCGCTGTCCTGGGCGGCGCCGCCGGCGGCGAAGCGTCCGAGGGCGAGCGCGGTCGCGGTGATGACGGCGAGGCCGGTGGCGGCGGCGCCGACACCGTCGGTGAGGGCGAGCAGCGCTTCGGCGGCGACGGCTGCGATGCCGAACACGGTCAGCGAGTGGCGTACCGAACCGGGCTTCGACGGCGCGGAGTTCAGGAGGGCCCGGATCCGGGCGGCCGCCCTCACGGGGTTCCTGTCACGGCGTGGCGGGCGGACCGCGTCCGCAGGCCGTCGGCGATCTCGGCGAGCGCGGCCGCGGCCCGGTCGCGGTGGTGGCCGTCCATCGGGTGCGTGGAGTAGCGGGCCTCGCGGAACAGGGCGGTGAGTGCGGCGGCGGCCGCTTCCGTGGGCAGGCCGTCGGCGACGGCGCGCTCCAGCAGGTCCTGCGGGCTGTCCGAGGCGTGCCTGGTCACGCCGGATTCGGCGAGCGACTCCTCCATGGCGGCGTAGCAGGCGATGACGGCCGCGCGGGCGTCCGCCGTCCCCGTCAGGGCGTGGCGTCCGAGGTCCACGGCCTGGGCGAGGCGGTCCTGCTCGTCGTCGAGGACCGCGTACGTCGCCGCGGTGTCGGGCGTCAGAGGACGTCCCAGGTGACGCCACAGGCGCAGTGCGGCCGTCACGACGACCGCGACGAGTACGGCAACGGCGACGACGAGCAGGACGCGCGACAGCCCGAGGTGCATGCCGCCGCCGGGGTGCTCGGCGTGGTGTCCGGGCGGCGGGGTGGGGAGCAGGTCCCGCGGCGGCGTGGGAGGCGGCGACGGTCTCCGGTCGACCTGGTCGCTGGCGCCGGACGTACCGAACCGGTGCAGTACCAGGGCGAGCAGCGGCACGAGCAGGGCCGCGGCCGGCAGGACACGGTGCATGCCGTCGGCCAGCCGCTGTTCCACGGCGGTGAGTTCGCGGCCCGTGCCGATCCGGTCCCGGTACCTCTCGCGCAGCGCCAGGCCGCCGAGGAACGCGATCAGGGCGAGGCCGACGACGAGGACGCCGTTGCCGCCGAGCGGGCCGCGGCCCTTGGCCATCAGGTCCGTGCCGGGGCGCAACAGCAGCGCCGCCAGGGCCAGTCCGCCCACCACCAGCACCGCCGACGCGGCCTGTGCGACGCCGGTCGTGCCGTGCCGCCGTCGCACGCCCGGTATGCGCTCCCGCCCCACCACCACGCTCCTCCCCCGTGCTCGGCAGTTTCGCACACCGGTCGACGGCGGGTCGGCAGCGGGTCACCGGTGGGGCGACGGGGTGGACCTCGGCCACCGGGCGGCCGCGCTCACCGCACGTACGCCCATGTCACGGTCGTGCGCCCGCCGGTCTCGCCGCGCCGAACGGAGTCACCGGGTGCACGCACAGACACCTCGACAGCGCACGCCCTTCGCCGCAGAGCGAGGGCGGCCCCGTCTCCGGACGGCCCGGACCGCCTGGCAAGGTGGTCGGCATGACCCACCCGGACGTCGCCGCACTGCTCGAATCCGCTTGCCTCCTGGCCCCGGAGGGGACCGCCACGGCGAACGACCTCACGGTGCGCGACGTCTGGGAGTACCTCGCGCACGACGAGTGGGAGACGGCGCTGGGTCTGCTGGAGGAGTTCGGGGACGGGCATCAGCTGCCGTCGACGTTCTGGGCGCGGATGGCCGAGGCCGCCGAGCTGCTCCACCTGGCACGGAGCTCGGCCTGGTGCCGCTGGCGGTGCACCGAGATCCGGAACGGAATGGTGCGGGCGGATCTGACTCTCCGCCCGGCGGCGGAGGCGCGACGCAGGACACCCCTGGCCGGTCACGGGGTTCTCCGGCCGATGTGGGACATCGGGAACCTCTCCCCGGCCGGGGGCACTTCGGTGAGCATCGCCGGCCTCTGGGTCGAGGGCAGGCCTTTCCTGGAGCCGGGTGGCCGGGCCACCGTGCGTCTCGTTCCGTTCACCCCGCGGCACTGGACGCATGTCGAGGCCGGCCGGCGGATCACCATGCACGAGGACCGGACCGTGGCCGGCACCGCCGTCGTCCTGGAGGTGAAGCCGCCTGTGACCGTCCGGCCGGAAGGCTGAGGCCGCCCGGCGGGCATCCGGCCGCCTCCGTCGTCCCGGGCCGGCTGGGCACGGGAGGACGGAGGCAGGCGCGGTCGTCAGCCTCGGACGATGTTCTCGGCCTGCGGGCCCTTCTGGCCCTGGGTGACGTCGAACGTGACGGGCTCGCCCTCCACCAACTCGCGGTACCCGTTGCCGGAGATGTTGGAGTAGTGGGCGAAGACGTCCGGTCCGCCGCCGTCCTGGGCGATGAAGCCGAAGCCCTTTTCGGAGTTGAACCACTTCACGGTGCCGCTGGCCATACTGCGTCGTCCTTCGGTATTGCCGGGGGTGCCGGCCGGGATGAATAGCAGGATCTTCCTACCCCGCGCGGGGTCCTGCCATTCGATCATCGGCCCTCGGATCGCGGCTCGCCACAGCGGACACGCCGAACCAAGCGGAGGTCTTGCGCGAGTAAAGATCTCTACAACCCGTCGCACACCTCGCGAGTCTTGATCACCACGGGCCGGGACCTCCGTCCTTCACGGGCTCTTCCGTTCGGCCGTTTCGCGGGTGAAGGCGTGCGGCGCGGGGCCGTGCTCGTGCAGGTGTTCCAGCCTGGAGACCCCGTCCTGCCAGGTGGGTGTCAGGCCCTCGGACACCCACCAGAACACGTGACTCGGGTGTCCTGTCCTCTCGAACCAGTCGTACCGCCTGTTCAGCGCCTCACGGTGCAAGCCGGTGTAGACGGCTTCGCAGGCGGAGCGCAGGTCGGTCCAGAGTGAGAGCGTCGCGGCCAGGGCGGTGGTCTCAGCCGTACGACCCTTGGCGTACCAGGCC
Source organism: Streptomyces sp. NPDC101237 (assembly GCF_044767465.1). Classification (NCBI taxonomy): domain Bacteria; kingdom Bacillati; phylum Actinomycetota; class Actinomycetes; order Kitasatosporales; family Streptomycetaceae; genus Streptomyces; species Streptomyces sp. NPDC101237. Next base: position 160,695 of record NZ_JBIWNY010000010.1, on the reverse strand, counting down.
GGTACGGCGAAGTCTCCCCACGCACCCCAGTCCGCCTCGAAGAGCGCGCCGCGGTCACCTCCCGCCGCGTCGGCGTGCGCGAGGTGTCCGGGATGCAGGCCGATCGTGCGGTAGATGGCCGCGCCCCGGTCGTAGAACTCGTCCATCAGGGGCGTGGGATCGGCGAGAGGCGACTTCAGGACGCCGAAGGTGTACAGCGCGAGATGGGGCATGCGTCTCTCCCTGGGTTCGCGGGGTGCGCGACCGACTCGTCCTTCGCGGACGGCACAGGCCGAAGCGACTCCTGCGCGGGCGTGGGCGATCGCCGAGGACCTGAGGAAGGTAGCCGCCTCCGCGACCCCTGTCGACGTTGCGTTTCGCCCGGAGATGTGGCCCGTTGGGCCGTTCAGTGCGGGTGGTGGGTGATGGCTGCCTAGACTCCTGCGCCATGAACGCCGCCACTCCCCTGTCATCGGCCGCACCGGCCGGTCTGACCCGCCGAGCCGAGACGTTCGTGACGGCGCACGGCATCCGTGTCCCCCGACCGGCGATCGGACGCCGTCGCGACACGTGGACGGCGCACGGGATTCCGGCCGCCGAGATCGACCGGGCCGTGCGCTTCCAGGACCGCTGGGGCGGTTTCGCGCTTCCTCCGGCCCCGTTCTACGAGGGCGGCCCACGTGTGCTGGACGCTGACGTTCCCGAAGGCTCGGCCGCCGAGGGCTGGTGGATCCCGGCCGGGGACTGCCGGTATTCCATGGCCTACGGATTCATGATCGGCCCGCGGGGCGAGTTCGGGATCCACGGGTACGCATGGGCTCCGTTGCACGCCGGTACGGACGGCTGGGTGGAGTCGCTGGCGCTGGCCGCCCGTGCCCGGCTCCTGGCCACGTCCGTCACACGGATCACGGGCAACGCAGTCGACTCCCTTGACCTCGACGGATACGAGCAGGTTCCCGAAGTGCAGGGCTTGACCGACACATGGTGGCGCAACGCGGACACACTCATCGCCCTGTACCGGGGCGAGGCCGTCGCCATGGACGCGCCGCCGTGCCTTGAGGCTCACGTCTACGGTGGTCTCGGCGGGGCCGGGACGCGGTCCGTGTGATCCCGTGGGGCGTAAACCCGGCGACGGCCGCGGTCGTCGTCGGAATACTGGTCGTCCATGGATGAGGTCGAAGTCGTCGTCGCCCATTCCGAGCGTGCGACTCTGCGCGTCGGCGACGTGTTCCTGAAGGTGGACGCCGATCAGACGCGGATCGACGTCGAGGTCGAGATGATGTCGCTCGTGCCGGTTCCGACCCCGCAAGTGCTGTGGCGCAGGCCGCCCGTGCTCGCGCTCGCCGCGCTTCCGGGGACGACGCTCGGGCGTCTGGGCGGGCCCTCGACCGGATCGCCGGACGCGTGGGCCGCGGCCGGCGCCGCCATCAGGAAGCTGCACGACGCGCCTCTGCCTGCCCGGACGGGCCAGGCCGGCCGGAGCGTCGCCGCGGTGACGGCGGAACTCGACGCCGAGTGCGCGGCGCTCGTGGCGAACGGTGTGCTGCCCGCCGACCTGGTCGTCCGCAACCGCGAGGTCGCCGAGGCCGCGCTGCGCCCGTGGGCACCGGCGTTCACCCATGGCGACCTGCAGATCGCTCATGTCTTCGTGGAGGGTGACGAGGTCACCGGCGTCATCGACTGGTCCGAGGCGGGCCGGGGTGATGCCCTGCACGACCTCGCCACCTTCACGCTCGGGCACGAGGAGCACCTGGCCGACCTCCTCGTCGGTTACGGCACCGACGTCGACCTGGACGTGATCCGGGCGTGGTGGTCGTTGCGCAGCCTGCTGGTGGTCCGCTGGCTGACGGAGCACGGCTTCGACCCCTTCGCGGCGGGCTGTGAGGTCGACGTCCTGCGGTCCCGGATGTGAGGCGGCCGGGGCGGCCCGGTCCGGTGCGAGCGGGTGGCGCTCCCACCGGACCGGGCCCCTGGGCCGGGATGCCCCGGCAGGGTCTAGCCGGTGGTGACGGTGTCCTCGAAGGTCTTACCGGCCGAACGGTAGGCGTTGATCTTGGCGGTGACCTGGGCCGGGGTCAGGACCTGGTCCTTGACGTGCAGGACGTAGTCGACCTGTTCGTCGTACGACCGGGGTGTGGTGCCGGTCTGGCCCGCGAGGTCGATCAGCCACTGGTTGATGTTGATCGACATCGGCCGTTCGGGCAGGTAGGCGGAGTCGTGGGTGCCGAAGGGCTGCCCGTCGATGTAGTACGTGATGCTGCTGTTGTCGATGGTGAGCAGCAGGTCGTGCCAGCCTGCGTAGCTCTGCCGGGATTGAGGTGAACGCGATGTCGAGGTAACGGTCGGCGGTCGCCGTGGGGTTGGACAGGGTGCCGAAGGTTCCCGTGATGTTGGCGCAGCCCTTGACCGCCCAGGAGCAGGCGAAGCGGTAACTCGCGCTGCCGGAGTCGGACTTGAAGTAGTGCGACCCTCAAGAACGCGTGCGCGACCACATCCTTCAGCTCACCGAGTCACTCCACCCCGGGGACGCCATCCCCTCCGAGCGGTCCCTCTGCGACACCCTGCACGTGTCCCGGCCGACGCTGCGGGCGGCGGTCGACGAACTCGTCGCGGCGGGAGTCCTCGTCCGCAGACACGGCCGCGGCATGTTCGTGGCGCCGGAGAAGATCACGCAGGAACTCGTCTCCGACTCCGCGGGCATGACCCTTCCCCAGGCGTCCGGCACCTGATCGAGCCGGCTGCTGGAGTTCACCACCCATGCCGCCGGCGCCCGGGTGGGCCGCAGACTGCACGTGTCGCCCGCCGCCGAGATCGTCTACGCGGCGCGCCTGCGGCTCGTCGACGGCGCCCCCATGGCCATCGAGCACCTGCACATCCCCGCGGCCGTGGCGCCCTCGCTCACCGCCGGCGAGCTGGAGAACGGCGACCTGTACGAGCATCTGCGCCGGCGGCACCGGGTCCAGGTGAGCAAGGCCGTGCAGACGATCGAACCCACCGTGGTCAGCCAGGCCGAGTCCAAGATCCTGGAAGTGCCGCACCTCTCCCCCGCGTTGCTCTTCGAGCGCCTGACCACCGACGCCGACGACCGGCCCGTCGAGTACGTCCACTCCATCTACCGGGGCGACCGTTACCGCATCGTCTCCCGCCTCTCCCTGGACTCGCCTCCCGTAGCCGGGGCGGCATCCGCGGCGGGGCTCGTGCCGGGCATGGCACCGGACGCGACCGCGCCGTGGTGACCGACGCAGACCGTTGACAGGCGCATGCAAAATGCCGATCCTACGGGCGGGGCCGCCGGTACGGACCGGACGCCGCGTCCGCCACCGGCCCCGCACGACGGCCCCTCAGGAACCCGGCCCTCGGACTCCCCGCACCCGCTCCGGTCACCTCACCACGAGCCCGGCACCCGTCTCCGACCCCGCCCTCGAGTACGGCATGGCGCGCCATTCCCCCCGCAGGAGCTCACATGCGTCTCCTCCGCACCGCCGTCACCACCCTCGCCCTCGGCCTGCTGACAACGATGTCGGCATCGCTCCCAGGACCGGCGCGGGCCGCCTCCGCGATCTGCGACAAGTACTGCGACGGCCGGGATCCCGCGCTCTCCCCCGGCGACCGAACCCCCGTCACCACGACCCTCTTCTCACGCTCCATCACGCTGCACCTCGACGACGGCGACGACATGGGCTGGGCCTCGATCGACAACGGCAGCCCCACGGACGAGGTCTGGCTCGACCGGTCCTTCGACGGCGGCCGCACATGGAGTTCGGGCAGCCGACTGGGCGACACCGCAATTCCCTCCGGGCAGCGCGGATGGCGCACCCTCATGTACAACGTCGACGACTGGAACAACCACGGGGTGGGCGCCCTGCGGGCCTGCGGCAAGGCGGGCGACCGGGCCGACATCGCGTGCACGCCCTGGGCTCGCACCACCTGGAACGCCGCGGACCGCCACGGCGCCGCCGCCACCGCGCTCATGGAGTACTACGACTACGGGAGCGGGCTGTTCGCGACGACCGGCTGGTGGAACTCGGCCAACGCGCTGACCTCGCTGATCGGCAGCATCCGCACGACCGGCGTCACGAGCTACCAGTACGCCGTCGGACGGACCTACGACCTCAACGTCAACGCCCAGGGTGGCCAGTTCAGGAACTCCTACATCGACGACACGGGCTGGTGGGGCCTCGCCTGGGTGGCGGCCTACGATCTCACCAAGGACAGCCGCTACCTCGCCACCGCGCGGGCGGACGCGGACCACATGGCGTCGTACTGGGACTCCGTCTGCGGTGGCGGCGTGTACTGGAGCACGGCGAAGTCCACCAAGAACGCCATCCCGAACTCCCTCTACATCGAGCTCAACGCCGCGCTGCACAACCGGATCCCGGGTGACTCCGCCTACCTGGGCCGGGCCCGGGCGGGATGGTCGTGGCTGAAGGGAACCGGTCTCATCACCGGCGCCGACACGGTCTCCGACGGCCTGTCGCTGTCCACCTGCAAGACCGGCGACTCCACCGTCTGGTCCTACAACCAGGGTGTCCTCGTCGGCGCCCTCACCGAACTCCACACCGCCACCGGCGACGGCGCCCTGCTGGACACCGCCCGCCGCATCGCCGACGCCAACACCACGTCGGCGCAGCTCAACACCGCCGACGGCATCCTCAAGGACCCCTGCGAGTCCGGTGACTGCGGAGCCGACGGCCCGTCCTTCAAGGGCGCCGACGTCCGGGGCCTGGCCCAGCTCAACGGCGCGCTGGCCGACCACCCCTACACCGCCTACCTGCAGCGCCAGGCCACCCGAGCCCACGGCGTCGACCGCAACGCGCTGGACCAGTACGGCCTGCGCTGGTACGGCCCCGTGGACTCCACGGACGCGGCCCGGCAGCAGAGCGCACTCGATCTCATGAACGCCGCTCCGTAGCGCGCTGACCGCCGATCAGCGCCAGGATCCGGTCGACCGCCTCCCCCCGGGGGGGGGGGGGGGGGGGCCGGGGGGGGGCCGGCGCCGGCGGGGGGGGGGGGGGGGGGCGCGG